>CAYNDS010000233.1:0-6958 GCA_964395885.1 uncultured Solibacteraceae bacterium | reverse complement strand
GGGATGACGAACTGGCCCTTCAGGTCGATGACCTCGGCGCCGGCCGCCTTAAGACCCCTGCCGATCCGCGTGATGCGTCCGTCGGTGACGGTCATCGACATGCCAGGCTGCGCGGGCTTGCCCGTTCCGTCAATCAGTGTGAAGTTGGTCAAAAGCTTCACTTCAGCCTGTAGCGCGCACGCGGCGGCCAGTACGGCCAGAACCGTTTTCATTCCTGTTCCTCTACCTGTTTCCTGTGCTTGGGCGGTTTGTCGAGTTTCGAGACTACCACTTTCGTCGCCTTCACCGTGCCCACACGCTCACGGGCGATGGCACGCGCTCCCGCACGGGAATCGAATTTCTTGCGGGCCGGTTTCCGGGGCGGCACCCGACCATTCTAACGGGAGGTTGCGCCGGGCAGGAGAAATCGTAACAATAGGATGAGTTTGTAAGGAGGCCCTATGCGGTCAATCGGTTTGCCTGAGTTGCTCATCATTCTCGCGGTCGCCGTTCTCTTGTTCGGCGGGCGCAAGATTCCCGAGGTGGCAAAGGGCTTGGGCGAAGGCATCAAGAACTTCAAGAACGCCTTGAAAAGCGAAGACAAACCCGAGGAAAAGAAGCAGGCGTAAGGCTTCCCCGGTGCCGCCCGCGGTTTGAGGCGGCCCGTATTCGGCGAAAAAAGAACCCCGCGAGGCATCGCGCCGCCGCGGGGTTTTTTAATGTGTCGGAGGTTTGCGTTCGGAGGAGGACTACTTCTTCTTCGGCGGAACGATGGCGTCCTTCAGGACCTTCGCCACACGCACCTTTACCGTCTTCTTGGCCGGGATCTTGATCGCTTCGCCAGTCGCGGGATTCCGGCCCATGCGCGCCTTGCTCTCCCGGCGAACCACCTTGCCGATGCCCGGAATGGTGAACTCGCCCGTCTTCTTCGCTTCCTTCACCGCAATCTCATGCAGTTTGGTGAGGAACAGCTTGCCCTGTGCCTTCGTCACCCCGACCTGCTCAGAGAGCAGGGTCACCAGCGCGGCTTGTGTCATACGATCTGCCATGTTGCTCCTTTACGGAAATCGATGTCCCATGCGGAGCTTCGCACAAGCCTGATTTTTCAGCCTTCCGCGAGCTCCATTCGTGCTCATGATACAGGCGTGTCGCGAGCTTGTAAAGAGAGAATCGTTCCCGGAGGCCGAAAAATCAGCCTCCGGACGCGTTTTTGTGCCAAAACAGGATCGCTCGCCCTTGTTTTAAACGTTCCTGGCACAGTTTGTCGGCTCCCCGGCCTGCCTGCCGTCGCAGCGCCGTTGCACTCCCCCGCCCTTCGCTTGGCCGAATCGGGTATAGCATCTCGTTATGCCAACCAGCCGACGAACCTTCCTGAAGGCGTCTTCCGCCGTCCTCGCTTCCGGCTCTCTTAGCGTCCAGGCGCAGTTCCCGCCGCAGGGTCCGCCGTCGCGATACGAACCGAAGTGGGAGGTTCTGAAGCGCCATCCCCTGCCGGCCTGGTATTCCAACGCCAAACTCGGGATCTTTATCCATTGGGGGCTCTATTCCGTCCCAGCATGGGCTCCCCCGACCGGAGAGCTCGGCAGCGTTGACTGGAGCAAATGGTTCTACCAGAATCCCTACGCCGAGTGGTACCTGAACTCGCTCCGCCTCAAGGAATCGAAGACCTATCAGCACCACGCCAAGACCTATGGCGCCGACTACGACTATTACCGCTTCGGCGAAGCCTTCCAGCGTGAATCACGGAAGTGGCAACCGGCAGATTGGGCATCGTTGTTTCAGAGCGTTGGCGCCCGCTACGTCGTCCTCACCACCAAACATCACGACGGCTACACGCTGTGGCCCAGCAAGGTGGTCAATCCCAGACAGAAGGGCGTGAACTCGGAACGCGACATTGTCGGGGACCTCAGTGCCGCCGTCCGCGCCAAAGGCATGCGGATGGGCCTGTACTACTCCGGCGGTCTGGATTGGACGTTCCAGGACAAGCCGGTCAGCAGCCTGCCCACGCTGATGTCCAACATCCCCCAGACCGAAGAGTACGCCGCCTACGCCGACGCCCACTTGCGCGAACTCATGCAGCGTTACCAGCCCGCCATCCTGTGGGGCGACATCGGCTATCCCAAGGCCGGCAAGATCGCCGAGATCTTTTCCGAGTTCTACAATCAGCAGCCCGACGGCCTGGTCAACAACCGCTTCGGCGTGGAATGGACCGACTTCACCACTCCCGAGTACTCCCGCTACGACGCCATCGTCGAGAAGAAGTGGGAGAGCTGCCGCGGACTCGGCTTCAGCTTCGGCTACAACCAGGCCGAAGGGCCGGAGCATGTCATCGCTTCGGACAAGCTGATTCAACTCGTGGTCGACATCGTCAGCAAGAACGGCAACCTACTGCTCAATGTCGGACCGAAACCCGACGGCACCATCAGCGACATTCAGCGTGACCGGCTGAGGGAACTCAGCAAGTGGATTGCGGTCCACGGCGAAGGCATCTTTGACACCCAGCCCTGGAACCGTGCGTCGTCAAAGGATGGGGCGACGGAAGTTCGGTTCACACGGAAGGGCAACGCAGTCTACGCGTTCACCATGACGCCTCAGACGGGCACCGTGCGGATTCCGAATGTGTGGGCCGCCGAAGGAACGCGCATCACACAACTCGGCAGCGGCGCCGCGTTGAAGCACAAACAGGAGGCCCGGCACCTTGTCGTGGAAGCCTCTGCGGCGGGCCCGTATCCCGCCTGCTTCAAGATTGAGCCGCAGCCCTGGCAGTTGGTGCAGGGATGACGCGTCGCACCTGGCTGGGTGCCGCCTCTGCCGGATTGGCCGCTCGGGCAACGACGCTGCGGGCTGACTTCACCGTCGCGGAACACGAAACGTGTCTGAACAACGCCCGTTGGCACCCGATGAGTGAGCAGTCGCGAAAGGCCGTGCTCGAGTACCTTGATTACAAGACTCGCGGCGGGCTGGACATTCCCGACTACTCCGCCCGGCAACAGCGGGCCGTGAAAGAAACTTTCGCCAAGCTGATCAATGCGCGGCCGGACGAGATCGCCTTCACGCCCAGCACCATGGCTGGCGAGAATGCGATTGCCCACGCCCTTCAATTGGACGGCAGGGGCGGGGTGGTCACCGATGCCCTTCACTTTGAAGGATCGCTCTACTTGTACGGAGAGCTGGCAAACGGCGGAATGCCGCTCAAGATCGTGCGTCCGCGGGCTTGGCGCATCGACTTAGAGGACATGGAGCGAGCGATCGGACCCGGCACCAAACTGGTCGCGGTCTCGGCTGTCGCGATGATGACCGGGTTCGCGCACAATCTGAAAGCGCTGTGCGATCTTGCCCACTCCAAAGGAGCGTTGGTGTACGCCGACATCATTCAGGCTGCGGGGGCAGTCCCGATTGATGTCCGTGCGTCCGGCGTCGACTTCGCCGCCTGCTCCAGCTACAAGTGGCTGATGGGCGACATGGGTCTCGGATTCCTATACGTTCGGCAGGAACTGCTGGAGCGGCTGCGGCGCCCCCACTATGGGTACCGGCAGTTGACCCGCATGGACTACCACCTGTTCCCGCACGACCCGCCCGGACAAGAAGTCTTCGAGTGGACTGCCGCTTCCAGCGCGGGCGGGCACTTCGAAATCGGAACCGTATCGAACACCACGGTCGCGGCGCTGAGCGCGTCCTTGCCGCTACTCTTGAACGGCGGCGTGCAGAAGACTGTGGACCATCGCCGGCCGCTTCTGGCAAAGCTGCGCCGCGAGATGCCGCGCCTGGGTTTCGAAGCCTTGACGCCAGAGGGCGATTCGCCGATTGTGACGTTCACAAAGAAGGATGCCGGACAACTGGCAGCCCGGTTGCGAGCAGCAAAGGTCGACGTGTCGGTGGCACCGCACCGGCTGCGCATCTCGCCCTCCATCTACAACACGGATCGCGATATCGACCGGCTGCTGGAAGCGATCAGCTGAACATGCCGCACGCGCGCAGCAACGTCTCCTGCGCGATCAGATCATGCTCCACGGAGTAGGTCGGCTTGGCGCTGGAACGGATGATCGCCGCCATTTCAGCGAAATCCGGCGTGTAGGGAAGGCCGGGCGGATCCCTCGGCTCGAGCATTGTCTCGCCCTTCGGGTACGGTCCGGCAGCCTCCCGCAGGTCGATCGTCAACTTCGGGCGCGCATAGGACTGCAGCCGCGCCGACCCGTTCGTGCCGTAGAGTTCCAGCCAGCGCCGCTTGACGCCGCCATGGTCGAAGCCGGCCATTGTGATCTCGGCCAGCGCACCCGGATACTCGAGAACGGCCAGGTTGTTGTCGCGCAAGCCGTCGTCGGCCAACCCTTCATGCCGAAGGTAACCGGTGATGCGGTGTGGCTTGCCGAGCAGCGCGACGGCACGATCAATCAAGTGGCACCCTTCCGAGAACATCATGCCTCCCGGGTACGATGCCAGGTGCTTGCGCTCTTCGCGGCCGATCAGCTTGTCGATGCCTGCGCGAAAACGATACACGCGCCCCAGCCAGCCTTGCCGTGCGGCGTCGAGCGCGGTCTGCATCCCGCCGTGATAGCGCCACTGATAGCCTTGCTGCACCACTACGCCCTTGCGGCGCGCTTCTTCCAACAATCGCCGGAAGCGTGCGAAGTCCGACCCCGGAGGCTTATCCAGGTGGACAAACTTCCCTGCCGCGACGCACTGCTCGGCGAAGGCAAGATTCACGTCCGGCTCAGAGGACTCCAGAGCAATGAACTGGATCGAGCGGTCTTCGATGAGTTCGCGCGCAGGCACAAAACGCTCCGCCTGAAACGGGCGCGGATCACGCTCCGGCCCATCGTATTCCGGTGCGCCGGATTCTCCCATCGCGACAAACTCGTACTCCGGCATCGCGCGCAGAGCCTTCAGCTTGCTGGCGGCATGACCGTGCCCTGTCCCGATCATCGCCACCCGAATCGGCTTGGCAACAGCGAGAGCCGCCGCACTTGCCGCAAACGTTCGCCGCGTCACTTCGCCGCCGCCGGAGCCTGGATGCGGATCAGTTCCGCACCCCTGGCCGAAGTGATGCGCACACTTGCCGCACCCTGCAGGAAGATCGCATCGCGCTCCCCCGCCGGCTGGGGACCGCTCCCGTCATCCACCGTGATCTCACCCTTCCAAACGAAGATCACCTGCTCACCGTCTGCCTCGGCGCGAGAGGCCAGCGTCGCGCCGGGCCGCACCGTGTGATATGAACCCGCGGCGCGCATCGAACCCATGGTCGAGGAAGTGAACTCGCCCTCGCGCTCCGCAAAGCGGACATACTTCACGGCACCCGGAGTGATCTCGCCCTTCGGCGCCTCGCCGGACTTCTTCGAGTCGCGCTTGCCCGCATACAGGA
Organism: uncultured Solibacteraceae bacterium; assembly: GCA_964395885.1. Lineage (GTDB taxonomy): Bacteria > Acidobacteriota > Terriglobia > Bryobacterales > Bryobacteraceae > JAPKYZ01. The sequence goes on along the minus strand of CAYNDS010000233.1, from coordinate 1,620 downwards.
TCAGGTCGGGCGGGTTCTGAAAGCTGATCATGACAGCCTCGCCAGTACCTGCCGTCACGGTTCCGTGAATCTGTCCGGTGGGGACAAAGGCGCACTCGCCCGCCGTCATGCGCCGCAGCGTCGCGCCCTGCTTCAAGTCGACTTCGCCCTTCAAGACGAGGATGGTGTCGTCGGAGTAGTCGTGAACATGTTGGGCGAACTCGGCGCCGGGTTGGGAGACGGACAGGTTGAGCGTCGTCTTCTTTGCACCCAACCCTGGATGCACAATGCGCCGCGACGTCACTTCGCCCATCGTGAAATCCAGGCCGGAACTGTAGCGGATGACGCGAACCGAAGCAGGGTCGGCGGCAAGCAAGGTGGCGAAGACGAGCGCAGCAAGCATGGCGTTCGCGTCCGATGATATACCCAACGTGTCCATGCTGCGCCGAACCTTTCTCCAGACACTCCCGCTGGCCGCCGCCGGCGCGACGCTGCGACTGTCCGTGCGCGTCGAGGCGCTCTTCCCGGGCCTGCCGCTGGAGCGTCAAATGGAACTGGTCGCGGAGTGCGGCTACGACGGGTATGAGTTCGGCGATTGGCGCGCTGTCGACCTCAAGGCCACTCTCGCGCGCGCTCGTCAACTGAGCCTAGAGTGCGTGGCGATCGTCGGCAACCGCGGCGTCAACCCGGTGGGGATGGGCTTGTGCGATCCGCGCGAGCGCGATGGCTTCCTGGCCGAACTCCGCGCATCGCTTGGAGCCGCGCAACAACTGGAAGCACGCTGCGCCGTCGTGCTGACGGGCTTCCGAGTGCCGGGCATGACCCGCGAAGCACAGCACGCCTCCATCGTCGAAGGCCTGAAGCACGCCGCCGAGCTTGCAGAACGGGCCAGCATCAAGCTGGTCGTGGAACCCATCAACACGCGCGCCAAGATCGAGCCGCTGAACCCAAAGGGCGACAACCACTCCCGCTACTTCCTCGACCACCACGACGAGGCCTTTGCAATTGCGCGTGAAGTGGCGAGCCCCCGCGTCAAGATCCTGTACGACTTCTATCACGCGCAGATCATGGACGGGAACCTGATCGAGACGGTGCGCGAAAACCTCGCCGAGATCGGCCACATCCACGTCGCCGACGTCCCGGGCCGTCACGAGCCGGGCACGGGCGAGATCCACTTCCCACGCGTCTTTGAGGCGATTTCGGCCACCGCCTACGCGGACTACATCGGCATGGAGTACGTGCCATCGCGCGACGCGCGCGCCACGCTCGTCGAGACCCGCCGCATGATCGAAGCCGCTAGGCGCTTCGCATCATCTCGTCCCAGGTGACCTCGCCCCGCTTGTCCATGGCCATGCGGCCCAGGATCGCCGTCAGCGTGCTTTCGACGCCGCGAATGGCGACGTTCTCCGGCTTGCCGGTGGTGATGCGCTGCACGAATGCCGTCATCGCATCGATGGTGTTGTTGCGCGGCGCCTTCTCAACCGTCTCATCGCCACGCTTGCGGAAGTGGCGCATGTGATTCTCGGACGTCTCCACCATGCTCTTGTCGCCGAAGAACTGCTCCACCACGTCGCGATAGCCGGGCGAAGCAATCGTCGCGCCGGAAAGCTGCCCCTGCACCTTATCTGGAAACTCGTAGGC
>CAYNDS010000232.1:0-6972 GCA_964395885.1 uncultured Solibacteraceae bacterium | reverse complement strand
ATCCAGTGCTTACCGATGATTGAATGCGGTGGAGAAGCGCTACCGGCGCTGGGCGTTCCGCCGCACCACATCCTCAGCGAACGCTTCGACATGGTGTAAAAGAGGAAACTGAGATGCGACACGACATCGTCATCCGCGTCTTTTGGCTGTTGACCATCATCATCCTCGGGGCTTGCCCGATGTTCGGGTGGGCCATGCAGGGATGAGGAGGTCGGGTATTCGGACGAAATTTGATCTGGAGAATCGATTCATGAAAAAGACATGCTTGCTGCTGATCGCGTCGGGCGCCCTCTTTTCTGCGATGGCGCAGGATGCGGCGGCGCTCTACAAGTCCAAGTGCGTTGCATGCCATGGAGCAACCGGCGCCGGACGTGCCGCGATGAAGGGCACCAATCTGTTGGCGCCCGAGGCGAAGAAAGCCACTGATCAGGCGCTGACCGAGGCCATTCTGGAGGGCGGCCCCGACAAGAAGGCGGTACACGCTTTCGGCAAGAAGGGCATCACGGCGGACCAGGCAAAGGCCCTGGTGGCGCACATCCGGACACTGCAGAAGTAGATTACTGTCCGGCGGTTGTACTTTGCGACGGCGCCTGGCGCTGCCCGGGTTGGGCCAGGCGGAAACCGGGCGCCTCGTAATCCTCGGCCAAGTACCGCTTCGGTGTCGTGACGTGGTTGCCATCGCGGACGGCGTGATACGCCGGCGACAGGATCTCGACGCCACCCTCGTTGAAAGAGTCCTGAATGTTGGCGCGGAGCTGCGAATAGATCGCGGTCATCTTGCGCGGCAGCTTGGTATAGACGTTGATCTGGTACTCAACGTAGGAATCGTGCAGATTGGTCTGGAGCACGAACGGCTCCGGCGTTGCTGAGACGAACTCGGTACGTTGCGCCGCGCGGAGCAGCAGTTCATGAACGAGCCGCCAAGGAGCGTCGTAGCCGATGGTCACGCTGGTGTACAGGATCAGCCCATCTTCCTGCGCCGCCTTGGAGAAGTTGATCACGTGGTTGCCCAGGATCATGGAGTTGGCCACGGTGATGTGTTCGTTCTTGACGGTCTTGATGCGCGTCACGAGGAGCGTCTTCTCCTCGACGTCTCCCATGGTGTCGGCGATCTTGACGCGGTCACCGACGCGGAACGATCGCATATAGATCAGCACGACGCCCGCAAACGCGTTGGCAACCAACGAAGTCGATCCGATCGAAAACAGCACACCGGCCAGCAGCGACACGGCCTGGAAGGCGGGTGATCCCGATCCTGGAACGTAGGGAAACGCAATAATCGCCGCCGCGATGACCACGACCAGAGCCGTGAGCTTGTAGGTCGGTTCCGCCCAGTCCGGGTAGAAGCCCGAGATGTGGATCTTTTCCGTGGCAACGCTTTCAAAGAAGAGACGAAGCGCCTTATTGACGCCGATTGCCAGCATGCCAATCACGGCGACGTAGATCAGGTTCGGCAGTTGCGAGACGAACTGCGTGAGCAACGAAAGCAGCGGGCGGGAGATTTGGTCCAGCAGGATCATCTCCATGCGGCGGGTGGTGGGAAACTGTGCCGCGACGATCAGCAAATAGATGTGCAGCAGCGAGGCGAAGGCAATCAGCATCGACAGCCTCGACAGGAGACGGCGGATGCGCACCGCCCGCTCCTCGCCCAGAATGCGCCAGCTCAATTGCGCGGGACCCGTGTCCGCAAGCCGGGTCTTGAGGGCCCCCCCGACGCGCACAATCAGGCGCGCTGCGAACCAGCAGGCCATCACGAAGACGACCGTTGCAATCCCGGTGACGATGCCCCCGCGCAAAAGGCGCTGTTGGCTGTGCTCGACGCGATAGGTGGCGACAGCGTTGCGGATCAGTTCCGCCCGCAGACGGGCGAGTTCCGCGCGGGGTCTTCCGGCCGCTTGGGCATCCTGCTCGGTCACGCTCAGCAGGATGCGTTCCCCGACCACGATGTCGTGGGAGACTTCGCTCTCTGTCACACGGATGGCTTCGGGCGCAATGGTGAGGTCTTCGGCGACCGCGAGGATGCGCGCGGAGACGGCGTCCGCTCTTTCGGCGACGCTAAAGGAGCCGATGCGTTCCTGAAGGCGAAACAACTCGGCGCCACCCAGGGTGACTGGGCTGCCCCCGTTCTGGGCGAGTCCGGAGAAACCGAAAACCAGGAGCAACAGCCCGAAACGGAATGTATCGGAGCGATACATTCGTCCGATCCGTTCGAAACAGCCAGCGATCAATCGAGGCCCTCCCTCATTGGAATAGTTACCAGGCTGCAACCGTCCCTCCAAAGCTCCTTGTGGCAGGAGCCTTGCATTATAGACAGGTTCCGGGAGGGGTTTGGGGATGCAGCCGAGCAAGAAGGCTGCTGGCTGGGCCTGCTCGGATTTTCCTTGACGGCGGAATCGGGAGAAAAATGTCCAGACTACGCATCGCTGTGTCGCTCAGTTTCGCCGCGTCGGCTTAGCCCAGCCGTCCAATCGCTTGCTGGAGGAAACACTGAAGCTGACGCCCGCCGAGGCACGGGAAGTGGAAATGGGCCTTGCGGTGGTCCGCGAGGAACAGACCTCGGACAAGAACGAGGTCCTGATGTACGGGGTGATTGACGTGAAGGGCGCGCCCCCGCGATCGGGACCACACTGCACTTCCGAACGCTCATGGTCTTTGGATGTGGCCTGACCTGTTGTCCGGAGGGACATCGTCAGCCTCAATCGCTGGAGTACCCTTCTACACGATGAGTGCCGCAGTAACAGGAGCGGAATCGGGCACCAAAACACTGCAACGGGACAAGGCAAAACCGGATGTTGCGCCGGGACTTGTCGTTTCGACGCGTCTTGAGGCGAGACGCCGGGCCGGTGCCCTAACATGGAGAACGGCGGCAGCAGCGCGCCACTTTGCCGGTTTGCCCGGTTCCCTGCTCTGATCAATGCCCACTTTTCTTTTTGACATGGATGGCGTCGTGATCGACTCGATGCCGCTACACGTGGAAGCCTGGAAGCTGTACTTGGAACGCCACGGCATTGCCACAGATGATCTGCGACACGCTATGCATGGACGCCGCAACGATGAGATTGTGGCCTACTACTGGGGTGACGCGATTGCGCCGGAGGAGAACATGCGCCATGGGGCCGACAAGGAAGCGCTCTATCGGGAGATGATGGCGCCACAGTTTGACCGCTACCTCGTCGCGGGTTCGATCGAGTTCATTCGCTCCGTCGGGAGACCGATCGGGCTCGGATCCAACGCAGAACGGGCGAACATCGATTTCACCTTGGATCGCGCCGGAATCCGGGATTGCTTCGCGGCAGTCTTGGACGGCAATCAGGTGGAGAAGGCCAAGCCGGCTCCGGACATCTACCTACGGCTGGCCAGTCTACTGGGCGTCAGCCCGTCTGAATGCATCGTCTTCGAGGATTCACCGACCGGAGTGGCGGCCGCACGCTCCGCAGGAATGCGTGTTGTCGGCGTGGACACCGGGCGGGTGGGCTTAGAGAATGTGGATCTACGCATTGCAGACTTCACGGACCAGCGCCTGCGCCCATGGCTGGCCCAGCAGGCTTAGGACTCTCGCGAGCTAGTCGAGTCCGAGAGGCTTCGGCGGAGGCTTGTCGGGATCATCGGACTGCGCCTTCTTCAACAACTCATCGAACTTCTTTGCGAGCACGTCAGCGGACGACTTGTGCGCTTGAACGGAACGCTGGAAGAGTTCCTCGCGCCGCGCCGCCTCTCCCCGGAGGGCTTTCGCGGCGATCTCCAGATCCTCGACCGTGCGCGGTCGAGGCGGCTCTTCATGCGAAATCACCGCCTGCGTGACGGGATCCACCTTCAACTTTGCCTGACAGCAAGGGCAAGCGACCGTGAACATCGCCTCTGCGGAACTTTTCGGCATGCCAGAATCGTAACACCAGAAACGAATGGAACTCGTTATCCGTGGACTCTCGAAAACTTACGCGAACGGCGTTCGCGCATTGGATGCGGTGGACCTCACGATTCCCTGCGGGATGTACGGCCTGCTGGGCCAGAATGGCGCAGGGAAAAGCACGCTGATGCGCACCATCGCCACACTGCAGGAGGTCGATTCCGGCCAGATACAGCTTGGGGACCTGGACGTCTTGCGCGACAAGGATGGAGTGCGACGGTGTCTGGGGTATCTGCCCCAGGACTTCGGCGTCTACCCGAGGGTAAGTTGCCTGGAGATGCTGGACCATCTGGCGTTGCTGAAGGGCTTCGTCAATGCGGCGCAGCGCAAGGAACGGGTGGAGGCCATGCTGGCGCGCGTGAATCTGTGGGAGCACCGCAAAAAGGCGCTCACCGGGTTTTCCGGCGGCATGCGGCAGCGCTTTGGTATCGCACAAGCACTCATTGGAGATCCGCAGCTGCTGATCGTCGATGAACCGACCGCCGGGCTTGACCCTGGGGAGCGGAACCGGTTCCACAACCTTCTTGCCGAGGTAGGGGAGCAGGTCGTCGTGATCCTCTCCACTCACATCGTCGAGGACGTAATGGAGTTGTGCAACCGCATGGCGATCCTGCACCAAGGCCGTGTTCTGTACGAGGGCGCCCCGGAAGATGCCGTTTCCGCGCTGGACGGCCGTATCTGGGAAGCGCGAATTGGAAAGGGCGAACTCGCGGCGTATCAGGAGCGTTTCCGCGTCATTTCGTCCACCATGGTGGCTGGACAGCCGCGGATTCACGTTTACTCGGACGTGCCTCCGGGCGAGCCATTCCGGGCGGTAGCTGCCGATCTGGAGGACGTCTTCTTCAGCCGCATCGCGGGGTGGCAGTAACATGCTGCGAGCGATCCTGCGTTTCGAGCTTCGTTACTGGCTCAGCGGAGCCATGGTCTATATTTTCTGCCTGCTGATTGCGGCGATGATTTTCGGAGCGACCAGTTCCGACCAAGTGGTGGTCGGAAGCTCGCTGCAGAATACGAAGCGCAACGCCCCCTGGGTGGTGCAGAACTACTATTCGATCATCGCGTTCCTGACAATGCTGATGACTACGGCATTCGTCAACTCCGCTGCCTCGCGGGACTTCCAGTATGGGACCGCCGGACTTGTCTTTTCCAAGCCCGTTCGCAAGGGCGACTACGTGTGGGGACGCTTTTTCGGCTCCTACCTGGCAGCCCTGATTCCAATGCTCGGGGTCTCGCTGGGAGTCCTCTTCGCGCCCCTTGCTCCGTGGGCGGACGGCGAGCGATTTGGACCCATCTTCTGGAACGCTCACGCCTCCGCGCTGCTCACGTTTGCGCTTCCGAACACCTTGTTTAGCGCAGCGGTGATCTTCACGATCGCCGTTCTCACGCGCAGTACGGTGGCGTCCTTTCTGGGCAGCTTGGCGTTGCTGGTGCTCTATGGCGTTGCCGACTCTTTCGCGGACGACCTCCGCAACGAGACCCTTGCCGCCATGCTTGATCCGTTCGGCACCCGCGCCTTTGCCATTCTCACGAAGTACTGGACCGTGGCGGAGAAAAACAGTCTTTCCGTCGGATGGCAGGGCGTGCTTCTGTGGAACCGCCTGCTCTGGCTTGCCGTCACCGGTGGGATCTTGGCGTTCACCTATCTCCGCTTCTCCTTCTCCGAGCGCGCTGCCCGTATCCGGAAGAGGCAAACAGAAGATCCTGTGCCTTCGCGCACTGCAGGCGCTGCCCTTGCGCCATTCGCGCCAGCTGTGGGCGGACGGGCTGAGTTTTCCAAGTTTCTTGGGCTGCTTCGGTTCGAATTTCAAAGCCTGATCCGGACGACCACTTTCGTAGTCATTCTGGCGGCGGCGCTGCTGAACATGGTGCCTACGCTGATCTTCAATGCGCGAGAGATGTTCGGAGCGACTTCGCTTCCGGTGACCTACTCGATGATCGAGCTGATTCAGGGAACGCTTTACCTGTTCCTCGTCGGCATGATTACATTTTTCGCCGGTGTCCTGGTCTGGCGGGAGCGCGATGCCCGAATGGACGAATTGGAAGATACGCAGCCGCGCTCAGACTGGAGCCCCTACGTTGCCAAGCTCATCTCCCTGCTCTTCGCTGTTGCGTTGATTCAGCTTCTGGCCATGCTTTGCGCAATCGCCGTGCAGACATACCACGGGTATCACCGCTATCAGGTGGCCCTCTACCTGAACGAATTGCTGGGCGAAGGTCTGCTGACGTTTGCTTTCCTGGCCGTGCTTGCCTTCCTTATTCACGTACTGGCACCGAATAAGTACGTCGGCTATTTTGCCTTCGTCGCATTTCTAATCGGGAACGCATTTGTGTGGGGACCGCTGAACGTGGCGACGCGACTGGTACGCTTCGCGTCCCGCCCGGACCGGACGTATTCCGACCTGTTCGGCTTCGCTCCTTATGAGAGCCATTGGTGGGCGTTTACCCTGTACTGGACGGTGTTCTGCGTGTTTCTGGCTGCGCTTACCGTGCTGATGTGGCCGCGCGGCAAGCAAGACTCGCTGCAAAACCGGCTTCGCATCGCCGGCCTGCGGTGGAGATCGGGCCGAACCCGCCGCTGGGTTCCTGCCGTCGGATTGCTGTTCCTGGCGATGCTCGGTTGGCTGACGTATGACACGGCTTGGCGAAATCGCCTGATGGGGCCGAAAACCGCCCTCAACCTTCAGGCAGAGTATGAGCGGACGTATAAGTGGGCCTTGGAGCTTCCTCAGCCGAGGGTCGCCTCCGTCCACTACACCATTGACCTCTACCCCGAACGGCGTGCAATGACGCTGGTGGGTAACCAGATTATCGTCAACCGCAGCCAGTCCTCCATTGACCAGGTCCACCTCAACATGGACAATCGCTTCACTTATGAAGACGTGGCGATTCAAGGCGCACAGCTAGTCAAGGACGACCGCCGCTTGTCATGGCAGACCTATCGATTGAATCCGCCCATGAAGCCGGGGGAGTCGCGCCGAATGACGTACACCGTGCGGTTCGCACCTGCCGGCATTGAGAACTCAGTGACCGTTCCGGAGATCGCCCAGAATGGAACGTTCTTCAAC
>CAYNDS010000231.1:0-6984 GCA_964395885.1 uncultured Solibacteraceae bacterium | reverse complement strand
GACTCGGGCAAGTACAAGCGCCACTGGGGCGCCTACGGCAACAAGCCGGACGACAACAACCTGGGCCGCTACAACCCGAACGATCCGCCGGCGAAGCAGTTCCGGAATCCGGTGCATTGCGCCGAGTTGTCGAACGATGGCTACATCTACGTGTGCGACCGTCCGAACGATCGGATTCAGGTGTTCAAGCAGTCCGGCGAGTACGTGCGCGAGGCGTTCATCGCGAAGCAGACCCTGGGCGACGGCTCGACGTGGGACATCGCCTTCTCGAAAGACCCGCAGCAGAAGTATCTGTATCTGGCCGATGGCGCCAACGAAAAGGTCCGCATCCTGCTGCGCGAGACGCTGGAAGAGATCACGAACTTCGGCGACGGCGGGCGGCAGCCGGGACAGTTCTATGCGATCCACTCGATCGCGACGGACTCCAAGGGCAACATCTTCACGACGGAGACCTATCGCGGACAGCGGGTGCAGCGCTTCGCGTACAAGGGTCTGGCCCCGATCGCGGCACGGGAACAGGGCGTGCCCTGGCCGAAGAAGTAGCAGCGCTCATCCGGTGCGCTTCAGCTTGCCGGTGCGCTTGGCCCACCGTTCGGCCGCACCGAAGATGAAGACCCCGGCGGGGACGAGGACGGCGCCCATCACGGCAAGGATGGCGAGGTCGGGCGCGATGTCGGCCAGGCCCGCGGCGGGTCCTTCGAGACCCATCACCTTGCGACAAGCACGCAGGGCGTAGGTGGCGGGCGAGATGACGGCGAGCGGCTGGAGCCACGCCGGGAGAACGTCGACCGGATAGTAGATGCCGCTGACGAGCAGGATCACGCTCTGAAAGATGTTGGTGGCTTCGGCGCCACGCTCCGGCGACATCACCGGCAGGATGGCGGCGATGAGGCCGAGGCCGACGAAGGCGACGCTCGAGATCAGGAGAATCAGGCCGAGCATGGGGAGCCGCGACCAGTCCAGGTCGACGGGGATGATCAGGCGCAGACCGAGCAGCACGATGACGGTGCGGGCCAGCGAGTAGGTGAGCGCGTAGAGGCTGACGCCGGACAGGTGCGTCAGGCGCGAGACCGGAGCCATGAACGTGTACTCGAGCGTGCCCTCCCACCGTTCATAGGCGATCGACATGGCGATCTCACTGAACAGGACGGAGAGGAAGCTCCAGAGCAGGGCGCCAATGGTGAGCGTGAGGGTGAGGGCCGGGTCCTTTGCGGCGACGCCGATCAGGGCTACCGTAGCGCCGCTGACGACGGCATAGAACGTGAAGACCACTACCCAGCTGAAGTAGCGGCGGGTGAGTTGCCAATCGCGGTAGAAGAAGGCCCAGGTCTGGCGGCTGCGCGGGATGGCAGGGTTCATTCGTCGTCCTCCTTGTCGTCTTCGCTGGCCTCTTCATCGAGGAGCTTCTCGCCGGTCAGTTTGATGAAGGTCTCGTCGAGATCCGTGGCGCCGGCTTTGGCCTTCAGTTCGTCCGCAGTGCCTTCGGCAACCAGGCGGCCGTGGGCGAGCAGGCCGATGCGTTCGCAGAGCCGCTCGGCTTCGAGCATGTCGTGCGAGGTGAGCAGGATCGTGGTGCCGGCGCGGGAGCGAAGGCGTTCGAGGAAAGTCTGCATGTCGCGCTTGGACTTCGGGTCGAGGCCGGTGGTCGGCTCGTCGAGCAGGAGCAGCGGAGGTTCGATGATGAGGGCGCGGGCGATGGCGATCTTCTGCTGCATGCCGCGCGACATATCTTCGAGCGGGTCGTCGAAGCGCTTGAGCGGGAAGCCGAGCTGGCCGAGGATATCGCGGGCGCGGCGCTCCGCTTCGTCGTGTTGGAAGCCGTAGAGGAAGGCCGAGTAGAGCAGGTTCTCCTTGGCCGAGAGCTTCTTGTAGAAGGCGGCGTCGACGGAGACGCGGCCGATGACCTGGCGGACCTGGCGTTCCCCTTCGGGCAGGCGATGGCCCATCATCTCGACGGAGCCGCCGTCCGGGGTGAGCAGCGTCGAGAGGATGCGGATCATGGTGGACTTACCGGAGCCGTTGGGTCCAAGCAGGGCGTAGGACTCACCTTCGGCAACAGTGAAGCTGACGCCCTTGAGCGCCCACTCCTCCTTGACGATGCGGCGGCGGAGTCCGCGGCGCTTGCGGAAGACCTTGCGGACGTCGTCGACACGAACGGCGAGGGTCACCTGTTCAGGGTAACGGGCGGGCGGAGGCCGGGGCAGAGGGGCGGCACGCGGCGGTTCCGTTTTTTTGGCGAATCCGGGACGGTGTGGGACAGAGTGAGACATTGGCGTCGGCCCCGGCGGATGGGGGTGTGTTTGTCGTGGGTTTCCTCGTGGCCATTTGTTGCCTTCTCTCCTTCTTTCCCTGCGTCGCGCTTTCCCGGCATCGCGGCCTGCCGGCGCGTCCGATGGTGGACGGCGCGCGCGGCCGCAGCGGTCGATTGAGCCTTGCATGGCGGTGTGATGGGCAGCAGCGGGGTGAGTGCCAAGTCACTCTCCGCGCGGGGGATTTTGTTTTGCGGGTGGTGTTACTGCGGGTTTGGCGAGGCCTGGATGCGGCTGAGGATTTGGCGGACCCGATCCGCCAGGGGTCTGTACTGGGCGGGGCTGCGGGTGGCGAAGTCCTCAAAGATGGCGAGGGCTTCTTTGAGTTGGGCGATGCCGCGGGGGTCGTTTTGCTGGAGGAAGAGGAGGGCGGAGTTGACCAGGGTACGACCGAGGTCCGGCCGGTAGGTAGCGGGGTTGGCTGCTGCTAATTCGCGGCGGATCGACAGCGCTTCGTTGATGGCTTGTCGCGCGTCCTCCAGCCGGCTCTCGTCCGCGTGCAGAGCGCCGAGGTTGTTCAAAGTCGCAGCGAGGTACGGACGGTAGGTGGCGGGGTTGGCTGCCGCCGATTCGCGGTAGATGGTCAGCGCTTCCTCGTACGCCTTCCGCGCGTCCTCCATTCGGTTCTCGGCGCGGTGTATCCTGCCGAGGTTGTTCAGCGTCATCGCGACGTACTGAATAAACGCGCCGCGGTCCGCGCTTGCCATCTCGCGATAGATTCGCAGTGCCTCGGCAGACGCCCGCCGGGCGTCTTCTATTCTGTTCTGGGCGCCGTGAAGTGTGCCGAGGTTGTTCAGGGAGATAGCAACGTCGGGCAGGTATGCGCCTGGGTTCGTCTTCGCGAGATCGCGCCGAATGGAAAGGGCCTCTTCGTAAAGTCGCAGCGCGTCCGCCATCCGGTTCTCGTCATAATTCAGCAGACCAAGGTTATTCAGCGTTGCGGCGAGATGGGACAACTGAATGGCTGAATTCGATCAGGCCAACTCACGCCGGATCACCAATGCATCTGAGTAGGCTCGTCGCGCGTCCTCCATCCGGTTCTGGTCTCGGTACAGCACCCCGAGGTTGTTCAAGATCATGGCGAGGCCGACCGAATGGCTTGCCGCCCCCGTATTCCCCAGCGCGCGAAAGGTGGCTAGCGCCTCGACATAGGCTCGCTGGGCATCCTCCATCTGGTTCTGCATGCTGTGCAGGTTACCCAGGTTGTTCAGCGTCAGGGCGACTTCGGGTGAGTAAACTTCTGGGTCCTTCCCTGCCAGCTCGCGATAGATGGCCAGAGCCTCCCCGTAGGCTTGCCGCGCGTCCTCCAAGCGGTTCTGGGCGGTGTTCAAGTTTCCGAGGTTGTTCAGCGTGGTCGCGATTCCTGCCCGATTATTTGCAGTTCGCGCATGCGCGAGGCAGACTTCATACTCGCGCCTTGCCTCGGCAAACCGATTCAACCCGTGTAGAAAATGCGCGAGGCGGAATCTGGTGTGGGTGTGCTGAGGTGTGACCTCTACAGCGCTGCGATAAGCAGCCTCCGCCTCTCGGAACTGAAAGCGTGTCGCGAGCAGGTCACCGCGAAGGACCCACGCTTCCTGCGCCTGCCGGAGGCCCTTCTGGGCCTGTTGCGCTCTCTCCTTTGCGTCGTGCGCCAGCCGGGTCAACTTGGCTTCATTCAGGATTTCGAGGGCCTTGAGGGTGTTGCCGGCAGAGAATTGCGCCAGCGCCTCTTGGTAAAGCGGCGAAACCTGATCGGGGCGCAGCTTGGCGAGTTCTTCCGCCGTTTTGTCGAGTTGTGCCTTGGCTTGTTCCGCTTCTCGCGCCAGCCTGAGTCTGTCCGCGTTGGCGAGTTTCAGTTGCTCCTTGAGGGTGTTGTCGATTCCTTCTTCGCCGCGAAGACGGAAGTACTCGCGGGCCATCGCTTCCCGCTCCCCGGAGCGAGCCAGAATCACCGTGACCGGATTGGAGAGAGGATTTGCCGGAAGGATGACGGTCTCCACTTGCGGCCATTGACGACCTCGTGACCGGGCTTTCCCACGGCAAGCACGATCTTGTCGCCTGCGTTCAGCGAGTCGAAACGGAGCAGAAATCGGCCATCAGCAGAGGTAACTGTGGGATTCGCCCCTTCGGCGGAGACGCGGACTCCCGACACGGGTGGGCCGCCGAGCCGGTTTTCGACGATACGGCCGCGGAGTTCCGCCGCCTGGGCGAGGGCGCAACCGAAGGCGAAGCCTGCGAGAAGTCGAGTCACGGGCGTTGTCTCCGGAGCATGTAGCGCGGCGGCTGCGAGTAGGGACGCAACGAGTGCGTTTCAGGCTCGAAGCCGGGCGCGCGAACGCTGACGGCCATCTCCTCTTGGACGACTGAGCCTGGCAGTTGGACCGAGGCAACCCCTTCGGCGGAAGTGGTGAACCGAAGCTCTCCAATCCGAATCTCTGCGCCGGGGAGGGGCCTTCCTGCTTCGTCCATCACCATGACCGGCAGGGTGAGAGCTTTCCGTTCGACAGTAACGTCGCAGGCGGAGTCCCCCAGTTTCACGCGCCCGGGCGGGGCGATCTGAAAGCGGTCCGATTCCAGAAGGGCGTCCACCTGCGCACCTTTGAACTGAAAGGGAATGGCCGGGAAGTAGGCCTCGCCGTTCGCACCGATGTTGGCTTCCCGGAACTCGGGACCGAGCTTGAGCTTGACTCTTCCTTGGCGCAATGGGATGTCCTGCGGTCCGCTGAGGCCGTGCAGATAGACGGTGACCGGAAAGGTGCCGCCGGGTGCGGGGATGGACAGCCCACCGATGACAACAAGCAGAATCGCAACGGCGGGGCCGCCGATTTCGAGTGTTCCATCGAGGAGTTCCCCCCGCCAGACGCCGAACGAGCGCATCGCGCCGAACGCAAACGCGGCAGCGGCGAAGCCAGCGGGAAGGAGAGCAATGTAGAAGACTCGATCGGTCAGGCCGAAGCGGGCAAGGTCCTGCGCCTTGCCGATCATTAGGGCGACGATCGAGATGGCGATCAGCAGACCCATTCCTGCGAGTGCCGCATAAAAGCGAATTGATCCGGACTGGCGGATGGGTGGCGAGTGCGGGGCGGCGGGCAGACCGTCGAGGGCGGCGACGATTTGTTTGGCGACGTTCGGGATCGCGACTTCGGTGGCGATGATGGCGACTTTGTCGGCGGTGAGCGGGTCGGCGGCGCGAAGTTCGGCGGGCTCCAGGTCGAGCAGGATGGGGATGAGACGGCCCTCGCCCGCGTTCTGGAGATTGACGAGGGCGTTGCGTTCGGCGTTGGTCCAGTGCTTTTTGAGGTACTCCGGCGTGAAGAGCACGATTCCGACTTTGCTGGCGGAGATGCCGGCGTTGATTGAAGCGGTGATCGAGTCACCGGGCAGCATCTCGCGGAAGTCGACCCACACGGGGCAGTTGAGAGTGTCGAGTTCGGCGACGAGTTGGCGGACGTAGTCCTGGCGATCGTGCGCGTAGGAAAGGAACGCGCGCGGCTGTCGGGCTGTGGCCGGGGCGGAGGCCATGCGTACCGATGGTAATGGAAAACGGCTGCGATGTGTTTCCGACAGGAGATAGGCTGGGAGCCGTGGCGCGAGCGAGGTTTGCAACTGTCGAGGAGTATCTGGCGGCGCAGCCGGACGAGGTGCGGGCGGTGCTGGAGAAGGTGCGGGCGGCGATTCGCAAGGCGCTGCCGGAGGCGGAGGAGTGCATCTCGTATGCGATTCCGGCGTATCGGGTGAACGGGCGGGTGGCGGTGTACTTTGCGGGGTTTCAGGAGCACTACTCGGTGTTTCCGGCCAGCGACGCGATGGTGGCGGAGTTGGGTGCAGAAGTGGCGGCGCGGCGGGTGAGCCGGGGGACGCTGCGGTTCGGGCTCAAGGAGCGGGTTCCGGTGCGGCTGATCCAGAAGATTGCGAAGTTCCGGGCGGCGGAGGAGGGGGCTCGGCGCAGAGCAAAGACGCGGTGAGCGCGGGCGTGCTACGCTCAAAAAGCAGAGCCGTGGCGCTATCGTCTAACGGTTAGGACGGGGCCCTCTCAAGGCCCAAATAGGGGTTCGATTCCCCTTAGCGCTACCAACGCTTCCTTCCACCGGCTCTTGTCCCTTCCTGCCGGTGCCTTCTCGCTGAGAAACGAATCGGAACGCGCAATTGGCGCATCCTGTTGAACAGGGTCCGTGCGGACACTCGCCGGCGAGGGCCGATGGTACCCTGAAAGAGAAAGCAACACAGAATGGCATACGACGTCGCTGTCATCGGCAGCGGTCCGGGCGGGTACTCCGCCGCCGTCCGAGCTGGACAGTTCGGGCTGAAGACCGTCCTCATTGAGAAAGACAACAAGCTGGGGGGCACGTGCCTGCACGTAGGGTGCATCCCGACCAAGAGCCTGCTGCATTCGGCGGGCGTGTGGGAGTACTTCCAGCATCCGGAAAAGGAAGGGATCCTGTGCGAGAACCCGCGGCTGAACTATCCGGCGGTGGTGGATCGCAAAGCGGGCATCGTGACCAAGCATGCCAAGGGCGTCGAGTACCTGATGAAGAAGAACAAGGTCGACGTCGTGAGCGGCTACGGGCAGCTGGCGGGGAACGGCAGGATCCGGGTGACGGGCGGCGCGCAGGGTGAGCAGATCATCGAGGCGAAGAACATCCTCATCGCGACGGGTTCCGAGGCGCGGATGCTGCCGGGCCTGACGCCGGAC
>CAYNDS010000230.1:0-7010 GCA_964395885.1 uncultured Solibacteraceae bacterium | reverse complement strand
TGGGGAAAGGCCAGCTTGTTGCAGCCCGACCCGATATTCACAATCGAGCCGCGGATCCGGCCGGCAACCATCAGCCGCGCGGCCGCCTGCGTGCAAAGGAAGGTGCCCTTGAGATTGGTGTCCAGCACGCGATCCCACTCGGCCTCCGTCAGGTCGAGGAGACTCTTCCAGGTCTGCACGCCGGCGTTGTTGACCAGTACCTCCACCGGGCCGGTCTGCCCAAACATGCGGGCCACGTCGGCTGAACTTCCGACGCTGCCTTGCACGGCGAAGGCCTGTCCGCCGGCCGCCTCGATTGCCGAGACGGTGGCCGCGGCACCTTCTGCGTCGGAGTTGTAATTGACGGCAACGCGATAACCAGCCGCCCCCAGCTTCAGGGCGATGCCCTTACCGACGCCCTTGCTCGCTCCCGTGACTAACGCTGTCGGCATTCCGTTTTCCCTTGCGTCCCTTTCGTCCACCCAGAAACTCGCGCACGATGTTCCCAAGTGCGTTGTAGTAAAACTGCGAAAGCCCGGTCATCACGAACTCCTGCGTGTTGCGATGCGCGCGGGGGTAGAGGCCGTAAACCGTCACGGCCGAGGCCGCGAAGTTTCCGAGCGCCCTCGGCCCGGCAAACACCCAGCGACCCTCGTCATTGTAGGTAAAGGCGGACTGACGCACCGCGTTCCACAGCCGCGCCATCGGCTTGTCGCAACGGCAGGCGATGTAACGCGTGTCCTGCTTCCAGATGCTTGCCGCGCCGGTCTCCACCAGGTCCTGCGTCGTGGCGGCCATCCAGTTCGATCCGTAGCGCGAGCTGAGCCCGCCGAGGGTGCGGGGCCACTCCTCCGGCTCACGCGCCGCCTGCAGCAGAAGGGCGGGGGTCAGCGGGCGAATCAGGGCCGCCGTGCTGAGGAAGTCCTGCTTCCAGAACACCTCCCAGCGCTGCCGGTTCGTCAGCGGACGCCATTGGTAGTACTTCGGCAGCTGCGCGCCAAACAAAGGCTGCATCTCGGTTTGCGCAATGGAATCCTCCTGCGGCGCTGCCGGCTTCGGCACGTCGGCCTTGTCCTTCTGCGAGGCGAGCAGCACCACCAGCGCCAGGGTGGTCAATGTCGCACCTCAGCGCCGGAACAAGCGCTTGAACTCGGGGCCGAACTCGACGAACGAGTTGATGAAGACGGGAAAGACAAATTGAGTAATCGAAGCGCGGCCAACCGCGGAGAAACTCCGCCTTTCGTCAGGGTACCAGCCATAGACGGAAATTGCAGTAGAGCCGATCGCCCCAGCCATGTTCGGGATGTTGGGACGCCATTGGCCGTCGCCGTTCTTCGTCACGAAGCTCTGCATGGCGGCATGACCCCAGCGGCGGAAGAAGCCCTTGCATTTGCAGCGCAAATACCGCACGTCGTAGTTCATGCCTGCCGCCAGACCGGCCTGAACGGCGTCGCTGATGGCGAATGTGGCAAAGCGGTCCGCGACGCGCTTGGAATAGGCGCCGGCACCCTGGCCCCATTCCTTCGGTTCGTTTCCATACTGGTCTGCGGCACCGGCGGCAAACGCCCGGAAGACGATGCCGGGGTTGGCCCAACTGTTCTTCCAGTAGATCTTTCGCCGTTCCTCCGCCGTTAGCGGTCGCCAATCCGCCTCTTTCGGCAGGATGGATCCGAACAGATAAGTGACTTTGGTGTCCCCCACGACTCGCCCGTCCTGCTCGGCTGCCGGAGAGGTCGAGTCTTGCGAGATCACCAGCAGCGCCACGGCCAAAGTCGTCATGTATCCGCTTAGATGAGTTTGGGCGATTCCGGTTTCGTGCGGTGTAGAGTGTTTCTGATGCGAATCGTCGCTTTTGTCGCAATCGCGGCGGCCATGTGGGGCCAGAGCCGCCCTCCGGTCACCAGCCACATCGTGATCGGCGCGGTGGATGGCCGGAAAGAGACGATTCTGCACTCCTCGTCTGAGCTTTTTGAGGCACCCAACTGGTCTCCGGACGGGCAGTATCTGCTGCTCAACTCTCGCGGACGGCTGTGGAAGCTTGCCGTGAACGGCGGCGAACCTGTCGAAGTGCCCACCGTTGGCGTGACGCGCGCCAATAATGACCACGGCATCTCGCCGGACGGCAAGACCTTTGTCCTCTCGGCCGGCCACATCTACACCGTTGCGGCGGAAGGCGGGGAGCCGAAGCAGATCACGTCCCAGTCGCCCAGCTATTACCATGGCTGGTCGCCGGATGGCCGGTGGCTGGCCTACTGCGCGCCGCGGAAGTTCGGCGACGCCCAGAACTTCGACCTGTACCGGATCGCGGTGGAGGGTGGGGCGGAGCAACGCCTGACGACGCATGCCGGCTACGACGACGGGCCAGACTACTCGCCCGATGGCCGATGGATCTACTTCAACAGTGACCGTTCCGGGTCGTGGGACATTTGGCGAATCCCGGCCGAGGGTGCCGGTGACGGGGACGCCCGCGCTGAGCGCATCACCTCCGACGCGGGCGAGGACTGGTTTCCCCACCTCTCGCCGGACGGACGCTGGATGGTCTACGTCACCTTTGAGAAGGGCACGAAAGGCCATCCGCCGAATCAGCAGGTCACCATTCAGCGCCGCGAGATGAAGACCGGCAAGACCCGGACAATCTATCGATTGTTCGGCGGGCAGGGGACGATGAACGTGAATTCCTGGGCGCCGGACTCTCGCCGCTTCGCCTTCGTGCGCTACGAACTCCGCTGAGTCGCTAGTGGCTGACGCGGTCTGTGAAGCCGATGAACTGGACCTCTTCTTCGAGCGAGAATCCGAACTCCTGCGCGACGCGCGCCTTCAGTTCGTCAATCAGGGCGGTGACCTCCGCCGCTGTTCCGCCACCGGCGTTGTAGATGAGGTTGGCGTGATAGTCGGCCACGCGGATGCCGCCGCGGACCATCCCCTTTGATCCCACCTGTTCCAGAAACCAGGCGGAGGGCACCTTGCCCTCCCGCACGACGTTTGCCGGCACGCGTGCCGCCGCCGCCGCGGGCAGGGCTGCCACAAAGCAGTTCTTGAAGATGCTGCCCGCGCACCGCATCGAGGGAGGAAACTTGGCATCGCGCGTGGCGCGAATCTCCTCGGCACGCGCCTGCAGCGCGGAAGGATCTCCGCGGCGCAGCGTAAACTCGGCGGCGAGGATTCTCCAGTGCCGGTTCTGCTTGAAGGCGCTGGAGCGGTAGCGGAAGCCGCACTCGGCTGCGGGGATCCAGCGCCGCGCCCCATTGTCGAGAATCTCCACCCGCGTCACGACGTCCGCAATCGCTTGTCCGTAGGCGCCCGCATTGCCATACACGGCGCCGGACACCCAGCCCGGAATGCGCATCATGCTCTCGATGCCGGCCAACCCGTGCTGGACGGCGTAGACGACGAGAGCCTCCCAATCCGCGCCGGATTCGACGATCAGCCGGTCTTCCGCCTGCTCGATCCGCGAGCCGCGATACCGCACGACCGTGCCGCGGAAGCATTCATCGGAGACGACGAGGTTGGTGCCGCCGCCGAGAACGATGTGCGGCGCGGGCGTGGACTGGAGCGCGTCGGCAAACTCCTCCACCGTGTCCGCGTCCACCAGCAGGTCCGCCGGGCCGCCCAATGCGAACCGTGTCATGGCGGCCAGCGAAGCGTTCGTCGTGCGAGGCATCTCCTAGGATAGTGAAGTGTTCCCCGGCTTTTCTGAAGACGCCTTGAAGTTTCTGCGCTCGCTGAAGCGCAACAATCGCCGCGAGTGGTTTCAGCCTCGCAAGGAGATCTTCGACAGCCAGTTGCGCGACCCCATGCTGGCGCTGATCGAACAGGTAAACGCCCGCCTGATCGACATCGCGCCCGCGCACGTGACGGAGCCGAAGAAGGCTCTGTTCCGCATCTATCGCGATACTCGCTTTTCCGCCAACAAGGCGCCCTACAAGACGCACATCGCCGCCTGGTTTCCGAATCGCGCAGTGGGGGACAAGTCCGCGGGCGGCTTCTACTTCCACATCTCCGGCGAGGAAGCGGTGGCCGCGGGCGGCTGCTACATGCCGCCGCCGGACCAGCTTCGCGTGATTCGCACGCACCTGTTGGAGCATCATGAGCGATTCCGGCTGTTGGCGGCTGCCAAGCCGGTAAAGAAGCTGCTGCAGTATGAAGGCGAGGCGCTGTCGCGAGATCCGAAGGGATTCCCCAAGGACCATCCGGCCGCGGACCTCATCCGGCAGAAGCAGTGGGGCTGGCACGCCACGCATCCCGCCGCGCTGGCACTGACGCCGAAACTGCTGCCGATGATCGCCGAATGCTTCGCCGCGCTGGCGCCTCTGGTGGCGTTTCTGAATGAGCCCTTCGCCGGAGCGAAGAAGCCTCGCCGCGAGATCTTCTTCGACTAGCGCTTCAGCAATTCTTTGACGACGGCGCTGCCGACGCGGTGGGCCGCATCCAGACTCTCCACATAGCCGGAATACTTGCCCGGCGCGTGACCCATCAGGCTTTCAGCCGCGTTCATTCCAGCGGGCGGCAGCGAGAAGTTGGACGCGGTCCGCAGCACCAGGACGCGCTTCGGGTCAGCCTTGCCCACGCGGCCCAGATACTCAATCGCCTGCAAGGTTCCGGAGTCCTCCATCGCCGTTGTGACGTAGTTTGCCTTGCCGCCGGTCATCTCCTTCATGAAGCGGTTCGCCCAATCGTTCATGATCTTGCCGTGCCAGAAGCGCCCGCCCGACACAGAGTCGCCCTTCAGTACGAACGGCGGCTTGCTGCCGTTCGGATAGGCTTCATAGCCGACGCGAGCTTTCTTGAGGTTTTCCGTGTCCGGCAGGGTGATGCCCTTGGTCAGGTTGTAAGCCCAGTCCACCAGTTGCGGGTCCAGCGCGAAGGCCAGTCCTCGGCCTGCCGAGAGCGGCCGGATGCCGTCCACCCATCCCTTCGGGATCTCGCGGCTATCCACTTCAAAGGCGAGATCACTGTCCACCACCCAGTTGGCCCACGCCGCGGAGCCGACGGAGGCATCTTCCGGATCGATGCCCGCAATGCCCGCCACGATCCAATACGCCTTGGACAGGTCAAAGCGCGGGTCCATGCCGACGGCCATGACGCTGGCTGCCGCGCGGGCCGTGCCGATACCGGTGACCATCGCCAGCAGGCCCTTGCCGTTGCCGCGCAGGTCCCGATGCGCGCCGGGCATCTTGTAGACGCGGTCCAACTTCTCGCGCTCCACCCAGAACTGAAACTCGCCCGGATCATCGCCCGTATCCGCGCCCCGTTCGAACATCGTCACGACGACCACCTTGACCGGTTCCGCCGCCAAGCCCGCGGCGCCCGCCGCGATCAGGAGTGAGAGAAGTCGATGCATGTGAGTTCCTTGGCTTCCAGTGCCGTCATCGCGCCGCAGCCGACGGCGCGTTCGAAGAACAACCGCAGCCCGGCCACGGTTGCCGCGTCGTCAAACTGCGCCCCGATGCGTGTCGCCTGCTGCGCCCGTTCCATGAAGTTCTTCAGCCGGCGCGCCGCCGCGTGCGCATTCTCCGCATAGAACTGGAATACCGCCGCATAGCGGCTGACCAGCTGCGCCGGATGAATGTCCCAGCCCTGATAGATGCCGCAGGCCAGCGCGTGGCCGACGCATTCGGCGTGTTCCTTCCAGGCGGCGTGCACGTGCCGCGTTTCGCCCGCCGGAATCAGATTGGTGACGCCATCCACAATCGGCACGCACAGGTCGGCCAGGTGCATCTGCATCGTGGACCGCGCGAAATCGCAGACCGGATGGCGCAGCGTCTGCCCGGCGAAGGCGATGCCCACCGACGAGAGATAGTCGTAGGCGCCGAAATGCGCGCCACGGCAGCGCCCTTCGCACGCATAGACCAGTTGCGCGGCGGTTCGCAAGGCTTGCGGCGTTTCGATCATCAGCTCAATTCCGGCGTGGGGCACTCCGCGCAGCATACCGGCAAGTTGTTCCACCTCGGTGACGCTGGTGATCTTCGGCAGAGTCACGACAAAGTCTCGTGGCAGCCGGCCCGCCGCAGCGGTCAGAAACAGGTCCAGTGTCCGCCGCGCGCGCGTCTCGGTCTCTCCGCTGAGCGCCCGGATGCGAATCCCGATCCGCGGCGGCAGCGCCGGGTCTGCCGCGACAATCTCCGCCGCGCGCCGGGCGTGCTCGTCTTCCTCGGCGTCGGGGCGCGCACCATAGCCGTCCTCGAAATCGATGCGGAAATCCTCAACGGGCTGCGTGGCCAGCTTCGCCCGCAGTTTCTGATCCACCTCACCCATCAACGGCAGCGGATAGCCGTGCTGGTCCAGCGTCGCCAGCGCGACCTCGCCTGCCCGGCGCGCCATTCCGGGACGAAACAGGTGCGCGCCTCCATACAGAGTGTGAACCGGCTGAGACAGACTTCGATTCTACCGTTCGGTCAACTGCCGCAGCGCGCGCTTGGCCAGTTCGCTTTCCGGCAGCGCCGCCTGCATCTCTTCGAGCACCTGGCGCGCCTTGTCCCGCTCGCCGGACTGCACGTAGACGCGCGCCAGATTCAGATACACCAGCTCTTCCTTGGGCGCCGACCGTATGCCGTAGCGGAACGCCGCCACCGCATCGTTCACCTGTCCCATCTGCAGGTACAGCACGCCGAGATTGTTGATCGCAGCGCCGAAGTCCGGCTTCAGGCGGATGGCCTCTTCGAGCAGCGGCTTGGCCTCGGCGGCGCGATTCTGCTTGGCGATGGCCAGTCCCAGTCCGTTGGCCGCGTCGGCACTCGCCGGATGTGCCTGTCGCGCCCGTGCGTAAAACTGCTCTGAGCGGCGAAAGTCGCCCAGGCGGTCCGCCGCCTGCCCGGCGTTCAGCAGACAGTACAGCAGGTCGCCTTTGATGGCCAGCGCCCGTTCATAGTGGGCCAGCGCGGTGCGATAGTCGTTGCGCGCCGCCGCCACGCCGCCACGTTCATTCCAGGCCTCGGCTTGCGATTCGTCGATCGCGAGAGAGCGGCTGAGGATCGCGTCCGCCTCCGCCAGACGATTCGCTTGCAGATGCACGCGTCCAATCAGCGTCATGG
>CAYNDS010000229.1:4050-7038 GCA_964395885.1 uncultured Solibacteraceae bacterium | reverse complement strand
TTCTCGCGTCCGAGCGGGCTGTTCATCGACAAGCGCGACATGCTCTATGTCGCGGATTCCGAATCCACAGACCGTGACGACTACGGCCACAATCCGGGGTGGAAGCGCGGCATTCGCGTCGGCCGCATCAAGGACGGCGCGGTGCTGGAGTTCATTCCCGATCCAACACCCGGCAGCGGCGCAACCAGCGCGGCGGAAGGCGTTGCCGCCGACGCGAAGGGGAATCTCTACGGCGCCGAGGTGCTCTCGAAATCGGTGAAGAAATACGTGAAGAAGTAGGCGGCGTCCGCTGGGACGATCACGGGCAGGGAAGCACAAACAGGCTCACCGGGGACTCTTCCGCCCCGAGCGCCCGGTAGAAGTCCAGCGCGTCGTCGTCATCGCCGTCCGCCAGCACGAACGCGAGCGGGATGCCGCTGGCGCCGGCGTATTCGCAAAGACGCCCCAGCAAGGCCCGCCCGATTCCCTGCCGCCGGTGCGGTGTCGCGACGGCAATGTCGTAGACGAAGAGTTCGTCGGTTGCCGATCTCGTCATCGCCAGCGTGTGCGCCGTCAACGCACCGATGGCGTGCCCATCCAGCACCGCGGCGATGGCCCAGAACTCCTGCCGCCGCAGCAGACGAGTCAAGTAGGCTTCGGGCAGTTCGACCGGTGCTTCGTCAAACGCGGTCGCCAGGACCAGAAAGGCCTCTCGGGCCAGGGACTCGTCCCCAGGTTGCAGCCGGCGTACTTCGACAGGCATGCCATATTGTGACGCGGTTGGCAAGGGCGTGCTTGCCGGGCGAAGGAGAGAGTTTGTGACCAAACGAACCCTTCGCAGCGCCGCAATCACATGCTCTTGCGAGGACCATTGGGGGGACTGCTGGAAATGGTGGCCAGGGACGGAATCGAACCGCCGACACGCGGATTTTCAGTCCGCTGCTCTACCAGCTGAGCTACCTGGCCGCCTCTGAAGAGTTTACCAAACCTCTCCCTTTCACCGAAACCCGCCGCCGCCGCGGAGCGTAGAATCAAGCAGGATGCGACTGGCCGCTCTGTTTGCCCTTGCTGTGTCGCTTTTCGCGCAGCAGCCGAAGCCGGAATCAGAAGATGGCGGTCCGCCCGTGCTGAAGCGAGGAGGCTCCAGTGGGCAGCGGAAAGCGCCGCCGCCCGGGCCGGACCTTTCTAAGGTCAAGGTGGAGGTCCCCCCTGCCGACGCGGAGCCCAGCACTCTGCCTCCTCGTCCGGCTTATGAAGCGCCCGCCCCAACGGACTCTCGTCGCAGCGCTGATCCTTTGATTGAACGTGCTCGCGAGGCGGCGGCCACCTACGACGAAAGCCTCCCGAACTTCATCTGCAACCAGCAGACGTTGCGCAGCCAGAGCGGCGGGGCCCGCGGCAGCTTCCGCGTCCGCGACCGCGTGGAACTGGAACTGATGTACGTCGACCGCCGCGAGGAGTACCGCAACATTCGGGTCAACGGAAAGGCGATCACCAAGGGCTCGCCCGAAGATTCAGGATCGTGGTCCACGGGGGAGTTCGGCAGCACCCTGATGGACCTGATGCACTACGCGACGGATGCCAAGTTCACCCGACGCGGCGCTGACGTGATTGCCGGGATCAGCACCATCGTCTACGACTTTCAAGTGAAGCAGCCGAACTCGCACTGGGAGATTCGCTTCGGTCCACCGATTAAGCCGGCCTATAAGGGTTCAGTCTGGGTCGATCCGCAGTCGACACGCGTTCTGCGCATTGAGATGCAGGCGCAGAACCTGCCCGCGACGCATCAGCTGGATGCGATTGAAATGACGGTGGAGTACGGTTGGGTCAATATCGGAAGTGACAAGCACCTGCTGCCGGTGGAAAGCCAGAACCTGGCGTGTTTTCGCGGCAGCGCGGCGTGCTCAAAGAATGAGATCACCTTCCGCAACTACCGCAAGTTTGGAGCCGAGTCGACGATCTCGACAACGGATTCCACAGTGAGCTTCGACGGAGAGGACAAGCCGGCACCTCCGAAGAAGAAGCAATAAAGGGGCGAAAGGAAATCACGTGCTCGGGTAGGACTCGAACCGGCACGCTTCGATTGACAGCTAGCTGAGGCACTCCACCGAGGAGCGATCAACTGGCTGATAGTGGGCACGATCCGCCACGGGTCGATCACACCGCGGCCCGAGATCCGGACATCCGTCATCAGTTGCATCCCAGACCGCTGCGGCGTCGGCCAAGCGCCGGATTGCTGTACGGCCAGGCGAGCACGGCGGCAGAGGGACATGGGCTATAGTGTCGAGGATTGGCCGCAAAGCATCGCGGCTTCCATCACCCGAGTGAGGGCAACCGCGCATGTTGCGTATCGACGATGATGCTCCGAATGTTGGCGACGAGACAACACAGGGGCGGAACAACTTCCATGAGTGGATCAACGACGGATGGGTCATTCTGTTCTCGCATCCGAAGAACTTCACGCCGGGTTGCACGACCGAACTGGGCTACATGGCGGGTCTCGAGCCGGAATTCTTCAGGCGCAACCGCGTCATTGTCGGACGGAGTGTGGACCCGGTCAGCAGCCACGGCGAGAGGGTCAGCGGCGTCGAACAGACCCAGGGTCAACAGGTGAACTATCCCACAATCGGGGACTCCGAACTCAGTGTCGCGAAGCTGTGCAACATGCTTCCGGCGGACGCCGGTGACGCATGTGAAGGCCGCACTGCGGCGACCAACGCGACAGTGCGGACCGTCTTCGTGATTGGTCCCGACAACAAGATCACGTCGATGCTGAGCGATCCCATGAGCACCGGATGCAACTTCGATGAAGTGCTCCGCCTACGCGATTCCCTGCAACTCACGGCCGCCCACGAAGTCGCCACTTCGGTCCCGGACGAAGAGGCGAAGGACAGGTACCCCGCCGGTCGGAAGGCACCCCGGCCCTATTGGCGCGTGGTTGCCCAGCCAAAGTAGCGCTGAGCCAATTCGTCACCATGTCGCCAGCATCAGTAAACCTTGTCGATCGAC
>CAYNDS010000229.1:0-4040 GCA_964395885.1 uncultured Solibacteraceae bacterium | reverse complement strand
CTCGTGAAGAGTTGACGTGGGTGGCCTCGCAAGGCGTGCTTCGGCAGTTGCACCCCGGCCAAGTGCTGACCGCGAAGGGCGCCCGGCCACAAGGCTTGTTCATCGTGCTGGCGGGATCCTTCAGCATGTCCGTCAATCGCGGCTCAGGACCGCGCAAGATCATGGAATGGCGGGAGGGCGACGTCATGGGTCTGCTCCCGTATTCCCGAGTATCGGGCCCGCCGGGTGACTCGGTCGCGCAGGAACTGTCAGAGATCCTGGAGGTGCCTCGCGATCAAATCCGTGAAATGACCGCCAGGTGCCATGACCTGACGGCCATTCTGGTCCACGCCATGGTCGATCGCGCCCGAGCCTTCACGTCGAGCGACCTGCATGACGAGAAGATGGTCTCCCTGGGAAAGCTGTCCGCCGGACTCGCTCACGAGTTGAACAACCCTGCCGCCGCGATTGAACGCAGCGCATCGCTCCTGATGGAGCGGTTGGAGGTCAACGAGCAGGCGAGCCAAGCGCTGGGTACATTGAGGCTGACCGAGCCGCAAACGGCAGCAGTGCAGGCCGTTCGCGAGGTCTTCCTGGCGAGACCGGAGCCCGCCGTGCAGTCTCCCCTCGAACGAGCGGACCGCGAGGAGTCGATGGCGGAGTGGCTGGCGGACCGAGGCCTGGATGTGGGAATCGCCGACGCTCTGGCGGAGACAGCCCTGCAGTTCGAAGAACTCGACAGACTGGCGCAGGTGATCGATGGGCCGGCGCTGGACACGGTGCTCAGGTGGGGCGCATCCGCGCATACGGCACGCAGTCTCGCTTCTGAGATCGAAGAAGCGGCCATGCGAATTTCGGGGCTGGTTGCTGCCGTCAAGGGCTTCACGCACATGGATCAGGCCATGGTTGCCGGACCGGTCAACCTGGCACAGGGTCTGAAGAACACGGTGACGGTCCTTGGCGCGAAGGCGCGGGCAAAATCAGCGACGGTGTTGGTCCAGGTCGAACCCGATCTGCCCGCGGCGCGTGGCTTTGCGGGCGAACTTAACCAGATTTGGGCCAACCTCATCGACAACGCTCTCGACGCCATTCCTGCTTCCGGCCGCGTGGAAGTGACCGCCGCCCGCGAAGGCCGAGGCGTGGTTGTGCGCGTCGCCGACAATGGACCCGGCATTCCCCTGGAGATCCGTGAGCGAATCTTCGACCCGTTCTTCACCACGAAGCCCGTGGGACAAGGCACAGGACTCGGTCTCGACATCGTACGGCGTCTCGTCCGCCACAATGACGGCGTCATTTCGGTGGAGTCGGAACCGGGCCGGACGCAGTTTCAGGTCGCTCTCCCCCTGGCGAGCGTCGAGGCGCCGAAGGGAGCCGCTTGAAGCCTGTCCTTCTCGTGGTCGACGACGATCCGCAGGTACTCGCCGCCTTACGCCGCGAACTTCGAGCACGATATCGGGAGCAGTATTCGGTGATCAGCGCCGGATCGGGTCCTGAAGCTCTGGCGACGGCATCTGAACTGAAGAGCCGCGGTGAGTCCCTGGCGATGTGGATCAGCGATCAGCGGATGCCCGGAATGCTGGGCAGCGAAGTGCTCGCAAGGTCGCGCGATGTGTACCCACTGGCGCGCCGTGTTCTGCTCACGGCCTACTCCGACATTGACGCGGCGGTCAGTGCGATCAACCAGGCTCAAGTCGACTACTATTTGTCGAAGCCCTGGGATCCGCCCGAGGAGCGTCTCTTCCCGGTTATCGATGACCTCCTCGACGCATGGCAGGCGGAACACCTGCCCGAAGCGAAGGGACTCAGACTGGTGGGACACCAGTGGTCACCCCGATCGCATGCCATGAAGGACTTTCTGGCAGGCAATCTCATCGCGTATCGATGGATGGACGTGGATCGGGATCCAGCGGCTCGTGCGCTGCTGAACGCGGCTGGGGTTGCCGACAACGAACTCCCGGCGTTGTTCTTCGAAGACGGAGGTTCCGCGCTGCGGGATCCGGAACCGCGGCAAGTGGCCGAGCGCCTCGGCCGCGCCTTGTCGGCTGCGTCGGACGTGTATGACCTCGTCATCGTTGGGGCCGGTCCGGCCGGTCTCGCTGCGGCGGTGTACGGGTCGTCAGAAGGCTTACGGACGCTCCTGGTCGATCGGCGTGGTCCGGGCGGACAGGCCGGTACGAGTTCACGAATCGAAAACTATCTGGGGTTTCCTGCCGGCGTGAGCGGCAGTGAGTTGACACGTCGCGCTGTCACTCAGGCGCAGCGGCTCGGCGCGGAGTTTCTGGCCCCCCTGGAAGTGAAATCGGTCCGTATCGACGGAGGCTATAAGCGACTTGCATTCAGCGATGGCCGTGAAATCGTCACGCGCGCCATGCTCGCTTGTACCGGTATGCTCAGCCGGGAGCATCCTGCCTACGGCATGACCGAACACGCAGGGGCGGGGGTCTACTACGGCGCGGCCACCACAGAAGCGTCGGCCATCGCCAGGCGGAATGTCCTTGTCGTCGGCGGAGGAAATTCAGCCGGCCAAGGCGCACTCTATCTCTCGCGCCATGCCAAAGACGTGCAGATCGTAATTCGTCGCGACAGCCTGCGGGACACCATGTCGCAGTACCTCATTGATCAGATCGGGAAGACTCCGAACATTCGCGTAAGGCCCCGGACGGAGGTCGAGCGCGTGGAGGGCGATGGTCGCGTCGAACGTGTGGAACTCGCTTCGCTCGACGATGGTTCGCGACGGATGGAAGAGGTCGACGCGCTGTTTGTGTTCATCGGAACGCGCCCCTGCCATGACTGGCTCCCCGCCAATGTGCTGCGCGACGAGAAAGGGTTCGTCCTCACCGGAAGAGATTTGGTGGCGGCGGAGGCGTATCCGCGCATTTGGAAGGAACCCCGGCAACCGCTGCCGCTTGAAACCAGTGAGCCCGGCATCTTTGCGGCGGGCGATCTCCGCGCCGGCGCCATGAACCGTGTCGCGTCGGCTGTGGGAGAGGGGTCCATGGTAGTCTGGCTCGCGCGCGAGTACCTCGCACTCGGCTAACCACCGCTGCGACACGCGGTTTCCAGTGCCGCTCGAAGAGGATCTCGGCTGCTCTCAGGTCGAGACGCTGACGTTTGGCAGGCCACACGTCCCGGCTGCGAGGAAGCGAACGAAACGAACGGCACGGTACGCGCATGAGCCTTACTTCGTCCGATTCGTACTTCGTGCCGAGTGAAGGAGGCTGCGGCCGAGGGCGGAAGCCCGTCAATTGCAAGTGATCCAGGAACCGGCCGAGTCATCGCTCAAAGGCGAGGGCACGTGCGGACCGAGGCAAAGCGCCGAGGTTCCGAGACCCTGGCTATGCGAGACGCGAGATCGGGCAACGCGCAACTGGTGCCCACAGATTCGGACGGAGTGTCGGGAAGCTCGGGAAGACTGCAAACGACTGAAATGATTGGCTCCGTAGGGCAAAATCGTGGTCGTTGGCCCAAGTCGCCATAATCGGCAGACCAGTATTCTCGGCCTCCATCGACCCAGGGCGTCTCTAGAGAGCCAAGCCGAATGCGCTGTAAGTTATTGATTTTACTGCGTGAGACGACCTCGTTTTGGGCGACCCTCCGAACCCAGGACTGTTTGACAGTCGGAGAACTTAGGCGGTCGAAACTCGGCACGGATAAATACCTCGGAGACAAAGTGTAATGTCCGTGAGATCTATCCAGTGCCATGTGAGCGGCCGCGACACCGGCGCATCCGTTCGACAGCGATTGCCCAACAGGGCCCTTGCAGAAGGGCGCTCGCTTTGGCGTTCGGCGGCCTGCACAATGGTTCAATTTTATTGAACTATTATGCAGGTCGGCCAAAGCCCGTTCATCGCTAGTTCAACCCTCAACAGCCGGCTCTGGCCGCCGCTTCGGTTGCTTGAAGAGATAGCAGAGCGAAGGGAGCGCAAGGAACGTCAAGAACAAGGTTGAAGCCAAACCTCCCACGACGACCGTTGCCAACGGGCGCTGCACATCTGAACCGATTCCCGTTGCCCGGGCGGCCGGGACCATGCCGATCATGGCGACGACAATCATCATCAGGA
>CAYNDS010000228.1:0-7065 GCA_964395885.1 uncultured Solibacteraceae bacterium | reverse complement strand
ATAAACAGGACGGTGCGGCGGCCCACGCGGCGGCTCTTCTCCGCCGCCGCCATCACATCCTTGATCTCCTTGATCGACGACAGCACGGCGCTGAATGGTACGAACTGTGCCTCGACGCTTCGCGCCAGCAGATTCGCCAGCGTCGTCTTGCCAACGCCCGGCGGTCCCCACAGGATCAGTGACCGCAGCTCACCCTGGTCAATCTGCGCTCGCAGCGGCTTGCCCGGACCGAGAATATGCTCCTGGCCAACATACTCGGCCAGCGTCCGCGGACGCAGTCGCTCCGCCAGCGGCGCCAGCGTTTCCGGCTCAAACAGGTTCACGGACGCGCCACGCTTCCCATAAGATCAGTGTCGCCGCCATCGCCGCATTCAGCGACTCCACCTTGCGCGTCGGGATGCGGATCGGCACCGCGACCGCCGCCACCTCCGCCGAAATCCCCCGCGCCTCGCTGCCGACCACGATCGCGCACGGCTGCCGGAAGTCCACCCGCCGGATGTCTTCCCCCCGGTGCGCATCGGCCGCGTACAGCGTGACGGCAGGGAGTTCACCCCCCTGCACAAACGGCAACCGGAGCAGGGAACCGGCCGCGGCGCGCATCACCTTGGAATGGTACGGGCTGACCGATCCGGGACGAAACAGCAGCCCCGTCGCTCCAAAGGCTTCCGCCGACCGCGCAATCGTACCCGCATTGCCCGGGTCCTGCACCCCGTCCAGCACCACGCACAGCGCCGGATGGCGCGTCAGGTCGCCCGACAGCCATCGTCGCAGCCGGACCAGCGTGAGGACGCCAGGGCTGGTCTCGGTCGTAGCAATCCGCCGCAATGCCTCCGGCGAAACATCGCGCCCCTCCTCCAGCGTCCGTTCAATCTCCACCGGACTGCGCCGCGCCTCCTCGGCCAGATGCCGTCCTTCCAGCACGCACAACCCGTCTTCGGTCAGTTCCCCGCGTTCCAACGCCCTCCGAATCCGCTTCAGCAGCGGGTTCTGCGCACTGGCGATCGGCGACGCGGGCCCCATACAGCCCCTACGGTACCATCGAGTTGTCGCGAGTGACATGAAACGAAGGCTCTGGAAAACGCTGTCCGCCGCAGCGGTTCTGGGTGCGCTTGCTCTGGCTGTGACCGCCGCAATGGTGTATCAGGAGTCTCGCCAGGATCAGGCGCGTGCCGCAGACGTCATCGTTGTGCTCGGCGCGGCCGAGTATCGCGGTAAGCCCTCGCCCGCCCTGCGCCTCCGTCTGGACCACGCGCTCGAACTCTATCGCAACCACATGGCCGATCGCATTCTCGTCACCGGCGGTTCCGGCTTAAACTCCCGCTTCACCGAGGCGGAAACCGCGCGCGACTACCTCGTCCGGCAGGACGTCCCGAGCGAGCATATCCTGCTCGAAACCGGCGGCACGTCCACATGGCAATCCCTGACCGCGGCGGCCGAGATTCTGCGCATGTATGGCTGGCGCCGCGTCCTGGTCGTCAGCGATGGCTATCACCTGTTCCGTGCACGCCGCATGCTGCATGCCCTGGGATTCGACGTCTACGGTTCCCCGCGCCGCCCCGTCGCCACCGCCGGCCACCCTTGGGTGTACTTCCGCGAGGCCGCCGGGTTCTGGCTCTGGTCTTTGAATCTCGCCAGTTGATTTCCAAGCTGTGATAGCGTCGCCGTCATGAAACGGCGCATTTTTCTCGGTTCCGGACTCGCCGCCACAGTCGTATCCGGCGCCTTTTCCCGCCTCAACCTTGGCGCCGTCGGCATTGGCGGCGTCGCCCGCAGCTATCTGGCGGGTGTCGAAACGGAAAACATCGCCGCCCTGTGCGATGTCGATGACGCACTCGGCGCGCCGATGTATGCGAAGTATCCGGCGGCGAAACGATACCGGGACTGGCGGGCGATGCTTGACAAAGAACGGTCGCTCGACGGCATTGTCATCGCCACCCCCGATCATTCGCACGCCGCCATCGCCCTTGCCGCTCTTGATCTCGGCAAGCATGTCTACTGCGCCAAGCCGCTCACCCGCACCATCGCGGAGGCGCGCGCCCTGGCGGCGAAGGCGAAAGACAAACAAGTCGCCACGCAAATGAGCGTGCAGTCCTGCGGCTCCGACGCCTCGGTGACTACCGCGGAGTGGATTCGCGCCGGGGCGGTGGGCGACGTTTCCGATGTCCACATCTGGACAGACCGTCCCGTTTGGCCGCAAGGCCTGGAGCGTCCGCTCGACACCACTCCCGTCCCGGAAACGCTCGACTGGAGGCTTTGGCTGGCCGATGCTCCGCCGCGCCCATTCCACCAGATCTATCACCCGTTCAACTGGCGAGGCTGGGTCGATTTCGGCACCGGCGCCCTCGGCGACATGGGCTGCCATGCCTTCCACGTCGCCGTCCGTGCCCTGGACCTGCCTCTCCCGGAGGCGGCGCGCGCGTCCACCTCGTTCCACTTTGTCCCGGCAACAGCCGCCGAGGCGGATCCGAAATGGGCCCGCGGCAGAAGGCTGAAGCCGCGCGAGACGTTCCCCTCCTCCTCCGTCGTCACCTGGTCCTTTCCGGGGCGGCGCTTGCGCATGCACTGGTACGACGGCGGACTTCAGCCCGCCCGCCCGGCAGCCGTCCCCCTCGCGACGACTCTTCCGGCGAGCGGCATGCTCTTCTGCGGCGACAAGGGTGCACTGCTCACCGGCTTCACCGGCGGTGCTCACCAGCGCTTCGGATCGGATCCAGCTTGGACTCCGCCGGCCCCGCATCTCGCCCGATCCAAGGGTCACTACCAGGAATGGATCGCCGCCGCCAAGGGCGGAGCATCTCCTCTGTGTGACTTTCAATTTGGCTCACGACTTACTGAGATTTGTTTAATGGGTGTGGAGGCTCAACTACAAGTTCATTAAATTTCTTACACTACCGCTGCTCCGGCGGCCATCTGCGCTGGTGTACGGGAACTTGTCCCGACCTTACACCCACAACGGAGATTCTGGAATGAAGACTTTTCTTCTGCTCGCGGCGGCGACCCTGTTCGCGTCGTCGGCTTCTGCTCAGATGTCTGGCGCGATGGTCCGCGTCGTGCACGCATCCCCGGACGCGCCAGCTGTCAATGTCCTGGTCAACGGCAACGTGGCTTTCGAAGGTCTGCCCTATAAGGGCTACACCGCCTACACCAACTTACCCGCCGGTACTTACACCGTGGCTCTGCAGGTGGCCCCCTCCGGTCCGACCGTGTACTCGACGACGTTCACCATCGCCAACGGCCTGAGCTACACGTTTGTCGCGATGGGTCGCGTTGCAGGCGGTGCTAACCCGCTGAACATCTTCGGCTTTGCGGACGACCTCACCGCGCCTGCCATGGGCCAGTCCCGCCTGCGCGTGATTCATGCCGCACCGGGCGCGCCCGCCGTGGACGTCTTTGCCACTGCCCCCTTTACTCCGCTGATGGGCGCCATGCCCTGGCTGCGCAATGTTCCGTTCGCCGGCGTCAGCGGCTATCTTCAGGTGCCCGCCGGATCCTACCAGGCTCGCGTGACCGTCGCCGGCACCCGTACCGTCGCGATTGATTCCGGTAACATCCAACTTCCAGCGAACGTTACCCGCACCGTTTTGGCGCTGGATCCGGCGATGGAAGGGGGACGCTTCGAACTCTTCTTCCTGCCCGACGTGAACTAGCTCGCAACCCTCGCGCGGAGGATCGTCTACTCTCGTGGGAGATGACGATCCTCCTGTTCTCCGATATTCACTCCGATCAGCGCGCGCTCGACTCCATTCTTGCCACGCCCGCCGACTTATACTTCGCCGCCGGAGACCTGGTGAATTGGGCCAAGGGCCTGGAGGCCGTCGGCGAGAAACTGCGCCCGCTAGCCGGCAAGCTTTGCGTGATCCCAGGAAATCATGAGTCGGAAGGCGACATCAACGCGTTTTGCGATCGGTACGGTTTCGAGTCTCTGCACGGCCGGGTAAAGTCGCTGCCCGGCGGTTATACGCTGGCGGCACTGGGCTACTCGAATCCCACCCCGTTCAATACCCCCGGCGAATACTCCGAGGCCGAGCTGGAGCGCCGCCTTCAGCCCTTTTCCGGTACCGCGAAACTCATTCTCGTTTGCCATGTCCCGCCCTTCGGCACACCGCTTGACGAGAGTGCTCCCGGCCGGCATTTCGGCAGCACCGCCGTCGCGCGATTTGTCGAGGCGGAGCAGCCGGATTACTTCTTTTGCGGCCATATCCACGAAGCCGCCGGACGCGAACTGCGCATCGGCAAAACGCACGCGCGCAACCTTGGAAAAAAGGGACATCGACTGAACCTTCCCGCCGACTGATTTGCAATCGTTCTGTGACTTTCTCTTGCTACGGTAGAGGGGAAGCCCGCATGAATTCCCTGCAATTGATCTCGACGGCATTTGTGTGCCTGCTCTTCGCCGCACCGGTCTCCTCGCAGTCTTTGGCCGGTTTGGCCGCCATCTCGGGAACGGTCCGCGACGCATCCGGCGCCCAGGTTCCGAATGCGCAAGTCACTGTGTCCAATCCCAAGAATGGGATTAGTCGTCGCCTCTCGACCAATGAATCCGGTTACTTTGCCGCACCCTCGCTGCCGCCCGGCCCGGGTTACTCCGTGCTGGTGACCAAGGAAGGCTTCGCCAGTTTCGAAGCCAAGGAAGTGTTGCTGCAGGTCGGACAGAACGTTCAGCTCTCCATCGAACTGCAGATCAATCAGCAGGTACAGACCGTCACGGTCTCCGACTCCACACCGATCGTCGAAGCAACGAAGACCGGAGTCTCGCAGGTGGTCGACTCCGCGCAGATCCAGAATCTCCCCATCAATGGACGGCGCGTGGATACGTTCGCGCTGCTGACGCCCGGTGTTGTGGCCGACGGGACCTTCGGCACAATCAGCTTCCGCGGAATGCCGGGAAACACGGCGTTCCTGACCGACGGGAACGACACGACGCAGCAGTTCTACAACGAAAATGCGGGCCGCACGCGTATCAGTTCCAACGTCAGCCAGGATGCCGTCCAGGAGTTTCAGGTGCAGGCGTCGGGGTATTCGGCCGAATTCGGGCGCGCCACCGGCGGCGTGATCAATACCGTCACCCGCTCCGGCACCAACGACACGCACGGAACGTTCTATTGGTTCTTCCGCAACCGCACGCTGAATGCCCGAGACCGCTACGCGGCCTTCAATCCACCTGAGTACCGCCATCAGGTGGGAGGCAGCATCGGCGGCGCCATCGTGAAAAACAAGCTCTTCTACTTCGGAAACTACGAAGCCACCCGCCGTAACTTCCCGATTCTCAGCTCGATTCTGAACCCGCAGTTCTTCAACGCCGCCGGAACGTTTATCGGCAACTGCGGCGCGCCCGCCACTCCGCAGCAGTGCGCGAACGCCGTCGGCTACTTCCGCCGCTTTTTCGGTACGGTGCCGCGCACCGTCGAGCAGGACGCGTACTTTGGAAAGCTCGACTGGCGCCCGAACGATCGCCACAGCATCAGCGCCAACTTCAACCTCATGAACTGGGACTCGCCAAACGGTATCCAGACCGCCGCCGCCTTGACCAACGCCGGCGCCATCGGCAACAACGGCGTCTCCACCGTCAAGACACGCTGGGCGCGGCTCTCGCATACCGGACTGCTGTCGCCGAACCTGGTCAACGAATTCCGCTTCGGCTGGTTCAAGGACCGCCTCTTTGACCAGACCAACTATGACTTGGCGCCTCCCGGCGTCCGCGTCGCCGTCACCGTCCAGGGACAGGCGAATCTGGGCGTTCCCAACTACCTGCCGCGCGTTCAGCCCACCGAAGACCGGTTCCAGCTGGCCAACAACCTCTCCTGGACCAAGGGCAAGCACCTGTTCAAGTTCGGCATGGATATCGCCTATACGCGTGACATCGAAGAGGCGCTGTTCAACGGAACGGGCTCTTACAACTACGGCACCATCACCGACTTCGCCCGCGATCTCACCAATCTCGACGGCGGGCAGCGGTGGCAGAGCTTCAGCCAGGCCTTCGGCCAGACCTTCACCTCTGTCTTCATCCGCGACTACAACTTCTTTGCGCAGGATCAATGGCGCATCACGAACAAGCTGACGCTCAACTACGGGTTGCGCTACGAGTTCGCACAATTCGCGCAGCCGCCGCGCTTTAGTCCGGACTATCGCCAGACGGGTGTGATCAATGAGCCGGCATCCAACCTCGCACCTCGCTTCGGCATCGCCTACAGCCTGAACTCCAAGACCGTGTTTCGCGCAGGCTACGGCATCTACTACGCCCGGTTCCCCGCCGCCACCATCGCCCGCCTGCACCAGCTCAACGGCGTTTCGCAGCGTGCACTGACGCTGCAGGGCAACATCGCGGCGGATCGCGCCGCCGGGCCGGTCTTCCCGGCGCCGCTTGCCAGCCTCGACCGCAATCCGCCCCCCGGCACGGTCTCGCTCAGTTTCGCCGCGCCGGATCTCGCCACGCCGTACGTTCAGCAGGGGGACATCTCAATCGAACGCGAGATCACCAAGGACATGGGGATCACCATCTCCTACCTGTGGAACCGCGGACTGAAGAACATGACGCGCCGCGACCTGAACATCGGGCCGACATCCGGCGAGTTCACCTACCGCATCCTCGACGCCGCCGGTACGCAGACCGGCACCTTCACCACGCCCATCTACACCACGGCGACTCGCGTCGACCCCCGCTACCAGCGCGTCAACTACATCGATAACGGGGGGCGCAATTGGTACGACGGCCTGGCCATTCAGTTCCGCCGCCGCGCCGCCAAGTGGGCGGAGGGCACGGCGGCCTATACCTGGTCTCACGCCCGCGACCTGAACCAGGGCAATGCCAGCAACAACGTGTTCTTCACCGACGCTCCCGCGACGCTGTTCAACGGCGACTACAACCGCGAGAAGGGCACTTCGGTCCTCGACGTCCGTCACCGCTTCGTCGGAACCGCCATCGTTACCCCGCCGCGCAAGGACTTCGGCAACCGCTTCGTCAACACCACGCTCAACGGCTGGCAGCTCTCCCTCATCGCGACGGTTTCCTCGGCGCCCTTCGTCACGCCCAGCGTCCAGGCCAGGCGCAGCAACTCGCGACGGGAG
>CAYNDS010000227.1:0-7089 GCA_964395885.1 uncultured Solibacteraceae bacterium | reverse complement strand
CCCTGGGGCAGTATCCGCAAGCGGTGGCCCCGTTGGAAGCGGCGGTGCGATGGGCGCAGCCGGGCGATGAGGAGCCGCTGCTCGCGCTGGCGCAGGTCTACCTTGCCCTGGGCCGGAAGGCCGAAGCCGCCACGGCTGCCAGGCGGGCCACAGAGATCAATCCCGCGTCCGTGGCCGCCAAGGAACTGCTGCAGGCCATGCCGCCGCGCTAGCGCTTCTCGGAGAGCTTCCGCCGTTCGGCAAGCAGTCTTTGGTGGGTCTCCAGCTCTCGCCTGGCCAACTCCGTCTCGCCCAGTTCCCGGTACAACCCGCCGAGCAGGTAGTGGACCTCTTCATCATTGGGGCGAGCCTTTGCCACGGCTTCCCATGCGGCGCGCGCTTCCGGAAGCTGCCCGGCCTTGCGATAGGCTTTGCCGAGTTCGCGCCGTGCGGGCCACAACTCCGGGAGGGCGGCGACGGCTTTTTCGAGAAACGGAACGGCGTCAGCCTCGCGCGCGGTGGACAGCAGCGTCTGGCCCAGGCGCAGGTTGGCCATGCCGTGCTGCGGATTGGCGGCGAGTTCCGCGCGTAAGGACGCCTCGGCCGCCGGAAAGTCGCGCAGCTTCCATTGCGCGCTTCCGGTCAGATAGCGAAGCCCGGGACGGTTCGGCTCCAGACGCGCCGCAGCCTGATACTCGGCCAGCGCGGCGGCAAAGTCGCCCTGCCGCTCCAGACGAAGACCGGCCAATTCGCGCACTGCGGCGGAATCCGGCGCGGCGGCACGCAGGTCGCGAAAGCGTTGTTCGGCCAACTGCCGCAGCATTCGCCCGGCTTCGAGTTGCCAACCCAGACGGGCGCCCGCGGCCAGCAGCGGCGAGAGTTCCTCCAACGCCTCCGCCCGACGGCCCTGCGCCACCAGCACGCGCACCAGCAGCAGCCGGGCATCGCCATCGCGGGGGGAGCGCTTCAACTCCGCCCGCAGCGCGGTTTCGGCCTGAGCCCACTTTCCTGAATGGAACAGCGAGACGGCCGCCGGGCTCACCGCAAGGAAAGCCGAACAGAGCAGGAGCGTCGCCGTCATCGTCCTTCGATTCTATGGTGCCCTGCCCCGCAGAATTCGCGAAAGACATTGCCGCGGTCTTCCATTTCTCCAGAGTGCGTCCGCACGACAGCGGACAGATGAACAACCAAGGAGACAACTCATGCGAACCCGCACTCGATTGGCGGTGATCGGCCCGGCATGCCTCGCCGGCATCGCGCAGGAAACACGTAACGGCCCGCCTGGCGCGACCGGCATCCCCGGCTCCGACCGGAGCATGGCGGCCATGGCCTCCCCGTCGGCGGCAACCCCGGGCGACGAGGAAAGCGATGGCCCCGACTCGTACCTTTATCAACTGCTGTTTCTGCACGGCAACAGCGGATCGGTGACCTATTCGCCGCTGCCGCAGATCATGAACCGGTCCGATGAACCGGTGGATGTGATGTTCGAGCTGTTTCAGGAAGACGGCTCGCGGCTGTCGCTGCCGTTCAAGGACAGCAACGGCGCCTTTGCCGGCAACTTCTCGCACGCCAGCGGACCGTTGGGTCCGCGTGACCGCGGCTATCCGATGCTGGCGGACGCCAGTGGACTGGCGCGTTCGGGCTGGGTCCGGATGTCGGCCAGTTCCCCGGACGATGTCACGGCGCAGACCTGGCTGGCGCTGGGGGATCGCTTATCCGGCACGGGCGTGCTGGCCTTTCCGGCGGCGCGCGCCGCCGATGCCGCGCGCGCGATGAGCGTCGAGAACCTCGACGGCTCGCGCATGATCCTCGCACTGCTGAACCCCGGCGAAGAGCCGATCGTGGTGCAACTGTCGGCGTTCCGCGGGCAGGTACGACCGGACTGCACGGCGCGCGTCACGCTGCGCCCGCTGCAGCTGGTGCGCCGAAGCGTGCTCGATCTGATCTCCTGTGCCGGGCGAAATCGCGGTGCTTTCCAGTTGGAGATCGATCCTGCCGGGGAGATGCTGGTTTCGCAGGCCTACTACGACTACGGGCGCGGCATTGTCGCCACGGCGCCGATTGAAGACCGTCCGTCCTTGGACGATGCCGAAGAGGATGTGGAGAGCCAGACGCTGCCGCTGGCATCAGCGCAAACGTGGAACGCTCCGCTGACGGGGGTGCAGTGCACGCCGCGCATCTACAACGGGCCAGGGTCACAGCGCACGGCCGTGTTCCGCCTGCGGGCCGATCAGACGCAGGTGCTCGCGCGGCTTCACTTTGCCGGAGCGCCCGCGGGACGCGAGACGGAATGCGAGTGGGTGGCCACGGTGACCTATGCCGGAAAGAGTCCCACGTTCATCAACAACTTCGGTCCGCAGCAAGGCCGGGGGCGCGACACGATCCGGTTTGACGTGCGCCGCAACCACGACCGGCGGAACGCGCGAACAGCCGTCGTGCGCATCTACCTGCGCAACGATCCGCAGAACGCAACCACGCTCAGACGTGCCCGGGTAACGTTCCGGATCTTTCAATGGCGCGCCGGGGCGTGAGGGAAACTCTCGGCCGGGGTGGGCGGTGCGCCACCCCGGTCAAAGCGGCTTCAGGACAATCTTACGGTAGTAGACTTCGGCTCCTTCGCTCTGAAAGAGGATTCGGCCTTTGCGGTCGGTCAGGCCCTCGCCTTCGTTCACCACCTTGCCGTTCAGCTTGTGCAGCACCTTGCCGCCCTTGGTCCAATACTCGGCCTTGTTCCACTCGCCGCGCGGCTTTTCCGGATCGCCGTTCGGGTCGCGATGATTCACTTCGTCTTTCCAGGCGCCTTTGCCGAAACGGTCGAAGCGGTAGTTGGGCGCGCCGAGTTCGCGCTTGACGCCCTTGACGGTGAGCCCGACGCCGCCCACCAGCCAGATGTCGCCGGAGCCGCCTTCGATCATCTGGTACTCGATCGAACGCGGCCAAACCTTCAGCGGACCGGTGACGTGATACAGGATGCCGCCGTCGCGCGCCTTGTTCTTCCGAGGCTCATACGTCGCCTCGCCCCACTTGAACTCGCACGACAGATAGTAGTCGCCGTACTCCTTCTTCGTGATCATGAACCCGAACTCCTTGCCCGAAACATGAATCACGCCGTTGTCGACGCGAAAGATGCCGTCGGGGTCGCCCTTCGGATTGTCGATCGTGCCCTTGCTGGCGAAGAAGAACTCCCAACCGGAGAAATCGCGTCCATTGAACAGATTCTCCGCACGAGCGGCCAAGCCGCAGAACAAAACGAAAATCGCCAGCCTCATCCCTTGACTCGCCGCTCCTGACCTGCCCAGAACTTTTCGCGCAAGACAACCTTCCTGATTTTGCCGGTGCCGGTTTTCGGCAACTGCTCCTCGCTGAACTCGATCAGCCGCGGCATTTTGAAACGGCCGAGGATGCCGTTCAAGTACTCGAGCAACTGATCGGCCGTCAGCGTGGAGCCGGGTTTCCGGACGACGATCGCGGCGGGCACCTCGCCCCACTTGTCGTCGGGCGCAGCGACGACGGCGCATTCAAAGACATCGGGGTGCGAGAAGATCGCCTTCTCGACTTCGATCGACGAGATGTTCTCGCCGCCGGAGATGATGATCTCCTTCTTGCGGTCGACGATGTGGATGTAGCGCTCCTCATCCCAGACGGCCATGTCGCCGGTGTGGAACCAACCGTTGCGCATCACAGCGTCGGTGGCGTCTTTCTCGCGGAAGTAGCCTTCCATCACGTGGTCGCCGCGGGCGATCACTTCGCCGATGGTTTCCATGTCCTGCGGAACGTCCTTGCCCTCGGGATCGACGACGCGGACTTCGACGCCCGGAACGGGCCATCCGGCCATTGCCTGGCGGCGGTGCCGGTCCGCCTCATCGCGATAGGTGACGGTGGACTTCTTGCGGCCGCTGGTCAGCACGGGCGCCGTTTCGGTGAGCCCATAGCCGGCCATGCATTCGCAGCCCAAGGCCGCTTCCACTCTCGCCATCAGTTCCGGAGAGCCGGCGGCGCCGCCGATGTAGACGCGCTTCAGGCTGGACAGGTTGTACTTGCCGAGGTCCGGGAAATTCAGCAGTGCGTTGGCCATCGTCGGCACCAGGCTCATCTCACTTGCCTGATGCGTTTCGATCATCTGGCAGACGAAGCCCGGTTCGAAGCGCCGCACCAAGACCTGCTTCAGCCCAAGCAGCGTCGACACCTGCGGCCGCCCCCAACCATTCGCGTGGAAGAGCGGGATGGTGTGCAGGTCCACCATGTCGTTCGGATCCGTGAGCATTGTCACGATGTCGAGCGCATGCAGATAGAGCGTCCGGTGGGTCAACGCCACGCCCTTCGGGGAGCCGGTGGAGCCGGACGTGTAGAACAGCTCCGCCACGGCATTCTCGTCGTAGTCGAAGATATCGGCGCGCTCCGAGGGGGCATCCGCGATGAACGCCTCATACTCGGCGTCGATGCGCAAGTAGAGCTCGATGCCGGGGCAGTGCTTCTGGATCGGCTCCAGCAACGGCGCGAAGTCGGGTTCATACAAAAGGACGCGCGCGCCGGAGTGATTGAGAACGGTGATCATCTCCTGCGGCGAGAGCCGGACGTTCATCGGCATCACGATGCCCTTCGCCTGCACCACGCCGTAGTAGCCTTCGAGCAGCTGATGCGTGTTGAAGCTGAGATAGGCGACACGGTCCGCGTCACGCAAGCCCCAACGCTTCAGCGCGCCGGCAAATTTCTGCGCGCGGGTGGCGAACTCGAGGTAAGTGAACTCGCGGTCCCCGGACACGATTCCAACCTTGCGCCCGAACAGGTCCACCGCGCGATGCAGGCACCGGAGTGGGGTCAATGGAACAAACATGGTCCGCCTCGATGAGAGATATTTAACGTGACGGACAGTGTATCGGAATTCTTAAAGGGCCTGGGGACCCCGGTCACCATTGCGGATACGGATCACGTCTTCAACGGAGGAGACGAAGATCTTGCCGTCGCCGATCTTGCCGGTGCGGGCAGCGGCCATGATCGCGCCAATGACCTCTTCGAGACGCTCGGCGGCGATGACGACTTCGATCTTGATCTTGGCCAGCAGGTCGACTTTGTACTCCAGGCCGCGATAGATCTCGGTGTGGCCCTTTTGCCGGCCGTGCCCGCGCACTTCGCTGACGGTCATTCCGTCGACGCCGATGCCTTTCAGCGCCTCCTTGACATCTTCCAGTTTGAACGGCTGGATGATCGCTTCGACTTTCTTCATCAGGCCTCCAGATTGTAGCCTTCCTCGCCGTGCTGGCTGAGGTCGAGTCCTTCCACCTCGTCAGAAACCGGGACGCGGACGCCACCACAGACCACTTCGCAGAGTTTCAAGATGGCCAGGGTCGCCACGATCGCAAAGGCATACGCGATGAGGACGCCGATGCCCTGGTTGAGAACCTGGCCGGGGTTGCCGTCGATCCATCCGCCCTTGCCGGCGGCGATGGCCGGGTTCACCGCGCGGGTGGCGAAGACGCCGGTGAGCAGGGCGCCGAGAGTTCCGCCGACGCCGTGCACGCCGAAGGCATCGAGCGAGTCATCATAGCCGAGCTTCACCTTGATCTTGACGACGGCGAAGTAGCAGACGACGCCGCCGAGAAAGCCCATCAACAGCGCGGGCGCGGGCGAGACAAAGCCCGATGCCGGCGTGATCACCACCAGGCCCGCCACCGCGCCCGAAATCGCGCCGAGAACGCTGGGCTTGGCATGCAGCCACTCCATCAGCACCCAGCCGATGGCCGCCGCCGCCGCGCCGAGATGCGTGGCCACCAGCGCACTGGAGGCGAGCGCGCCCGCGCCGAGAGCACTGCCGGCGTTGAAGCCGAACCAGCCCACCCATAGCAGGCAGGCTCCGATAAAGCTGAGCACCAGCGAGTGCGGCTTCATCGGCTCATGTCCGTAGCCCTTGCGCTTGCCGAGATACAAGGCGCAGATCAGGGCCGAGGCGCCGGAGGTGATGTGGACCACCGTGCCGCCGGCGAAATCAAAGCAGGGAATGGCGCCGCCGAGAAACGCGTTCAGCAATCCGCCCTTGCCCCAGACCATGTGCGCCATCGGGTAGTAGACGACCAGCGACCAGAGCGTCATGAAGAGGCACATGGCGGAGAACTTCATCCGCTCCGCGAAGGCGCCGGTGATCAGCGCCGGCGTGATGATGGCGAACATCATCTGAAACATCATCCACGTCTGATGCGGGATGGTGGGGGCGTAGTCCGGTTGGGGGTCGCCGCCCACGCCGTTCAGCATGACGTAGCGCAGGTCGCCGAGAACCGGAGAGCCCTCGCCGAACGACAGGCTATAGCCGATGACGGTCCACAGCACCGTGGCCAGACACATCATCGTGAAGCTCTGCATCAGGACCGAGAGCACGTTCTTGCGGCGCACCAGGCCGCCGTAGAAGAGCGCCAGACCGGGACCCGTCATGAGCAGGACCAACGCCGTCGAAACCAGCATCCAGGCGTTGTCGCCGGTCATCTGCGCCGCCGCCACCTTCGCCTCCAAGGCCTTCATGGCATCGGCGGGAGGCGTCTCAGCCGCGGCGGCTATCGTGCCGCACACGGTCAGCAGGGCGAGGGTTCGCGTTCGTTGCAACGTTCCGATTCTCCTTTTCGAACCACGGGGCTGCGTACTAGGAGCCGTTGATTCCCGGGCTCCAGACCAGGAGCCGGGACTGCCGCGAGTGAATCTC
The DNA here is from genome assembly GCA_964395885.1 of uncultured Solibacteraceae bacterium. Taxonomy (GTDB): domain Bacteria; phylum Acidobacteriota; class Terriglobia; order Bryobacterales; family Bryobacteraceae; genus JAPKYZ01. The sequence continues at coordinate 422 of CAYNDS010000227.1, read as the reverse complement.
ATCATCGTAAAACGGACCGGACAATTATGCTCGGCATCGTGATCGGCACGCTAGCGACTCTTTCGTTTCGCGGCGGGCTTTCGCGCCGGAACGGCAGGCGGCGTGGCGCGCAACCGGAACATCGTCGCGGGCTCGACATACGTGCCGCGCCATTGCACGCCCAGGTGGAGATGCGGCGCGGTACTGCGGCCGGTATTGCCGCTGAGGGCGATGGGCTGTTCCGCCTTCACCGTCTCGCCCTCCTTCACCAGGAAGCCGCTGAGGTGCATGTAGAGCGAGAACAGACCGTCGCCGTGGTTCAGCACCACCAGGCCGCCTTCAAAGAACATGGGCCGCGCGATGGCGACGTAGCCCGCCTGAATCGCCCTCACCTGCGTGCCTTCCGCGGCACGGAAATCCAGCCCCTGATGGATGCTGCGGGT
>CAYNDS010000226.1:0-7127 GCA_964395885.1 uncultured Solibacteraceae bacterium | reverse complement strand
ACGCAGAACCGCTTTCCCGATGCCGACCAGTCTCTCCGCGCGGCGCTCACCGGCCTCACCGACGAGCAGATGAAGGCCGCCGCTCTCTTTCACTTGGGTGTCGCGAACTTCCGCCTCGGCGAGGAAGGTCCCAAGCCGAACATGACTCGTATCCAGGACGCGCTTCGCTACAGCCAGCAGAGTGCCGCCATCGCCGGACCTTACGCCGCCATGGCGCAGAAGAACGTCACCGCCATCCGGACGAAGTACAAGATCGCTGCCCCGGCAAAGGCGGCTGGCGCAAAGCCGGCTGCGGCCAAGACGCGCTAGCCCGGGAAGGCTAAGGCCGTTCCGGGACAGGCTGCCCCGGACGCTCATCGTCCCAGAGAATCGAGTTCACCTTCCAACCGGTCCCGTCAAAGGCAAGTTGGAAGCTATTCACGCCGCGCCGGGTGAGCGTCTTGCCGTCCTTCATCTCCACGCGCAGCTCGAATCCCGTCCACACCTGCGCCACGTTGCCAAAGCGGTCCATACGCCGCCACAACTCCCGCTCCTCACGGCTCTTCACCGGCGACGCCTGTAGTTGCGCGACAAACTCGTCCACCGTCAGACTGCGCACCGCCCCGCCCCGCGCCACAGTGAAGCGCGCCGAAGGGAGAAATAGCGCGCGAAACGCGCCTTCGGAAAAAGGTTGAGCGGCGCTCTCGGTCAGCGCCGCGTAAATGGCGCTCACCGCCGCGTCCGGCGTCGCCAGAGGCTGCGCCGTCGCCGCTGCGGCGCCGACAGCCAGCAGCGTCAGCAGTCGCGCAGCCATCACACCAGCGATTCCGTCGCCACGCGATCCTGCTTGCTCTCCGCCGCTGGCACGCCCACCAACGAGAGCAGTTCCGGAAAGACCTCCCGCAGCGGCAAACGTCCGGAGATCACCTCCGGCTTCCGCCCCGGCTGCCGCGTCCAGAAGATGCCGTCCGGGTGATGCATGCCGCTCTTCACGCCGCTCACGTTGTAGAACAGTTGCAGGAAGCGCATCCGTTCACCCGTCGCCGCGCAGACCACCTCCGCATTAGCGTCCACCTTCTTGAAGATCGAACAGCCGCCGAACAACTCCTTGCCCTCCGCCCGCGCCAGCATCACCGGTTCGCCATCGAGCGTCAACGACTGCAGCCGGCGCTCGGCCTCGGTTGCGGCTTCCGCCGTCGGGAAGTAGAGGTGGAACTGCTCCGACATGACCGGAGCGTAGTTCCACGGCTTCGCGATGCCGGCAAACGCCATCAGGTCTTCCGGCTCCCACGGACGGTAGAAGGTTTTCCCGCCGCTGCCCTCATACACCAGGCAGGGCTGCTGACTCAGCGCCGTCAGCAACACCAGATTCGCCGAATCTCCCACCATCTCCAGGCACTCGCCGACAATCTCGTCCATCTGCGTGTAGCCGTACTCCACCGCGCCCGCAAACTCCTCCTGCTCCGCCGCATCCGGCTTCACCGAGAACGTATTCGGATCCATGTTGCGCCAGTACATGTGCTGGAAGTGCGCCGTCGAATTCAGGAAGAACGTCGCATACTGCGGCTGATCCCGCTTCCACAGATGGCGGAACAGATCCCACTGCAGACGGTCGAGGATCGTCGCCCGCTTCCACCGGTTCTTGCCGCCGCGCTCGCTCATCAACTGCCGCACCAGATGCAACATCGTCTTCAACGACATCCCATGGCTCAGCATGAAGGTCAGGAAGCGAACGTGATCCCCCAACGACACCGGCATCTTGTCGCGGGAGTGCTCCTGCACGTTGCGGCTGACATAGCTGAAAAACGGGTCCAGTTCTTCCTTCGGCATCGGCTGCACGCCCACCGACCACGGATCCGGGATGACGTAGCCCTTCAAGCCAGGCTCATAGAACGCGTTCATGCTCCCGCCCAGCAGCACCCGCCCGCCTTGGCGCGATACCAGATCCCAAATCCGGCTCGCATTCAGCTTGTGCCCGTCGCCCAGGTCAAAGATGTGGTGCTCTTCAAAGCCGAGCCCCGTGTGCACGGTCACCCACTGAATCCACGGCTCCAGGTTCGGCGCACGCTCCTCGGCATCCGTCACCCGGACGACCGATTCGTCGCGCAACCGCTTGAAATTCGGCAGCTTACCTGCATCGATGAACTGGTCCATCAGACGTGGACAAAGCTCGTTAAATTCCAATACGATCGTCGGCTTCAACTCAGTGGTCCTCCAGTTGGCGGGGGCGCGCTCCCGGCCTTCTATTGTATTATCGGCCGCGCCGGGCTTCCGATGAAGCCCCGCCCGCACCGTGCCGCCCGGTACTGAGCCTAAAGTACTGCCGGCTCCGCCAGGATCTCTTCCAGCACATCCAGGCAAAACTCCGCCTGGTCCCGCGTCAGCACCAGCGGCGGACACAACCGGATCGAATTCTGGCCCGCGCCCAGCACCAGCACACCCCGCCGGAACGCCTCCTGCTCCATCCGGTCCCGCAACGCCGGAAAACGCTCCCGCCCCACCTGATCCTTCACCAGTTCGAAGCCCAGCATCAGGCCCCGGCCCCGGACATCGCCCACGTGCGCAAATCGCGACGGCCACTCCTGCATCCGCGCCATCATGTAGCCGCCCACCACGCGCGCATTCTCAATCAGGCTCTCCTCCAGGAGTTCGATCGTCGCCAGCGACGCCGCAATCGACACCGGATTCCCTCCAAACGTCGACGCATGCGCCCCCGGCTTCCACGACATCACGTCCGCCCGCGCCACCGTCGCCGACAGCGGCATTCCGCTCGCAATGCCCTTCGCCACCGTCAGGATGTCGGGCGAAAAGCCGAAATGCTCCGACGCCCACATCCGCCCCGTCCGCCCCATCCCGCTTTGCACTTCATCGGCAATCAGCAGAATCCCGTTCCGATGCGCCACCGCCTGCAACTCATCGAAGAACTTCTGCGGCGGAACCACATAGCCGCCCTCGCCCTGGATCGGCTCCACCACGATCGCCGCCACTTCCTCGGCCGGAAGGATGTGCTTGATCAGCGTCTCCTCCACCACCTTCACGCACTCCACATGGCACGTGGCCGGCTCCTGGTGATACGCGCACCGATAACAGTACGCATACGGAATGTGCGTGACGCCCGGCACTAGCGTTCCGAACCCCTTCTTCTGCACGTTCTTCGATCCCGTCAGCGACAACGCCCCCATCGTCCGCCCATGAAAGCCGCCGAAGAACGCGATCATCTTCTCGCGCCCGGAGTGGTAGCGCGCCATCTTGAACGCCGCCTCTACCGCCTCCGCGCCGGAGTTGGCGAAATACACCCGCCGCGGTCCCGCAATCGGTGCCAGCGCCGCCAGCTTCTCCGCCAGCGCGATCATGTTCTCGTAGTAGAAGTCCGTCCCGGAGTAGTGCAGGAACTTCTCCGCCTGCTCCCGGATCGCCGCCACGACGCGCGGGTGACTGTGCCCGCTCGCCACCACCGCAATCCCCGCGTTCATATCGAGAAAGCGGTTCCCGTCCACATCCTCGACAATCGCGCCTTCGCCCCGCGCAATCACCAGCGGATACCCGCGCGTGTAGGACGGCGACAACACGGCGTGGTCGCGCTCGATCAGACTCGCCGCGCGTGGACCCGGCAAGCTCGTCCGGATCTCCGGCAAATTCGAAACAGCAATCATGGCAATTCCCCTCCAGGAAAGGTGAGACAGGCAAACGGAACGAAAGCCGCTGGAGGGGCCGGACTAGTCGCCGGCGAACAGAGACGGGCGAGAGACTGCGGGGCACGTCATGATTCCATCATACCGGGAATCGATGACGGATTCGTGCCAATCGTCGCGAAGTTTCCGGGTCTGACGTCACCGGGGCGGCAGCGAGGTCGAAAACCGAATGGGCGTCCACAGGTCCGGCTTGTGGTTGTCGTTGTCACCAATCGCGTGCCATCCCCATCCGCCGCCCACCGTCTGCCCGAACAGCGGCAGTTGCTGATACCGCGCAAACATCACCTGCCACTCGTCACCGTTCTTCGGTGGCAGACTGCGCCCATTCGCCAGCCACTTCATCCCGGACCACGGAAACGCGATCTCCACGGTCCAGCCCTTGCTCACCGTCGTGCGGTCATTCAACTTCCCTTCAATCGCCACCGCCGACCGCATCCCCGGAAAGTCCCAGTCCGTGAACGCCCACCGCAGCCCGCGCGGATGATTGCCCCGCCAGAAGTGCTCCGCCGTCCGGTCAAAGTTCCCCCCGAACGTGTACGCCTTCCGTTCATGCACATCGAACTCCGGCTCCGCCGCGAAGCCCTTGCGCTGATACGCGTCGCGCCAGACAAAGAACACCTCATACACTGTCCCGAGCGCGTTGATCTCAAACTCGTAGTAGCTGTCGCCGCCGTCGATAAAGACCTCGACGTCGTTCTCCTGAAAAATCGTCGCGTCCCGCTCCGTCAGCTTCGCCGCCGGAAACGGCTCTTCAATCCAATACGCGATGTAGAGCGCCTCGTCATCCCACAGCGCGGCGGCGCGCGTGTCGAACGGTCCCGGCTCTCCCGTGATCAGGTCGACAAATCGTGGCGAGCGCGGCGCACGCTGCCACGCCTCCTCATTCGGAACACCGTCCACCCGGATCGGCGACGGCGCGCGATAGCAGACATACGGTTCCCAGGAGTTGTTGCGAGCAGGAGGTGGCATCTCCTGATCATCTCGCGATAGCATCGCCCTCGTGAACCGTAGGCAATTGCTTCATGGCGCGGCGGCCGCATTCGCCGCCTTCCCCGCCCGCGCGGCAGGTCTCGACGGGCAGCTCCGCATTTCCGGCTTGAAGACGGACCTGCTCAAGACTCCTCCCGCCAAGGAGCCCAACAACGACGCCATTCACCGCCTCGGCGTCGACACGGGACAGGTGGTGCTTCGCATCGAAACCAATGCCGGCATCACCGGGTGGGCCAGTTCCACCTTCGGCATGATCGCCGGCGGACCGCGCGTCGTGCAAACCATCCTCGAGCACGAAGTCAAACCCGTGCTCCTCGGCAAAGACCCGATCTTCGTCAAACGCCTCCGCCGCGAACTCGTCGACGCGCTCGAATACCACGGCGTCACCGGCGTCGTGCAGTTCGCCCTCGCCGCCGCCGACATCGCCCTGTGGGACATCCTCGGCAAAGCCGCCGGAGCCCCCGTCTGGAAACTCCTCGGCGCCGTTCGCGACCGCATGCCCGTTTACAGCATGTGCGGCTGGTACTACGATGAGGACGCCAACCTGGCCAAGTATCGCCGCAGCATCGAGACAGCCTTCGAACAGGGCTATCGCGCCGTCAAGATCAAGACCGGCCGCTACGGCCTTGCCGACGATGAGCGCCGCATCCGCCTCGCCATGGACCTGGCCGGCAATGCCCGCCGCGTGATGATCGACGCCAACCAGGCCCTCAACAAGAACGAGGCGCTGCGCCGCGGCCGCGTCTATCAGCAGATGGGCGCCTTCTGGTATGAAGAGCCGCTGCCTCCGCATGAAATGGACGGCTACGCGCAGCTGGCACAGGAGCTCGACATCCGCATCGCCACCGGCGAGAACCTCTACACGCGCCACCAGTTCCTCGACGTCATCACGCGCAAAGGCGTCGACGTCGTGCAGCCCGACAATCGCCGCGCTGGAGGCGTCACGGAATGGATGGAGATCGCCGCCATCGCCGAAGCGCACGGTCTGGAACTCGCCAGCCACGGCGGCGGCTCCGCGAACATGAACATGCTGCTCGCCATGCCGAATGCGATCTACATGGAGACCGGCGGTCCGCAGAAGATGGTCGACGGCGCGGTGCTCGCCCCGGAAGCGCCCGGCATGAGCACGGAGGTGCCGCTGGCGTTCATCGAAAAGTACAAGGTGGCGTGACCGTTCATCCCCGACCATGACCTGATCACAGGCGGGGGATCCTTGCGCCGAAATGTTGACCGAGCGTGATCGCCTTTAGAGGGAACGAAATGAGCCGAGTCGCCGCCCGACTCGTACGGTGGAACTCGTCCGGAGCACTGCCGCAGGAAAGGGCTGAGTCTCACCGACGTTCGGCTTCACGTCGTGTGTGCAGGTCTACCTTCCGACAGACCGCTGCGACGTCCTGACAGAGAGCCGACTCCCTGCATCCGCGCTTCCTCAGGACGCCGTATGCGCCGAAGTGCGTCGGCGGCGGCGGCGCCTGAGTCTCTTGCGCGAAGCGTGGCTCTGCTGTGTAGACTGGCACGGCGTGGCGATGTGCTCGTCGTCGCGCTCGCCGAACGACGGCGGGACGGTCCACGTCCGATCCGGACGCACCGCAGGCCCTGGTGGCTCACGCTCAGGACGTACTGCTCGAGCGGATCTGGAACAACCGCCCGCGCCCATTTGACGCCGCCCCCCTCGCGCGATTAGCTTAATTCATGGACCGCCGCCGTTTTCTCTCTGCCGCTTCCACCGGAATCGCCGCCTTCCAGGCCGATGCCGCCTCCAAGATCGCGAAAGCTGCCGAAGCGGTAAACGGCCGCCCTGCCGACTCCGTTGCCCGCGATGAAGACTTCTGGCTCAACATCCGCCACGCCTTCACCGTCGATCGCAACATGATCAACCTGAACAACGGCGGCGTGTCACCGTCGCCGAAGGTCGTCTCCGATACCGAGAAGCGCTACCTCGATATCGAGAACCTCAGCCCCAGCTACTACATGTGGAACGTGCTCGACCCGGGCATCGAAACCGTCCGCCGTCGCCTCGCGCGCGAGTTCGGCTGCGACCCGGAAGAGATCGCCATCACGCGCAACGCCTCGGAGGCCCTGGAAATCGTCCAGCTCGGCATGAACCTCCAGCGCGGTGACGAGGTCATCACCACCAACCAGGACTACCCGCGCATGATCACCACCTGGCAGCAGCGCGAGCGTCGCGACGGCATCGTCCTCAAGCAGATCAAGTTCCCCGTTCCGCCTCCCTCAATGGATCACCTCGTCAAAATCTTTGAGGAAGCGATCACCCCGCGCACCAGGGTCCTCCACATCTGCCACATCACCAACCGCACCGGACAGATTTTCCCCGTCAAGAAGATCTGCCAGATGGCGCGCAGCAAGGGCATCGAAGTGGTGATCGACGGCGCCCACGCCTTCGCCCAGTTCCCTTTCAAGCAGGCGGATCTCGATTGCGACTACTACGGCACCTCGCTGCACAAG
>CAYNDS010000225.1:1149-7154 GCA_964395885.1 uncultured Solibacteraceae bacterium | reverse complement strand
TATTCGATCTCCGGCTGCGGCAGCAGGACAGTCAACTGCCCCTTCACCGGTCCGAGGTCCTGATCCAGAAACAGCGCCCGAGAGCCCAAGCCCGTGCAATTGACAATCACCGATTCCGGCAGCGTCCCCAACTCGCTGGCGGCGGCAAACTCCCGCACCACGATCTTGCCGCCCGCCACCTGCACGTCCTGCAGCATCGCGTTCAGATAGACCGGCGGCTCCACCATCATCGTCGTGAACCGCCGGGCATGTTCGCCGAACGGTGTCGCGTTCGGCGGAAGGTCTTCATACTCCGGATACAGATCGTTGATCGGGCTGGAACGTCCCAGGATAAAGCTCTCCGTCAACGGACGATCACTGACCATGTAGTTCCGCACCCAGTGGATGCCGTAGCGGTCCCCCACCAGATTCTGAAACTCGCGATACGCCAGCCGCGCCGCGCGCACAAACTGCTCTTTGAACTCGGCGCTGGCGATGCTTTCGTCAAAGACGGAGGTGGGCCACCACTGCGCCCCCGCGATGTTTGATGTCGTTTCCGGCGGCAGCGCCTTCGCGTAGATCGTCACCCGGTTTCCGCGACGCTGCAGCAGGCGAGCCGTCGCGAGTCCCACTGCGCCCGCGCCCAACACGGCCACGTCGGTCGACGGCGGGGTCAACTCCACCGCCAGATGCGCCGTGCCCCACGACATCGTCACACCGCCCCCACCGTGGCCATAGTTGTGGATGAGCGTTTTCGATCCGAGCGACTCGCGCCGCACAACAAAGCCCTGAGGCCGATACGGCCGCAGACCAACCACGCGCCGGATGATGCGGTCTTCCGACACCTTCACCCGCGCGAACCGGTCCACATATCGCGGCGGAGCCACGGTCACGCGCCGCGCGCAGGCCGAACTCAGGCCCGCCGCACCCGTCAATAGCAGGTGACGCCGTGTCAGCACGTCCGCTCTACCGCGCATTCATCGTAAAGGCGTACAGCGTGTCGCCCGCCGCCACCACCACGTACTGCTGACCATCCAGCTCATACGTAATTGGCCCGTTCGTCACCATGTTGTTCAGGTTCGCGTGCCACAGTGGATCACCCGAAGCCGCGTCGTAGGCCACGAAGTTGCCCTCCGGATCGCCGCCGAACAGCAGCCTTCCCGCCGTTGTCAGCAGACCACCGCGCGAAGCGCCTCCCTCAAACTTGCGGCTCCAGCGGATCTTTCCCGTCTTGTAGTCGATCGCTTGCAGTAGGCCCACCTGCCATCCGCCCCGGTCGTTTCCGCCCCACCCTTCCGGCTTCTCGCTGTCGTCGAAGATGTAGTACACGCTGTAGGCCTGGAACGCGTTCACGTAGAACAGACCCGTGTCCGGATTGAACGCCGGCGGATACCAGTTCGTGCCGCCGCCCTGATTCGGCGTCACCAGAGCGCCCGCCACCTTCGGCTCCTTATCGGGATTCGGTATCGGATGCCCGTCCTTGTCGACACCCTTTGACCAGTTCGTCTTCACGAACTCGCTGGTCACGACGCTCTTGCCCGTTACGCGGTCAATCAAGAAGAAGTACCCGTTCCGGCTCGCCTGCGCCAGCAGTTTCCGCTTCTGCCCGTTGATCTCCCCGTCGATCAGCACCGGCGTCTCGACACCGTCCCAATCATGCGTATCGTGCGGAGAGACCGAAAAGCCCCACACGAACTTGCCCGTGTCCGCCTTCAGCGCGACGATCGATTCCGTGAACAGGTTCGCGCCGGGACGTCCCTTGCCCGCAATCACCGGCTGTGGGTTTCCCGTGCCGAAATAGATCTGGTTCAACTCCGGATCGTAGGTCGGCGTGATCCACGTCATGCCGCCGCCATGCTGCGCCGCTTCCAGGCTCGGCCAGCTCTCAATGCCCGGATCACCCGCCTTCATCGGCACCGTGTAGGTGCGCCACTGCAGGTCACCCGTCTCCGGATCATGCGATTCGATGTAGCCCGGTCGGTCCAGATCGTCGCCGCTCACGCCGGTGATGATGTGATTGCCCACCACCAGCGGCGCCATCGTCGAAAAGTAAAACTGATCCAGATCGCAGATCTGCCGGTGCCAGCGCTCCTTGCCGTCCTTCAGGTTCAGCGAGACGAGATGACAGTCCGGAGTTTCGAAATACAGCCAGTTGCCGTAGATCCCCACACCGCGGTTGCCAATGTGAATGCCGCCCTTGGTCTGCCACTCGAAATGCCAGATCTGGCGCCCCGTCCGCGCATCCACCGCCCAGACATGGTCCGGCACCGTAAAGTACATTACGCCGTTCACCATCACCGGCGTCGCCGAAATCCGCGGTCCGAAGAACCCGCCGCCCCCCACGTTAATCCGCTGCACCCACGCCAGGCTCATCTGGTGCACGTTCGCCGCGTTCACCTTCGTCAGCGGGGAATACCGCCGCCCGGAGTAGTCGCCGTTGTAGGTCGGCCACGCCTCCGTCGGCGCCTTCTTCAGCAGCGCCGGATCCAGCGCTCCCTGCGCCGCCAGCAGCAAGGACAATGTGAAAGTCATCAGAACGCGAATCAACGGAGGCTCTCCAAATAGGCGGTAACGTCGTGCATGTTCTTGTCGGTGTAGACGGACAGCATATCGATATGAAACTGGCGCGGATCGTCCTTTTCCACCTTCACCTGCGCCGTCCGCTTGAAGGATTGATACTCGCCGGTCTCATCGCGAAGCGCGACGTGAAAATCGTCCAGGCTCAACAGCGTACCCTTGGTGGTCTTGCCGTTCGCCGTCACCGTCACCATCGTCGGCTTCGGCGGCGGACCAGCCTGTGCCGCGAACCGTCTCCGCCCAAACCCGCCCGTTCCCGGAAACAGCCAGCGCTGCTGCAGCGCCGCCGGGTTGTAGCGCCGTCCGATGCCCTTCAAGTCGCCCGTCACGGAATGGCAGGTGCTGCACTTGCCCGCACCGTTAAAGAACGCCTGTCCCGCCGCCCGGTCGCCCACCAGAATGTCGCCAACATCCTGATTCATGCGCAGTGAGCCGATCTTGCGCGAATGCAGCCAATGCGCCAGATCCAGAATCTGCGCATCCGTCAGATCCTTGGCCGCTGTCGTCTGCGTCGGATGTCCCTTGCGCAGGAAGTCGCCGATCAGTTTCCCATTCCGATCCTTCAGCACCACCAGCGAACGGATCAGGTCCGCGCCGCGTTCGGAACCCGTCGCATTCGTGCCATGACAGCTGATGCATTCCGCCGCATACACCTTCTTGCCGCGGTCCGCGCCCGCAGCGTCCACCACATGCTGATCAAGCGGTCCTGTGGACAGCCCGGCAGTCGGCTTGGCGCCGGCAACGGGCTTGGCGCCCGGCGGCATCGGTGGCGGCCCTTGCGCCAACAAAAACCCTGACGTTGCAAGAAGCGTGAAAACGCGCATTCCCCACAGCCTACCTCAGTAGGCGATGGAGGCGCGCCTTTGTTCAAGTTTCTTAACGTCGACCTGCGGCACCTTCGCCAGCGCCTCAAAGTCTTCGATCTTGCCGTTCGCCCGCCGGTGCTTCACGATCGCGTCCGCTTCTTCGAGAGTCAGCCCCAACACTTCGGCGATCTCACTGGCGGAAGCGCCGTTCACGTTCACCCGCCCGTGATTCGCCACCAGGTAGTCGATCACCGCGCCGAACTCCTCATCGCTGCCCTTCGCGCCCTTGGCGATCATCTTCTCCACCACCTCTTCCCACTGCGTCCGGGAGCGTCTCCCGGAAGAGGCGACCTCCGGCCGATGACACGTGGCGCACAACTTCACAAACGCTTCTCTCCCTACAGGCGTGGCATCCTGGCTCAGAACAAGCAGCGAAATCGCCGTCGCAAACATGCTCTTTAGCGTATCCAAGTCACGGTGCGCGCCGCGATCGCGACAGTGAGAAACTCTGTGCGCCCGCCCGTTCCCTTGCCCGCCTTCCAGTGATACACTGCAGCGCATGAAGTTGCTCCTGCTGGTCACTCTCTGCGCCGGTTGCCGCGCCGCAACGCTCTTCACGGACATCTCCGGCGTGTTTCTCAACCCCGCTGGCGGCGTGAACTCGGGCGTGGGTACCAGCTTCTTTGCCACCGGCAGCGGCTCTCCGAATCGCATCGAGTTCACGCCTCAGGCGGAGGTACTCCTCAACGGGCTCCGCCCGCCGTATGACAGCCCCAGCAGTCCTGTCACAATCGGAACCTTCTCGTTCTTCAACGGCGCCACCCAGACCGGCACTGCCGCCACTTCCGTTGAGTTCTGGTTCGACGCGACAGCCATCCTTCTCGACCTCACACCAAACTTTGTCCGTCCCGCAGGCGGCCAGCTCCGGATCTCTTTCCGTCTCACTCGGAACGTCACCGGAGACCCCATCCAAGACGGCGATTATTGGACGTTCCCCGGGATCGGTTCGCTTCTCATCCCAGAGGACGCTTCCGGATCCGTTAGCGCCATCGGACGCTTTGTTCCGCAGTTTGTGAACTCACCTCCCCGCAGCTTTGGGATGGAGCTTGTGGGGCTGGTCCCGTTGGATCGAACGATCAGTTTCGTTCCGGTGCCGGAAGCGAACACGGCCTTGTTCGCCTTCGCCGCCTTGGCTCTCTGCCTCAATCGATCGCGCCGGCGTCGTCCTCACTGCACTCTGTAGCCTTCGCGAGCATCTTGTCTCCCGCGTGGCGACTTCCGGCAGATGGCCGATGGCGCGGCGATTCAGACCGCTGTCTCTCGCCGGCCGAAGCGCGACAGTCAACCCCATGCAGGCATCGCGCCGAGAGCACTCCATTCACCGCGTCAACCGCAACTCCATTTCCTCGATCGACCGCGGCCAGTCCCGCTTCAGCAACCTCGACAGCGACCGGTCGGCCAGCAGCCGCCCGCCCGTCTGACACCGCGGACAGTAATTCGTCTCGTTGTCTGCATACCGGATGCGCTGCACGTTCGTGCCGCAAACCGGACAGGGCTGCCCATACCGCCCATGCACCGCCATCCCCTCGCGAAAGGCGGTCACCTTCTCCGGAAAGCCCTCGCCCGATTCCGCCCGCAACTTCGCGATCCACACCGCCAGCGTTTCGCGCGTCCGCACAAACAGTCGCGACTGCTCCTCCGCCGTCAGCTTTTGCGTCAGCGCCACCGGCGACAACCCGGCGGCGTGCAGGATCTCATCGGAGTACGCATTGCCGATCCCGCTGAACAGTCTCGGATCGGTCAGCGCCCGCTTCAGCGTGTGATTCGCACTCACCAGACGCTCGACGAACTCCGCCTCGCTGCAGGTCATCACCTCGAGGCCGCCCGGGTCCAGCGCCCGCACTCCCGCCTCCCCGCGCACCACCTGCAGAGACGCCCGCCGCTTCCCCCCCGCCTCCGTCAACACCAGCGCTCCATGCGCGAAATCGAAAGCCGCCAGCGCCCGCCGCGCCGGAAGCTTCGCCCCCGCCTTCATCCAATGCAGCCGGCCCGCGATCATCAGGTGCAGCACCAGCCACAGTTCCTCCTCCAGTCCGATCGCGATGCGCTTGCCCACACGCCGCAACTCACAGACGCGCCTGCCGTGCGCCGCAGCCAGAGGCGGATCCACACTCCGCAGCAGAAACGGTGACGCCAGGCGCACCCCGGTCAGTTCCCGGCCCAAAATGCGCGCCTCCAGCGCCTCCAGGTAGACCGTGATGTCCGGCAGTTCCGGCACGACTGTTATGATGACCCACCGTGGCCCCGTTTGCGGCAAAGCAGCCCGCCCTGCCCCCGCTCTCCCGCCAGATTCGGTGGCGCATCCTCGCGCTCCTGTTCCTGGCGACCGTCATCAACTTCGTTGACCGCCAGTCGCTCAGCGTGGTCGCGCCCGTCCTTCAGGATCAGCTTCACTGGACCGCGCAGGAGTATGGCTTTGTCGTCAGCGCCTTTCAGTTCGGCATGATGGCGGGCGAGTTTCCGATGGGCTGGTTGATGGACCGCCGCGGCGCCCGCTTCGGCCTCACCTTCGCCGTCGCCTGGTGGTCCATCGCGAATGCCCTGCACGCCTTCGCCGGACGTGTCTGGCAGTTCGCGTCGCTT
>CAYNDS010000225.1:827-1139 GCA_964395885.1 uncultured Solibacteraceae bacterium | reverse complement strand
GCGAGTGCGGCAACTACTCCGGCGGCATGAAGGTGGTCTCTGCCTGGTTCCCCGCCCGAGAGCGCGCTCTCGCCGTCGGCATCTTCAACGGCGGCTCAATGGCCGGCTCCATCATCGCCCCGCCGCTGCTGGCCTGGCTCACGCTGACCTATGGCTGGCACTCCGCATTTCTTCTGCCGAGCGCCCTTGGCCTGATCTGGGCCGTCGCCTGGTGGCGGCTCTACGCGCCCCCCGCCGAGCACCCGCGGCTTTCCCCGCCGGAGCGCAACTACATCTTCGCGGATCGCATCCCGGCCGAAACCGCGCCGCCCA
>CAYNDS010000225.1:0-817 GCA_964395885.1 uncultured Solibacteraceae bacterium | reverse complement strand
ACCTGGTCCGTGATGCTCTGCCGGATGCTGGTCGGTCCCGTCGTCCAGTTCTACATCTTCTGGCTGCCGCTCTATCTGAAGAACACGCACGGGCTCGACCTGAAAGCCATCGGAATGTTCGCCTGGCTGCCTTTCCTGTTCGGCGACATCGGCTCCATCGCCGGCGGCTGGACCTCCGGACGCCTCCTCGCCCGCGGCATCCCCGTCACCGGCACGCGTCAGATCACGATGGGCATCGGCGCCGCCTGCTGCCTCTTCTCCATCGCCGTCGCCCTGTCCACACAAGCCGCAGCCGCGATTGCCTTCGTCTGCGTCGTTCTGTTCGGGCACACGTTTCTTTCCGCCAACATGTTCGCCGCCATCAGCGATCAGTTCCCGCCGGAAGCCGTCGGACGCGTCACCGCCCTCACCGGAATCGCCGGCGGCATCAGCGGCTTTCTCTTCCCGCTGCTCACCGGATTGTTTGTGGACAAGGTCGGCTACGCGCCCGTCTTCACGCTCGCCGCCGTCATGCCCGCCCTTGGCTGCGTCGCGCTGTTCACCCTCTCGCGACGCCTGCGTCCGGTCGACCTTACGTCGTGAGCTTGGAGACCTTGCCCGTCATGAAGTCTTTGTTCTTGTCCCCCACCCAGTAGCGCTCGCCCGCAATGCACCAGATGAAGTGCACCGGCTCGTCCTGCGAGAACACCGGATGGTAGTTCAGATACGGAATCGTCACCATGTCGCCGCGCTTCACGCTATGCACAAAGCTCAACGACTCCTCACTCTCATACACCTCCATCGCGCCGTTGCCCTCGATGAAAATGTAGACCTCTTC
>CAYNDS010000224.1:4548-7178 GCA_964395885.1 uncultured Solibacteraceae bacterium | reverse complement strand
GGAAGAAGTTGAACGGCTGCATGCCGCCCTCCCGATTCCGGCCTTCAAAGTAGAACAGCCCCGGATAGCGATCGAAGATCTTGCCGTCAACCGCCTCGAGTGCGAAGTCCGCCTCCTTGCCCAGTTCATCGAAGTCGCCGGGCTGGAAGCTGTCGCTCCGCAGTCGGAACCACTCGGCCACTTCGCTCGGCCATTCGCGGCGCTTGCCCTTGACCGTCCGTTTATTCCAGATCACGGTGGTCGTCTGGCGACCTATTGCCGCTTTCGGCTCGGACGCAGCCCAACCGAAATCGAGCTTGTAGCGCTCCTTCAGAAATTGGACCAACGCCTCAGTCGCTGCCGGTGACGATTCCGAAAGAGCCCAGATATCCAGGTTCATCTTCACGATGACTTCGGCAACGGCGGCGAGTTTCTCGCCGAATCGATTCGCAAACCACTCGACGTTCCAGAAGGCAATATCAATATCCGCCGCTTCCCCCTTGAAGCTGTTCACGACGGCTTCGACATCCACCGCTTCCCAGGCCTCCGTGCGACCCAGCCCGCCGAAGAATCCCATCGTCTCGTCGGAGCCGCCGAACAGCGGCAGCACCTGTTGGGCGGCGGCTTTCGATGCTCCGGCTCCATCCTCGGCGACTTTCTCCAGGAAGGCGGCAATCGCGCTGAACCGAATCCCTTCGTTGCGAGTCGTCCCGTTCACCTTCCGGCTGGCGTGGTGCAGCGCCACAGGCTGCCATGAGTTGGAGAAGACGGGTGACCCGGAACTCCCCGGCATCGTGTCGGTCGTGTACAACATCGCCAGTGAGGTGATCTGTTCGACGCGGTTTTCCTGCAGCGCCACTTGCTTCGGTTCGCCGCGGGGATGCTGAATAATGTTGACCAGATCCTGCACTGCGGCGGTAAATGCCTCGCGACGCGGAGTGATCACGCCGAACTCTTTCTCCGGTTCGCCATCTACCGCGACAATCGCGAAATCCAGTTCGTTCACGGGCGAGGTAAGGAACAGCCTGTCCGGGTTCACCGCAAAGCTTCGTGTCGGACCGAGTTCCCCATCTGGCCGGGCCTGGAAGTTGAAGATCGCCCTTGCATTGCGCGCTGTCGCCGGACTGTTCAGCACGTGACAGTTGGTCATCAGCAACCCCGGCCCGATAAGGAAGCCCGTTCCGGACCATCGGCCTGTGCGCCCCAGATAATCCGTGCCGGAGACCTCCAACTTGCACACGGCACGGGACGCGCTCGCTCCCTGCGCCAGGAAGCGTGCGGGCAGGAGATTCGATCGCTCGACGATCACCTCGAAGCTCAAGTCGGGGTCCAACGCCTCGGCTGCGGTCAGGACCTGACGGTCCACCAGTTCTTCCAACCGAAGGCGCCTGGCCACCTCCTCTGTTCCGGCCTCGCCATAGGCGAGCTCCTCGGCAGGGACATCGGCATAGCCGCCCGCCGGTACGGCGGCCTCCACAGACTTGGGGGCGCCCTCGCCGGTTAGAAACGGCACTTGCTGATCGAGTTGTTCCACGTTGAAAACGTCCTGAACGATTGTGGCGCGGACGAGGAGTGCGTTTCTCCGGCCGCAGAAATTCTCAACCCTTGACACGGCAATTCGCGTGCGATCTAATCTCAGCCGCAGATTTCTGAAGAGAACCGACCGCCGCACGGAGGTGTTTCGATGTTCCGTCTTGTCGCTCTCGTGAACCTGGCTTGCGCCGCGGCAATCGCGCAGCAACCCACCGGAGGCATCATCGGCCGCTCCCTAGATGAGTCCGGCGCCTCCATTCCCGCCGCCTCAGTTTCCGTTGTGAACGATGCCACCGGGCTGAAGCGAGCTCAGTCTTCCGCCGAAGATGGCACCTTCTCGTTCCTGCTTCTGCCCGCGGGCGAGTATCTCCTCCGCATCGAAGCGAAAGGGTTCCGGACTTACCTGCAGCGGGTCAGCGTCGAAACCGGCTCCCAGACGGACGTGGACGCTACTCTCACGGTCGGCGCCCCTACGGAGGTCGTGCAGGTGGAAGGTACCGCCGCACAGTTGCAGACCGACTCATTCAAAGTGGACGGCGTGATCTCGCGCCAACAGATACAGGAACTGCCGCTGAATGGCCGAAGCTTCATGCAGCTTGCGTTTCTGGAACCAGGGGTAACTGTCAGCCCGGGGTCGACGTCGCAGTACAACTCTCAATTCAACGTGTCGATCCTCGGCGGCTCCTCGTCGATGGCGGCAATCACCGTCGATGGCGGTAATGTGCGAGACCCGATCGATGGCAACTCCGGAACCAATTTTTCGCAAGAAATCGTCCAGGAGTTTCAGCTCTCGAGCGTCAACTTCGACTTGTCCACCGGAATCACGGCAACGGGTGCGGTCAACATCGTCACGCGGCAGGGCGGCAATGACCATCACGGCAGCGCGTATTACTTCTTCCGCGACGATCACCTTTCCGCCTTCCCGGGTCTTGCCCGAAATCCGGTGGATCCCGATCCATTCTTCGCCCGCCGCCAGGCAGGGGCCTGGCTGGGTGGACCGGTCAAGCGAAACAAGCTGTTCTTCTTCTACAACACCGAGCATCTGAACCAGGATTCTGTCGTCATCATCCAGCCAAACTCGCCTTTCTTCCGCGATCTTCTGGGCTCTTACGGCAGCC
>CAYNDS010000224.1:0-4538 GCA_964395885.1 uncultured Solibacteraceae bacterium | reverse complement strand
TCGAGTCGATTGGCGGGTAACCGACAACCACACGCTCTTTTTCCGCTACTCGCACGATGGGAACAACTCCTTCGGACCACGCGGCGGCGCGACCTTGCCCTCCAACTGGCTCGTCAACCGGAACTACTCCGACCAGGCAATGATCGGTTGGACAGGAGCCCTCCGCCCGAATCTGGTCAACGACCTTCGCGTCAGCTACTGGTACTGGGGAAATCGGAACCTGTTCCCTTCCGAGCGCGAGTGCCCCGGTTGCCTCGGGCTGGGACTGCCGGAAACCCAAGTCATCGGCACCAATGTCCTGTTCGGCAACACGCAGAATGCAACGCAGGGGCGCAACCTGCGGCGGGGGAACTTGGTTCAGGCGATGACGTGGCAGAAGGGAACGCATCGCCTGAAGTTCGGCGGCGAGCTCGATTTCAGCGATGGCACCGGTTTCTGGGGCTATGCCGACCCGGCCGCCGGCGCGGTCTACGGACCCGACATCCTGGGACCCGCCCGGGTGCAGTTCGGCATTCCGGACCGCATCCGCACCAATGCTGACTTAGCGCGGCTGCCGATGTTTGTTTACTCCATGGGAATCGGCAACCCCGCGCAGCCTCCCCCGTTCAATCTTGATAAAGCGCGCCGGAACGATCGCTACCGCTGGTTCATTCAGGATTCCTGGCGAATCCGTCCCAACCTTACGTTGAACTATGGTGTTGCCTGGCAGTATGAGTCGGCGCTGGTCAACCACGACTTAGAGAAGCCGGCGTACCTGGCCCCGGTGATGGATTCGATACAGCCCTCTCGCCGGGACTGGAACAACTACTCGCCGTCCGTCGGCTTTGCGTGGAATCCAGGCAACGACAACAAGACGGTCATCCGGGCGGGCGCCGGACTCTACTATGACTCCCGCCTGCTCTGGCAGCGCTTGGAAGAGCGCACCGTCGTCGGACCTCTGGGCAACGGACGCCTCCCGCTGTCGAGTTCGATCGTGCCCAACCCGCTGCCCAACGTTCCCGGAGTCCCGGCGGGCACCCCACTCGAGTTCCGCAACGGTCCCACCGCATTTACCCTCGGGAACTTCCTCTCCATCCTGCCGCAGGTGCGTGCCGGGTTGGAGCGTCAGTTCGGCGGTAGCGGACAGGACCTCTCGATCCGGGTCATCAACATCGCAAAACAAGGTGCCAACCTGCTGCCGCATCACTATCCCGCGGCATACTCGACCCACTTCAACTTTGGTGTCCAGCGGGAATTGCGGCGGGATCTGGTGGTCACCGCCGATTTTGTCACCCGCCAGTTTGTCCGCCAGGAGATCGGTGCTCTCGACTTCAATCGCTGGAACGGTGCCGCCGGACCCATTATTCCTCGCTGCACCAGTGCCGCCCAGGCGCAGAATCCCATGGCGAACTGCTCCACCGGACCCATCACCATCCGTACGCCCGCCGGACGAAAAGCCTACCGCGCGCTGCTGGTCCGCGTCGATAAACGCTTCTCGAACCGCTACCAGTTCTTGGCCTCCTACGCACTCACCAACCAGCATGGGATCAATGGCATTGTCGACCTGAACAACTGGTTTCAGACCTGGGGTATCCAGGGCGCGCAGCACCTGCTGAATGTCTCGGGTATCGTTGACCTGCCCTGGCGATTCCGCTTTTCGTTCATTTCAAGTTTCTCTTCGCGCGGTGCCGTACGCCCCAGCATTTCGGCGATTGATCTGGCGGGCAGCGGTGTCGATAGCAGCGTATTCCCCGGCAGCTATCCGGCGGCGTTCAATCGGGGACTCGACAAGGCGGATCTCTCGCGTATGGTGGCCGACTTCAACCGTGACTTCGCCGGACGGCGCACGCCACGCGGACAGTTGATCCCCACCCTCACCCTGCCGCAGAACTATGAGTTCGGCGATCACTTCGTGAGTCAGGATGTTCGCGTCAGCCGCGATTTCGTCTGGCGAGAACGGTGGCGGCTCACCCTGAGCGGCGAAGTCTTCAACCTGTTCAACATCGCCAACTTGAGCGGCTATGCCTTCGACCTGCGGAACACCGCCGCCTTCGGACAACCGACGCAGCGGGCCAGCCAGGTGTTTGGAACCGGCGGTCCCCGGGCCGTTCAACTGTTTGCCCGATTTTCGTTCTAGGTCCGACACACTGCGGGAGGGCGGGGTGGCGGATGGTATTCTTCAGGCACGGCGATGAATCTGCCGAACGCACTTACGTTGCTGCGCATCTTCTTCGTGCCCGTACTGGTGGCGGCACTGGTGGGACAGGCGCGCCGGGAACTGCTCGCCCTCGCGATCTTCCTCGCCGCCGCGGCAACGGACTTACTCGACGGCTATCTGGCGCGCCGCTGGGGCCAGATCACCACCGTGGGGATGCTCCTGGACCCGATTGCCGATAAGTTGCTCATCTCCGCCGCCCTGATCTCGTTAGTTCAGGTGGGGGCAGTGCCCGCCTGGATGGCCATCCTGATCATTGGACGGGAGTTCGCGATTTCCGGCTTGCGCAGCATCGCTGCCGCCGAGGGCTACACCATCGACGCCAATGAGTGGGGCAAGGTGAAAATGGTGGGTCAGGTGGCCGCCATCGGCTTGAGTGTGCTGGCCTTGCGCCTCCCCCTACTCGCCGAAGCCGCCTATTGGCTGATGGCAGCCGTGGTGTTGACCACGCTGGTCAGCGCGGTCAGCTACTTCCGCAAGTTTTGGCGCACGCTGGATGAGCGCGTCAAACGCCGCCGGCGCCGGGAGATCCTGTCGATGGCACGCCGGGAGCGCCTGTCGCGGCTGGCGCGCCAGCGGGCATCGGCAACCGAATCTCAAAAGTCTCCGGCGTAAAGAACACCGTGCGGACCTGTCCGCGCGGACCAAGGCTGCCGATCGATTTGCCCTGATAATGAACGTTGATTCCTCCAGCATTGCCCGTGAAGATCACCGCACTGGCATTCGCCGTCAGGCGGCGCTGCTGGCCCGCCTCGATCGTGCCGCCGTAGACCCGCTGGCCATCGACGCTTAACCGTACCCAGGTCAACTCACTCGCCGTAATCAGGACGTCCACCGGCTGGGTGGCAGGAGCCGCCGTCGCGGTCAGAGGAGACGGGGTCATCGTGGGAGCCGGCTGCACCGCCGGAGCCTCAGGCGCCGGACTGGACGTTTGGACCAGCACCGGCTGCACAGCCCTTTGGACGGGCGCCGCGGGCGTTTCCTGCGCGACAGTGGCCGGCTGAGACGGGCCTTTCGCGAATACGCGCGCCACGCTGGCGAACAGTTCCGGCTGGCTGCGCCAAGCCAGGTATCCGCCGGAGCCCACTGCCAACAGGATCGCCACCGCCACCCACCGCTGCACGGAAGTTCTGTCCCGCACAAAAACCGCCTCGTGCGAGTACTCCACTCCTTCCAAACCGGACTCGTCGAACGTCATGCGCTGCGCCGGCTTCCGGTACTCCGCCATCACACGCTCCACCGGAACGGTTTCGCGCGGATCTTCCGTCACCGCCGCCAGACGCTGCTCGACCTGCTCCTCGGGAATTCCCAGCGCACTGGCGTACTGCCGGACAAAACTCCGGGAAAAGAACCCGCCGGGAATATCGTCCAGCCGATCCGCTTCAATGGCCGCCAAATACGACGCGCGGATTTTCGTCCGCTGCGCCAAATCTTCCAGCGGCAAACCCAGCCGCTCCCGCTGACTCCGTAGCTGAGATCCCAGCGTCTGCATAGTTTCTGTCACAGCAACCGGCTAGTTATAATCGAAGCTCGCCCTCGTGCCCGGCAGGCCTCCCGAAATCTCCGTCATCCTGGTCAACTGGAATCGGAAAGACCTTCTGCGTCAAAGTTTACAATCTTTGCGGTCCCAAGGGAATACCGACTTTGAAATCATTGTCGTCGACAACGGCTCAAATGACGGATCGGTGACGATGATTCAGGCTGAATTTCTTACTCCTGACCTGCCTCTTTGCAAACTGATCGCCAACCCGGACAACCGGGGCTTCTGCGCCGCCAACAACCAGGGCATCGCCGCCGCCCAGGGAGAATTCATCGCGCTGCTCAATAACGATGCCGTCGCCGCGCCCGATTGGCTGGCCGAGTTAAGGGCCGGTTTCTCGGATCCAAACGTCGGAATGTGTGCCTCCAAGATTCTGGTCTACGGCTCGGAAAACAGGATCGACAAGGTCGGCCACCTGATCTACCCGGACGGGCAGAATCGAGGCCGTGGGACCGGCGAAATCGATCACGGCCAATATGACCAGGAAGAGGAAGTGGCCTGGCCGGACGGCTGCGCCGCCATGTACCGGGCATCCATGCTGCGCCACATTGGCGGGTTTGATGAAGATCTGTTCGCCTACGCCGACGATGCCGAACTCGGGCTCCGCGCCCGAATCGCCGGGTGGACCTGCCTCTACCGGCCCAAGGCGGTTGTGTATCATCGTCGGGGAGCAACGCTCGGGCAGGCCAGCGTCCGGCGGCTTGTGCTGATTGAGCGAAACCGGATTCTACTCGCCGCGAAGCTGTTTCCGGTGCGTCTGCTCTGGCGGAACGTCTTTTATACAGCCGCCCGATTGGCAGCCGG
>CAYNDS010000223.1:0-7209 GCA_964395885.1 uncultured Solibacteraceae bacterium | reverse complement strand
GGCCAAGGATATGAACTGCAAGCCATCGCCGCCGTGGTGATCGGCGGCGGATCGTTGCGCGGAGGGGAAGGCACGGTGACGGGCACGCTGGTGGGGGCATTCATCATGGGACTGCTGTCGAATGGAAGCGATCTGCTCGGCATTTCGCCGTACGTTCAGCAAGCTTTGATCGGCGCAGTGATCATCGTCGCCGTCAGCTTCGACGAACTGCGAAAGCGACAGCGGCGCTAGCCAGGCGGTTTCACAAGTCCCAATGCCGCCCCGGTCATCATCACGCCGACCACCACAATGACGGCGGCGGACACGACGGGAGCCCATCGAAGGAACGAATTGCTGCGCCATGCTTCGGCCTGCGGCACCATCGACTTGGCATAGAGCACGGCAACACCGATGGCCATCAGCACCGCGGCGAGTCCGACGCTGAATGCCACCAGCAGCAGCAGTCCGTAGGCGGTTCTATCCAGTGAAATCGCGCTGAGCAACATCACCAGCGCCGAAGGGCACGGCACCAGCCCGCCGCTGACGCCTAATGCCACTAACCCCGCCAACGTGATGTCTCCTTCGGGCACATGCAGGTGCGGCTGTGCAGGATCGTGCGAATGCTCATGGTCGTGGTGATGGTGCCGATGCGGAGTGCCGAACGGATGTGCATGTTCATGGTCCCGGTGGCTGGCGTGGGAGAGACTCCGGAGCCGCCGGCGAAACAGCGAGGCCCCGATGAGAACGATCGAGCCTCCGGAAAGTGCTCCCAGCACGGGCACGATCTTTTCCGGCAAAACGTACTTGGACAGGAACAGCGTGGCTAGCCCGAGCGCAAAGACGCTGATCGTGTGGGTGAAGGTGACCATTGCACCCAGGAACAGCGCGTGCTGGACGGTCCCGCGAGATCCCACCAGGTATGCGGCAACGATGGTCTTGCCGTGACCGGGCGACAGCGCATGTGCCGCGCCGAGCAGAACCGCCGCGCCCAACCCAACAATCGCGACGGAGAGCGGCAGGTCCCTACGGCTGAGCAAAGCGGCGAGAAAATCATCGCTGGACGGTGACGCCGATGGCGCACGCCGGCTTTGGCCAAACGGTGGCGTGGAAACGGCGGCGGGTGCGGTGGATGCATCCCACCTCACTTCCGCCGTCGTAGCCTGCGGGGGCATGACGGAAGGGTCAGCAGGGTAAGCCGTCAGGGCGGTGCTGAGATCCGGCCCGTGGCCCACCACCACTTCCTTCCAGCCGGCACGCCCGGGAAAGTTCGGATCGCGGTAGCGGATCACTGCGGCACCTTGCGGCTGAACTGACAAGCGCGCCGTGAGTCGCACCACGGGCATCGCAGCCGCGCCTTCAGCGACGACAGCCTCCACCGGGCCGAGCATGGGCCGCAGGCGCACGTCGCCTTGCAGGAACTCAAGAGATTTCGCCCAACCGGTCATCTTGCGAAGTGCGACCTGGCGCAGATCTTCCGCCGAGGCGTTGCGAGGCAGCTTCGCTTCCTGGGTGAGTTCGAATGTGGGGATCTCAGCCAAGTCCAGCGCGTAGAACACGTCCAGACCACGTGCCGTCGGGACCAGGCGGGCGTAGTGGCTGATGCTGAAATTGCCCATGGGATGGGCCAGCAGCGTCACGCCAGACAGGAGAACAAGTAGCGAAGACAGCGTCCTCCATCTGGTGTCTAGGGACCGGGTCCGGGCCGGTTTGGATTCCCGAATCCACATGCTAAGTTAGTATCTCTTGCCGCCTAGCCGTACCGATTCCAAGAGTCCGTTTCGCCAGCGTGAAGAGCTGCTGGACTTCCTGCTGGAAGTATCCTCGCTTGCCGGGGAGACGCTGGATCTTGACCGGCTTCTCGGCGATGTCATGCAGGTGATCACGCGCAGTATTCCGGCCGAGTTGTTCGCGATTCTGCTTTACAGCGAGCGCAGGAAGAGCCTCCGGATCCGGCATGCGATCGGGCATCGCGAAGAGTTAGTGCGCAGCCTGGAGATCCGCCTCGGCGAGGGAATCGTGGGGACGGCGGCGCTGACGCGCAAACCCGTGTGCGTGGGCGACGTGCGGAAGGACACCCGCTATCTGAGCGCGGTGGATGCGGTTCGCAGTGAGATGGCCGTGCCAATGATCGCGCGTGGCCGGCTCGTGGGAGTCATTGACCTGGAGTCCACAGAGGTGGATGCGTTTCACGCGGAAGAACTGGCGATGCTCTCCCTTATCGCCTCGCGCGTGGCGGCTGCCGTGGACAATGCGCGGCTGCATCGCAGACTGGAACGAAACAATCGCACTCTGCGGACCTTGACCGCGCTGGCGCAGGAATTCTCCTCCATTCTGGATCTGGATGCACTGCTGTCGCGCATCGCAGTGGCGATGAAGGCCCTTGTCGACTTCGATGCGTTCAGCATCCTGCTGGTGGAGGGCAACAGCCTTCGGCATCGGTTCAGCCAGCGCTATGACGAGCGGGTGCAGTTGGACAATATCCCGATCGGCGAAGGCGTAACGGGCCACGCCGCCGCGCTCCGCGAGCCGATTCTGGTTGCGGATACGCAAACCGATCCGCGCTACATCCCCGGACACCCGGACATCTGCAGCGAACTGGCGATTCCGCTGATTGCGAAAGACCGGGTGATTGGCGTGCTCGACCTGGAGAGCGAAAAGCTGAGCTACTTCACCGAGGACCACCTGCGGACGCTGTCGGTCCTGGCCCCACAAATTGCGGTGGCGATCGAGAACGCGCGGCTCTACGAAGAAGTGGAGACACGGAAGCGGGAGATGGAGGAAGACCTTTCCGCGGCGCGCCGGTTGCAGCGTGTGATGATGCCGCGAACGGCGCCGGACATCCCGGGCCTTTCGATCGCCATAGCGTCCCGCGCCGCCCGGGACGTGTCGGGCGACATTTACGATTTTTTTGAGCATCAACGGGACTACGCGCTGATCGCGTTCGGCGACTCCAGCGGGAAAGGCCCTGCAGCGGCATTGTATGGCGCTCTGGTGAGCGGGTTGTTGCGCATGTTGGGTCCCCGGAGGCGCGGGCCGGCGATGCTGCTGAAGGCCTTGAATGAGGTCCTGATGGAGCGGCGGATGGCGGCGCAGTACGTCACACTGCTTTCGATGCTGTGGAGTGAGTCTCGCCGGCAGCTGACGATGGCGAATGCGGGCGCGCTGCCGCCCCTGATTGTCAGGGGCAAGATGCTGATTCGCCCTCCTGTGGCGGGCGTACCGATTGGGCTGCTGGACGAACGCGAATATGAAGAAACGACCGTGGACCTGGAACGGGATGACACGATCGTTTTGTACTCAGACGGGGTGCCGGACCAGGTGGACGGATCGGGACAGGAGTTCGCCGAAACCCGGATTGAGAAGCTGCTGACCAAGGTCTCCCACCTGGACCCGCAGCGCATTGTCGATCACCTGTTCGCTGCTCTGGATCACTACCGGGGCAACGTTCCGCTGAGTGATGACCAAACGTTGATGGTGATGAAGGTACTCTAGAAGCTTTGACGAATCCATTCCAGTCCATTGACGGACAGCTGCACTGCGAGAAGGTGCCGCTGCGGGAAATCGCCGCCAAGTGCGGTACCCCGACGTATGTGTACTCGGCGAAGGCGATTCTGGACCGCTATCGGGCGTACGATAAGGCGCTTGGCGGCACGCCGCACCGCGTTTGCTACGCCGTTAAAGCAAACTCCAATCTGTCGATCTTGCGACTGCTGGCCAACGCGGGGGCGGGCTTCGACATCGTTTCCGGCGGCGAGTTGTATCGTGTGCTGCGCGCGGGAGGTGACCCGCGCAAAGTCGTGTTCTCCGGCGTCGGCAAGACGCGGGCCGAGATGGTCTACGCGCTCAAGACACGGATCGACAGCTTCAACTGCGAGTCGGAAGCGGAACTGGAGGTACTGAACGAAGCCGCTCTCTCGCTCAACATGCGGGCCCGGATCGCCATCCGCGTCAACCCGGACGTCGATGCCGCGACGCATCCCTACATCTCCACCGGCTTACGAGACCACAAGTTTGGAATTGGGATTGGACGGGCGCCCGAGGTCTATGCCAAGGCAGCGCAGATGCAGGGTCTGGCTCCGGAAAGCGTCAGTTGCCACATCGGGTCACAGTTACTGGATCCGGCGCCGCTTTTGGAGGCGATCACCAAGCTGGCTGAGTTTGTCCGTGGACTTCGGGCACAGGGAATCGGCATCCGGCAGCTCGACCTGGGCGGCGGGCTGGGGGTTGCCTACAACGCCAGCCAGCGCACGCCGGATGTGAAGGGGTACATCAAGCAGGCCCTTGCCCTGCTGAACGACCTGGAGGTCGCCGTCACCGTGGAGCCCGGACGGTCCATCGTGGGCGAAGCCGGCATCCTGCTCTCGCAGGTGATTGGCACCAAGGGATCCGGCGAAAAGGAGTTCGTGATCGTGGACGCGGCGATGAATGACCTGCTGCGCCCTGCCTTGTACAAGGCACACCACGAGATTGTTCCGGTGGCGAGCCCTTCTAGTTCTGAGCGGGTGACAGCGGACGTCGTCGGCCCAGTTTGCGAGAGCGGAGACTTTTTGGCGTTGGACCGCTCCCTGCCCCGGCTGGAGAATGGGGATCTGGTCGCAATCATGACGGCAGGCGCCTATGGCTTCGTACTGTCGTCGAACTACAACACGCGCCCGCGCGCCGCGGAAGTCCTGGTGGAAGGTGACCGTTGGCGTGTCGTGCGTCGGCGGGAGTCGCTGGACGACGTGATCCGGGGCGAGGAGTAGCGCTACTCACCGGACTGTTGGAGCAACTTCGCCACCAGGCACGTCCAGCTTTGGTGCTGGGCGCCCAAGCCGGCGCCGCTCTCGCCATGAAAGTACTCGAAGAAGAGGACGTGATCCTGGAAGTGCGGATGATCCTGCAAAAGCGGCTGTGCAGAGTAAATCGGGCGCTTTCCGTTCGCGTCCTTTAGGAAGAGCCGGGAGAGACGGCGCGACAGCTCCGCTGCGACCACGTCGAGCGTAAGGAACTTTCCCGAGCCGGCGGGAAACTCCACTTGGACCGCGTCACCATGGTAGTAGCCGAGTTTCTGCAAGCTTTCCACCAGAAGGTAATTGACCGGAAACCAAAGCGGACCTCGCCAATTCGAGTTTCCGCCGAACATGCCGCTTTGCGACTCCGCCGGTTCGTAGGCGACGCGGTATTCGTCTCCGTTGACTCGCAGAACGTACGGTTGACTGGCATGGGCGCGCGACATGCTGCGGATGCCATACGGCGAAAGGAACTCCGTCTCGTCCAGCATGCGAGCCATGATGCGGCGAAGCCGTTCCCGGCCCACCAGGGAGATCAGGCGCCGCCCGAACACGCCGCTGCGCGTCAGGGAGGCGAGATTACGGCAAAGGTCAGGCCGGTTCTCAATGAACCAGTTCATGCGGCGCTGGAAACCGGGCAGGCGTTCCAGGTGCTCCGGCTCAAGAGTTTCGGAAGCGAACAGGGGAATCAGGCCGACCATGGAGCGCAACTTCAGAGGAATCATACTGCCGTTGGGCAGGCTGAGCCGGTCGTAATAGAAGCCGTCCTCTTCATCCCACAGCCCATCGTTTTGGGATGAGTTCATCGCATTCGCGATGTACAGGAAGTGCTCAAAGAACTTGCTGGCGATGTCCTCGTAGACCAGGTTGGTCTGCGCCAGTTCGACGGAGATCTTCAGCATGTTCAGGCAGTACATGGCCATCCAGGCTGTTCCGTCGGACTGCTCCAACACGCCGCCGGTGGGAAGCGGCTTGGAGCGGTCGAAGATGCCGATATTGTCCAAGCCGAGGAAGCCGCCTTCGAAAATGTTGTTCCCCCGGTGATCTTTGCGGTTGACCCACCAGGTGAAGTTCATCAGCAGCTTGTGGAAGACGCTTTCGAGAAACTTCGTGTCAGCCTTTCCCTGGATCTTACGGTCGATCTGGTAGACGCGCCAGCACGCCCACGCGTGCACGGGGGGATTGACATCGGAAAAGTTCCACTCGTAAGCCGGGATCTGCCCGTTCGGGTGCATGTACCACTCGCGAAGAAACAACGAGAGCTGGTCTTTGGCGAACTCCGGATCCACCAGAGCGAACGGGAGCATGTGGAAGGCAAGGTCCCAGGCGGCGTACCAGGGATACTCCCACTTATCCGGCATTGAGATCACATCGTCGTTGAACAGGTGAATCCACTCGCTGTTCCTGCCGTGCTTGCGGGAAGCAGCCGGAGGCGGAAATGCAGGATCCCCCCTAAGCCAGTCTTCGACCACGTACGAGTAGTACTGCTTGGACCAGATCAGGTTGGCGAACGCCTGCCTTTGGACCGCGCGCGCATCCGGTGAGAGGTTGTCGGGGACGAATGCGGAATAGAACTCGTCGGCTTCGGAAAGGCGAGCGTCGAAGATGTTCGCGAGATCTCGTGCGGCGTTTTTGCGGGCACCGGCATACAGGCGCAGGTGGATCTGCTTTGTCGCGCCGGGCGCCAGGTTCAGTTTCCACCATCCGCACGCCTTCGTTCCGACGTCAGCCGCGTTGACGGCGCTCTCCACTCCATGAATGACTCGAGCATGGAAGCCATCCTTGTAGAAGTGCTTGCCCACGGAGTATTGGTACAAACGTTCCGTGTTGGTCTCGTTCTCGGTGAAGAGCAGGTGGTCTGGCGCTTCCAGCCAGAGGCGGTAGTCACCCAGCGTGTCATGCTGTGCGTGAATGAGATCCGAGCCCTCGGCGGCCAGCATCGGCTTGCGTGAGGATCCAAACCAAGTCCAGGTATTGCGAAACCAGAGCGTAGGCAGCAGATGAATCGGAGCCGCGTCGGGACCACGATTGGTCACCGAGATGCGGACTGCAAGGTCATCGTCGCTTGCCTTGGCGTACTCGACAACGACATCAAAGTACCGGTCCTCCGCAAAGACGCCAGTGTCCGGGAGTTCCGCTTCCCGCATCCAACGCGGTCTGCGGCCATCCGCAACCACCTGGCTGTAGGGGAACGCCCGCTGCGGGTACTTATAGAGCCACTTGAGATAGGAGTGCGTCGGCGTGGCGTCCAGGTAGTAGTAGAGATCCTTCGGGTCCTCTCCATGGCTGCCTTCCGGGTTGGAAAGGCCAAAGATCCGTTCCTTCAAGATCGCGTCCTGCTCGTTCCAGAGCGCGAGCGCGAAGCAGAGGCGCTGGTGGTTGTCAGAGATCCCGGCGAGTCCGTCCTCGCCCCACCGATACGCCTGCGAACGGGACTCATCGTGGGTCAGCCAGTGCC
>CAYNDS010000222.1:0-7239 GCA_964395885.1 uncultured Solibacteraceae bacterium | reverse complement strand
CCGGAGTTCGACGCGACGAAGCAGGAGGGCATCTACGTGTTCGCGCCTACGACCGCGCAACTGAACGAGGCGTTTTCGCGGATCGCCGGCGAGATTCTCCGGATCGCGAAGTAGCGCCGTAGCCACCTCCCCCGGGCGTTTCGATGCGCACCACGTCGCCTGCTTTGACCGAGAAGCGCGCGCGTCCGGGGAGCGGCTTGCCGTTGTGGAAGGCGCCACCCGGTTGGCCGTCCGCGCCGCCGGCCAGGCCCCAGGGGCCACGCTCCCGCCGGTCTGCCAGCAAGGTGAACTCGGCGGGCGCCAGAAACTCAAACTCGCGCACGATCCCTTCGCCGCCGGCGTGAGCGCCGCCACCACCGGAGCCGTGGCGCAGTTCGTAGCGGCGGATGCGGACGGGGTAGAGGTGCTCGAAGGCCTCGACGGGCGTGTTCCAACTGTTCGTCATGTGCGTGTGCGTGCCGCTGAAGCCCGGTGCGGCGGCGGAGGCGCCCATGCCGCCGGCGATGGTCTCGTAATAGGCGAACGGCTTGCCGGTGCGCGGGTCTGTGCCGCCGAAGCTCACGTTGCTCATCGTGCCGGCGCTTGCTGCGGGGATGCGGCCGGGGGCGGCCTGAGCCAAAGCGCCGAGAACCACGTCTGTGATGCGCTGCGACGTTTCGACATTGCCGGCAGCCATTGCGGCGGGTGGCAGGGCATTGACCACCGTGCCTTCGGGCGCAATCACCGTCAATGGCCGCAACAGTCCATCCGTGTACGGAACATCTTCCCGGATGAGGCAGCGGAAGCAGTACATGACAGCGGAGAGCGCGATGGCGAAGTTGGCGTTGACCGGTTGGGCGGACTGCGGACTGCTGCCGGAAAAGTCGACGAGTGCGCGGTTCCCGTCGATGGTGATCGCCACGCGGATGACGATGCCGCCGTCGAGGCTATCTTCGAAGCGGTAGACACCGGAAGGCAGCCGTGCCAACTCGGCACGCATCATGCGCTCACTGTATCGCTTCAGTGCCTCCGCAAGTCGGCGCGTCTTGGCTAAGCCGAGTTTTGCGGTGATTTGGCGGAGACGCTCGGCGCCGCGTTCCAGGGTGAGCGTCTGGGCCATGAGATCGCCTTCACGCTCTTCCGGCGTGCGCACATTGGCCAGAATCAGGTCGAGCAAGGGGCGATCGATCAGGCCGCCGCGAATCAGCTTGATGGGCGGGATGCGGATCCCTTCCTGGTAGATTTCGGATGCCAGCGGCATCGATCCGGGGCTGATTCCGCCCACGTCGGCATGGTGCGCGCGGCTGGCGAGGAAGAATTCGGGCTTTGTGCTGCCCTCCAGAAACAGGGCGCTGACGGCGGTGATATCGGGCAGATGCGTGCCGCCACGGAACGGATCATTGAGGATCACGACGTCGCCGGGCTGCAGGGGGAAGGCGCGCAGGGCTTCCGCCACCGACAAGGGCATGGCACCCAAATGGACCGGCATATGGTCGCCCATGGCGAGCGTCTCACCGCGGCGATCATAGACGGCGCAGGAGTAGTCGCGGCGCTCCTTGATGTTGGCGGAGAAGGCGGTCTGGCGCAGAAGCGTTCCCATCTCTTCGGCGACCGATACGAGAAGCTGCCGGAAGAGTTCCAGTTCGACGCGGAAGGTCATGGCTTTTTGCGGAGCGTCGGCGGCTTGGCGGGCTTTGCGGAGGAGGGCGCGGGCACGGAGGGAGGCTCCGGTTCCGGCGGCGGGGGGGCGAGTTCGCGATCCGTCAACTTACATTCCGGCAGCTTGATCGCGAAGCTGGCAACAAGCGTCCAGCGCTGCCCGGTCAAGCGCTCAACGCGATAGCTGTTGGTGCGGGCGTCCGCGCGGAGGCGAAGATCGGCCGATGGGGTGCGCGGGCGCTTCAACTTCAAGGGGCGGCTGGTGGCTTCGCGCAGCATCCAGGTGTCGGCGCCTGTCTTGGTTTCGTAGAGCTCATATTTGACGCCCGGCTCGCCACCGCGCGTGCGGTCGAGAATCAGCGCACCCTCGCTGCGGTTGTCGAACGCGAAGGTCTCAATGGCCGCCACCCGGGACTCGTCAAACATCGGACGCTTACGCCAGGTCTTGCCGCCGTCGGTGGTGACCAGGAAAAAGGGATCACGTGGCAGCGTGGCGAAGGCGTGTCCGGCGACGTAGCCGGTGGAGAAGTCGGGAAACTGCGCGGAGTCGAGCACGGTCTGGGGCAAGCGTTCGTGCGGTTCCCACCAGGAGGCGCCGTCGTCATCCGAGAGCAGCAGGATGCTCGAGTAAGTGACGGAGGACCCATGCAGGTTGCCGGTGAGCAGTAGTTTGCCCGTGCCTGCCGATTCCACTTGCGCCAATTCCAGCAGCACGGGGCAGGGTTCCGCTTCAGAGCAGCCAAGACCGAGGGCCTGAACGTTCTCTTCGGTGCAGGCGAACGGTGCCACGACGAGGGGCTTGCCGGAGAAAAGCAGCTTCTGTGGCGCGGCAGGCTCCTTGGGCGGCTCCGGCGCGGGGGTGGGTTCCTGGGCGAGGACAGCGATCAGGAGCAACGTCAGGGCGATCACGTTCTTCGATGTTACCTACACTGAGATGGTGCGGCTAAAGAGCTACTCCGCGGCGAGCGGCTACGTCTACGAGTATTACTTTCGAGGGCAAAACGGTGCGGAGTACCGGTTCGATGTGTCGGCGGACCGCAAAACGTTTTCGCCAGTGTATGTGCGGCTGGACCCGGCGGCGGTGGCGCGCGCGGCGGGGCGGGAGTTGTCGAGCGTGGAGGAATACGCGGTGGCAAAGATGTCGCTGTTTGCGGCATTCGACGAGCGTCCGGACTGGGCTTCGCTGGCAGATCCGGTGACGCCGGACGAGGCGGCATATCGCGATGTGTTGCGGACGCTCGATCTGGTGTAATTGGGAAACATCATGTCGGCCCCACCCATTCCGCCGCCTTTTGAGCACCTGGGGCACCGGGCTTTTGCCTTCTATCCGTCGATTGTGGGTGTCGATCACAATGAGTGGCGCTACAAGAAGGCAACATGGTCGGAAGTGCTGGTGATGAACACGAAGTCCGGCGAAGAGATCTGGATTCCGCGGCGCTTCCTGGGTGAGTTGGCGAGCATCGAAGAGCCGGTAATGATCTGGGGCCTGACGAAGGAACTGGAACTGAAGATGGGCGCGGTGGTGCCGCACGTCCGGCGAGTGATTGAGATGCCGCGGGCGGTGAACGACGTGCCTCGTGCGGCGGCGATTCCACCGGGGCCGATGCCCGCCCCGGTGGTGAACATCAGCCTGGAGAATCGAGCAGAGAACCGGATTGGCCGTCTGATCGGCGCGATGCTGTTGCTGGGCATCACGCTGGCGGCGGTGGTGGTGGGCGTGTATCGAAGCGTGACGAGCGGACGGACGGCTCATTACCGGCCCGTCATGCAGTCCACGTTGGGGCTGACGGCGGCGGATGACTATTTCTCAGTGGTGCGCAAGCTGGGGACGCCATCTTCGGATCGATGGCGCGACGAGACGGGTGAGGTGCAATACCGGCTGCTGGAGTACCCGGACAAGTTCGCACTGCTGATGGGCCGCGAGCGCAATAAGGCGGTCTACATCGGCGCCATGGACCGAGAATGGCGGGTGATCGACTCGGTGGAGTTACCGGGTGGCGTTCGTACCTACACCATGCTGGTGCGTTTGCGGCGGTTCTAGCCTTTTCGAAGTTGCGGTCAATGTGGGCGCGTGAGCCGGTAGAGCAACGGCCCCGGGATGAAGGGAAGCGCCGTTTCGGCGAGCCCGTTGCGGATGGCGGCGCGCACCAGGCTGGAGAAAACGAACGGGCGCCCGAGCCGGCGCTGGGCTAACCGTAGATATTCGGGGACGGGGATGTCACGCGCCGCGCACTCGCCGGCGAGGGCGCCACTGACAATCGCGCCCAGCATTCCGCTACCGGTGAACGGGTCAACGAAGCTGAGCGCGTCGCCACAGAGATAGCGGTCGGTGCCGGAGGTGAACTTTGTCTCGTAGACCAGCGGCCCCACCCGCATCCAAGCCATCCTCTGCGTCAGTCCGGTGAGGCGTTCCCGGAGAGGGGGGAAGCGGTGGAGGGCCGCCGCCACGTCGCGAATCTCGGATTCCGGAAGGATGCCACACACGTTGGTGAGGCCGTCTTCGACAGGATTGACGCCGACATAGCCGCCGGTGAGGAAGTAGAGTTCGACGGAGTCGTTGGAAGGACCCTCAAAGTGCGCCTTGAAGCCGAACTGGCGGGTGCCGCGCGGCGCTGCGGGTTTTCGTCCATGGGCAACGACTTGGGGCGGCAATGGTTCCGCAGTGATGGTTGCGCCGGACGATGCGGCGTGCTCCAGCAGACGTTGATCGAGAAGGTAACGGCTGATTCCCGCGGCGGCATCGGGCAGGAGAAACGACTTCTCTCGTCTGGCAAAGCAGAGCCGCGCGCGGCGAATCGGCGCAGCCTCCGGCAGGGCGACCCCCAAGCGTTGCAGGACTGGCAGTGCTTCCGCCGAGAGGAACTCGCCGCAGACCTTATGGCGGGGGAACTTTGATTTCTCGACGATGGTGACCGAAGCGCCCCAGGACGAGGCGGTGATCGCGGCGCTGGCGCCGGCGAGCGATCCGCCCTCGATGACGATGCGGCGCATCCCGAACCTCAGTGGAAGTACAGGATGTCGGGCCGCACGCCGAAGGAGATCTCCGCGCAGGGGCCGCATTCCATCGTGTAATCCGCGCGGGCCTCCCGGACCTTTGCCGGAACCAGCACGGGATGATCGGCGGCGTGGTAGGCCGAAAGCGACAGTCGCGGCTTGAAGCGTGCGATGACGTTGCGCGCGCCATCGAGTGCGTTTGGTTCAGCGCCTTCGATGTCCATCTTGATGAAGTCCACCTTGGCAAGGTTCAGCTCGCCGGTGAGTTTGTCGATCGTCGTCAACGGCACCTTTGCGACCGCGTGCGATCCCTCGCGCTTGATCAGGAAGCTGTCGGCGGCCGAGTTGTTCGGGTCGACGTTCAATTCCAACTCGTCATCTTTGTGCCAGACTCCTTTGGCATACACGACCACGCGGCCCTGTGCCACCTCGTCCTTGAAGTTGCGGCGAAGGCATTCGACGTTCTCCGGTCCCGGTTCAATCGCGATGACTTTGGCCGCGCCCGCTTCCAGCGCACGCCGGGTGAAGACGCCGACATTGGCGCCGCAATCCAGGACGATGTCGCCCGGGCGGATCCGATGTTCGCCGGAAAAGTAAATCGAGCGCCTTTCCTCAGCGAGATTGAAGGGCAGCACGAACTCGGAACCCTTGGGAATCCAGTACCGGCCCATCGGCGTGTCATAGAGCTTATAGCCCTGGGGGTCCGTTTCGATGAGCTTGGAGGCGGCCAGAATCTCGTCCTTGTAGCGGATCTGATCCTTCAGTTCCTGTCCGCTGCGGACAGCTTGAGCAAGAGAACAGTTGGTGCCGCGGCCGAGCAAGACGTAGGCAGCAAGGCGCGCGGGTGGATAGAACGCAAGAACGGCCGCCGCAACGGCCACTCCCAAGATGAGGATTCGCTTCACGTGTGTTTATGATCGCATCGCCAGGAACGAAAGGCGGAAGGCCGGGCGGTGCGTGCGCACATCGTCCACGGGCAGTCCTGCCTGACGTGCGAGCGTGCGCAGTTCCGGTGCACGGAAACCTGCTTCGACGGAAATCGGACCGTCGTGCAGCACCAGGCGGCTCCACTGGAAGAGCCACTTTGTCGCCGGCAGAAAGTAGTAGGGTGCCGGGTGCCGCTCCAGATCCTGCACGATCACGGCGCGATGTGACACCCGCCACATCTCGGCCAGCAAGGCACTGACTTGGTCGTCGGTAAAGTGATGCAGGAACAGCGAGCAGTGCGAGATGTCCACCGCGCGATCCCGGAAAGGTAACCGGAACGCATCGCCCACGACGCGGTGACCGCTGGCGCGCTCCAGGTGAAGGGCACGCCGGTCCAGTTGGATGGGGCGCAGACCGGGATAGTGTGCCGAGGCGCAGGCACTCATGTCTCCGGAGGCAGCACCGACATCCAGGAATGAGAAGGTCTCTGAGGGAGAGACGGCTTCGCGTAGCCGGTCACGAAGAATGCGATGACCGCCGAGCCGTCGATTGATTGTCACCAGTTCGCGCAAGTTCCGGCGGGTTTCTTCTTCCGGAGCATGGTCCAGTAACTCGGGCAGCAGCACGCGGCCGCCGAGACAGTGCATCCTGACAGCTTAACTGGAAGGTGCGAAGTAGCCGCGGCGAGCCTGGACCTTCAGGTCCCGGTTTCGGGCGCGGATCTCGAGCTTGCGGAAAGCGCCATCCCGGGCCGGGTTGGTGGAAGAGTAGCTGATGGAGTACTGGCTGCGCATCTCGTCCTGAATCTGGCGGAAGATTGCATCCAGCGGATTCTTTCGATCGACATGGAAGAGCCGCCCTCCCGTCTCTTCCGACAGCTTGCGGAGGGCAGTGTCGGATACGTAGGTTCCGAAGCCGTATGCCATCGGGTCCACGTAGTAGATCGAGTAGATGAGCGTGTCGTGGCGGAGAGAAGCCTGGACAGCCTGCTCCAGCTTATAGCGGCTGCCCTGGTCCATGCCGTCGGTGATGAGCACCAGTGCCTTTCGCCCGGCTTCCGTCTTCAGTTTTTCGTCGACTCCGAGATACACGGCGTCGAACAGGATGGTGCCGCGCGGCGTCGTCGGCACGGGACCGCCATTGATCGGCGAATAGGAACCGCCTGAGACGCGCAGATCCCCGAGTGCCCGCTCCAATTGCTTCACGTTGCCGGTGGTGTCCTGCAGCAGCTCCGCATCCGAGCCGAAACTGATCAGGAAGGCCATGTCCTTTTGCCGGAGCACCTGACGGAAGAACTGAGATGCCGCCTGCCTCTCGATGTCGATCAAGCGTTCCTGGCTGCGGCTCACGTCGACAAGCAGCCCGATGGTCAGGGGCAGGTCGCTTTCCCGCGTGAACGTGCGGATCTCTTGCAACTTGCCGTCCTCGCGCACTTCGATGTCGGCTTGCGTGAGGGAATTCACAAACGCGCCGGCTTTGTCGCGCACCGAGAACAGGACATTGACGCGGTCCACTTCGACACGGATCACGGGATTGTCCTGCGCGGGCAGGGCAAGGGCGCCAAAGGCGGCGGCCAGGGCGGTCCGCCGTGTCACACTGTTCGCTGTACGATGCGCCGCGCCGTTGCTCATCTTCGCGCTTCCGATCCGCTGCTGGAAAGGGTAATCCATCGGGTTGGCC
>CAYNDS010000221.1:2368-7282 GCA_964395885.1 uncultured Solibacteraceae bacterium | reverse complement strand
CAGGAAAAGTCCGCCGTCACAGCCGAAGTCGGGGTTGAGTTCGAGTTGGACTTCGAAGTTTCGGAACTTGCGGTCGGTGAGCAGGATGCCGCCGTGACCTGGACGGTCCTGCGTTCCCCAGAGCGTGCCCTTTTCCGCAGTCCAGGACGGGGTGTTGCCGTGGTGATTCACCTGGCTGATGTGCCAGCCGGCGAGGGTGGACCCATCGAAGAGGGGCTGAAACTGCGAGGCCCCGGGGAGCAGCTCATAGAGATGCGGGCGCGGCTGCGCAAGGGCGCGCTGCTGGACGGCAAGTTCCTCGTCGACCGCATCAATGGCGGTCAAGGCGGGTTCAAGCGCGCGCAGATTGTCGGCGGCGAGTGGCACCTGCAGAGATCGCCAACGCGCCTGGTGGACCGCGGCGCGCTTCAGGGTGAGGCCGTGAACCTGAGCGGACTGTGCCCACATCGGCGTGCGGTAAGCCGCAAGGTTCACGCCCTGGGCCAACTGTTCGGCGGTGAACGTAGCGACCTCGCTGCCGTCGATGCGAAGCGTGTACGGTCCGGCGCGCAGGCCGCGGACACGAAGCATTTGGCGGTTGAGCGCATCCTGAACATCAGAAGAGTTGACGGCCAGCGCGAGTACCGGATCAGCGAGGTCGAGAGAAAGTGGCAAAGCCTGGTCCGTCTGAGTCCAGGACAGCGAATTGCCGAAGGTGACGTTGCTGAGCGCTGCATTCTGCACCTGCGCGACATTTCCGGATGCGGTGTCAAGGTCGACGCTGCTGACGAGCGAGGGTGCGTTCCAGGCCTTCAGCAACTGCGCCGCCATGATGAGGTGGCCGGCGGGTCCGGGGTGCACCCGGTCGGGAATGATCTTCTGGGCCGTGGCTGCGTCTGCGGCATTGGCCTTGGTCAGCATAGCCACTACGGGAGCATTCAAGTCCGCGGTGGAGAGTCCGTCCGTTGCTGCCAGTTCCCGGATGAAGGCGCTATAGCGTTGCAGGACGGCGTTGTAGCCGCCGGGAAAGCCCGGCGCGCGCGTGACGTCGTCATACGGCGACGGCTGAATGGCGGTAATGCGAGCACCCGGCGCATCAGCCTTGAGCCGGGCAACGATGTTGCGGTAGCCCGACGCATAGATGTCAAAAATCTGCTGGTCAAATGCGCGGACACGCCCGTCGTTCATACCCAGCATGATGGTGACGACGGTGGGGCGATACACGACGACATCGCGCGAGAGCCGGTCCGCGATTCCGCCGCCCCCGCCGCCGGTGACGCGATCTCCGCCCCATCCGGAGTGCACGAATGAAATGCGGCGCTGCGGAAAGCGGGTTACCGCGTAGGTCTCGACGAAGGTCGTGTAGAGGCGCTGATCGGTGATGCTGTCACCAAAGAAGACGACGCGGTCACCGTCACGGAGATGGAACTCCTGGGCCAGCGCCGTGGCCACGGTCAGAAGGATGAGAGCGGGCTTCACAGGGGTCCTCAGTAGGTTTTGAGACGAACGTTGCGGAACTCCACCTTCATCGGCGGTCCCATGTGCACTTGAAATCCGATCAGGCCATCCATCTTGCGGTTCGGTTTGTCGTCGTCGATTACGACAGAGGTGACCCGCCCGTTGATGATCTGGACGAGTGTGTTGCCGCGGGCGATGACGTGGAACTCATTCCAGTCTTCGCTCTTGAGAAGTCCCTTGAGTTCTTCGTCGGTGCCGGTGCGCGCCACAAGGCCGGGTTTCTGCCCTGCGGCGATGTAGCTGACCTGCCCGCGCAAGGCGAGAAAGCCGCGGCCACGCTCCTCATAGAACTGGCCGGTGAACATCTGGCGCCCATCGATGTCGGCCTGATAGCCCTTCATCGCCCACTTCAGGTCCGGCAGTTCCTCAGAGCGGACCTGCACGCCGCTATTGTTACCGGTGAGTTTGTATTCGAGCTTGAGTTCAAAGTCCGCCGGACGGCCACCACGCCAGATCAGGAACTGGTTGTGCTTCATCACCGTGTCGGGCTTCGTTTCACCGACAATCGATCCAGTCTCAGCGCGCCAGATAGCCGGATCGCCATCCCAACCCTTCAGCGATGAGCCGTCGAACAGCGGCGTGAAGCCGGACTCGGCAAGAGGCTTCACCAGGTCCGCCAGATTCATCGGGGGGCCTTTGCGCTGTGGGGCTTGGGCGGACAGTGTGACTGCCGCCAAGGTCAGGAGGAAGATTCGCATCGCGCGGAGTATATCAAGCCCGCGCGAGCCGTTCGGTCACAAACGCCTGATCCCGGCGTCAGAAGCGGTGAGGCGGGAGCTGCTTGCGAGCAGCGGCTCGCCATGCGTTCGGCTGGCGCCCTACCTGCGGCGTTTCCAACGCAGTCTGTAGTTGGCGCCGTCTTGGGTAAACGTGAGCATCCCCGTCTTCTCTTCCGCGTCGGCAGGCACCGCTCCGGATAGTTGCGGAACGGTGTCCGTACCGAGGTTGTCAAGCGCGTTGCCACTGGTGAGGTCGTCCTCCAGATCGCTGCCGTCCTGGTCGTAGATCGTGATTTTCACGGGTCCGCGGACCCATAGGCGCCCAATGTCGGCGCGCCCGCTGAGATTCGTGTCCTGACCCTCGTCGAAGTCGCCGAGGTCGATGATCTCCTTTTTCTTTCCGTCCGCGTCGTAGGTGAGGCGAACGCGATCGTCACCAGTGGAGTCTTCCTGCTCAATGCACTCCAGAACGCCGAGTTCGACCTGCTGATGATGCGTGACGGCGCGAAGCTTGAAGGTAAACCCGGCACTCGGTACAGCAGGGGGCTCGCGTTCGATCACGACATGGAGCTCGATCGGAGAGCCGCCACCGTGGGAACCGAGATTGGCATTGACGCCGCCGTCGCCCGGCACAAAGCTTGTCACCCACGACACCACTGGTGAGCCGCCGCCGACAGCAGCCCATCCGAGACGCAGCTTAGTGGATGAGCCCGTCTCAAGCGCAGCCGAGAGCGCATGAGCGTCACCGGAGAATGTTTCCGGCAACTGCACCAGGGTCCAGAGGACGGTCGTTGGATTCGCGCCAAATTGCGTTCCGTAGACGCCGCCGGCAAAGCGGTTCAATGTCAGCACAATCGGATGGAGCGGGTCTGCACCCGTGTTGGGGCCCACCTGAACGCGTAGCAGTCCGACGCGCGCGGGATCCAGCCAGCAGAACTTCAAGAAGAACGGCCGATCGGAGGCGACCTGAGCTTCGTCCTGTTTCTCCTTTGGCCCCAGTTCCGCGTCGCCCCGGAACAGCGGCAGCGGCTCTGAAATGTCGTCGTGCAGCCATGCGCTGATGTGCATTGGATTTCCGGTGAGGTTGCTGACGGTGTACGTGCCCGGTTCGACAAAGAGCCATTGACACGCGCCCGGAGTGTCGGTTCGCTCTTCAAACTGACCATTCGCCAAGCCGGCGAGTTTGACCGCTCGCGACGGGCTGCAAGGCTCGGGGTTTGCCATGGGATCTCGCGCGAACTGCCGGATCTCCATTCCCACACCGAAGTGGTCAGAGAGGTCGATCGTGGATCCGCCGGGGCGCACCGCGTCGTAGCGGCGCTCCACGCGAGGATGCTGCGCACAGGCCTTTCGCCCGTCGCGGTCCCGCCAGAGGACGTAGTCCAGACGCTCCTCCGGGTCGGTGACCTTCACATGGTCGTTGCGGTGGGTGTAGGTGAGACCTTTGTCTTGCTGCGGTGCGCTGGTGGGCCATGGCCAGAGGTCCTGGAAGCCAAGTGAGCCGAGCACGCTGTCATTGGAAGTGAGGATCGTCTTCGTGTACTCCTCCAGCGCGATGTCAGCGCCATTGACATTCAGGTCGCCCATCACGACGGAGTCGCGGACCCGGCCCGGAGACCAGAACTGAATGAACTTTGAGAGCTCTTGAAACTGTTCGGCGCGCGCCTTCTTGTAGTTCCCGGCGTTGGCCTGCATGTGCGTCCAGAAGACATCAAGTGGCTGGCCGTTGCGCTGCCGCAGTCGCACATAGCCGACGCCTTTGCTGGACTGGCACTCTGCACCGAAGACGGCGTCGAAGGTGCAGGCTCGATAATCGTGGAAGGCGATCAGGCATTCGCCGCCGTTGGCGGGTCGCCAGGAATCGACCTCGCCGTCATCGGGCTGTCCGTTCCACCAGACGCGTTGTTTGGCACAGCGGGTGATGTCCGCCGGTGTGCCGTTCTGGTCCAGGTCGTGCTGCAGGGGAAACGGACTTTCGGCGGCGAACCGGATCGGTTCCAGGCGGGAGAGCAACAGCAGACCGCTATCTTCCAGCGTCTCGCCGTCGAGTTTTTCGACGATGAAGGTGAACGCTCCAGGGCCGGATTTGGCCTCCTCAAGCAAGGCATCGCGGACAGTCTCGTCGAAGACTTCGTTGAGGGCAATGACATCGTAGCCGGACTGCTTCATCAGCCGCGCCACAAGTTTGCCGCGAGCTTCCTCGTCCAGGTTTACTTCGCCCATTTTGCCGGCAATGGTGGGCAGATTGAACGTATTCCAGGTCAGAACGCGCAGCACGGTTTCGCCGGTCTGCTTCTTCTGCCGGCAAGCAGGCAGTATCAGGACTAGTGCGGAGAGAGCGGCGAGTGCGAGGCGCATGTGGATCTGCCGACGTTAGCAGATGCCGCACACGAGAGAGGCAAGATTGTCGGGTGGTCCGGGCCTAGACCAGCGAAAGGCCCCCGTCAACGGCGATGATCTGCCCGGTGGTAAAGGTCGATGCCCGCAGGAAGTACAGCACGGCCTCTGCAATCTCGTCACCTGTGCCGGGACGTCCGGCGGGCGACTTGTCGATCAAGCGGCGGACACGCGGGTCCGACTCCTCGCCGAACGGAATGACGCCCGGCGCGACGGAGTTGACCGAGATGTCAGGCGCCAGCGCAACGGCAAGGGCGCGAGTCATGTGGATGACGCCGGCCTTGGACGCACAGTAGTGCAC
>CAYNDS010000221.1:0-2358 GCA_964395885.1 uncultured Solibacteraceae bacterium | reverse complement strand
GGCAGCGTCAGATGTGTATAAGAGACAAGCACAGTAGTGCACGTGCTCCGGCCAGGGCCGGAGTCCGCCACCGCTGCTAATGTTGACGATTCGCCCGCCGCCCTGCCGGCGCATCAGCTTCGCGGCGTGTTGGGCGCAGAAGAAACTGGCCTTCAGGTTCACCGAGTGGATGAAGTCCCAATCCGATTCGGTGATGTCGAGGACGGGGAAGCGGGTGAATCGGGCTGCGTTGTTGACCAGCGCGTCGAGACGTCCGCAGCGCTGCTCGAAGTCAGCGAACATGGCCGCGATGTCGGAGACCCGTTCGAGGTTGGCCTGAAACAGTTCGGCCCCGCCACATTCGGCAGCGGTCCGCTCGGCCTCTTGCCGGGATTCGCCGTAGTGGATGGCGACGCGAAAGCCTTCCTGCGCCAGGCGTATGGCGATCGAGCGTCCGATGCGCTTGGCCGCGCCGGTGACAAGAACGGTGGGGAGACTCACTCGACCAGCCTACCGTGCGAAAGCAAGAGGCCGATGGTAGTCTGAAAGAGTTGGCGTCAGCCCGGTACTCCCCGATCGTCTAACGGTAGGACAGCGGCCTTTGGAGCCGTGAATCGTGGTTCGAATCCATGTCGGGGAGCCAACTCTCTTCTTTTCAAGCACTTGAGGCAGACGATCCGAAAATTGTACGAATCATTGGTACAATTTCGGCGTTGTGCCAGCCCCGAAAGCCCCGTTTCTGTTCCGTCGCCACACCCGTGACTGCCACGTCCACAAGACCAAGCTGAACATCCGGAAAAAGCGCGCCTTCGTGGATTGCGACTGCCCCATCTGGGTGGCCGGGCGCACGGCCACCACGGAGATCCCGCGCCAGAGCACCGGGACTCGCGACTGGCGGACGGCCGAGGGCATCTTGCGCGCCCTGATCGAAGAGAGTGAACCGAAGGCGCCGACGGGCCCCACCATTGCGGAATGCATCCAAAAGTATCTGGCCTCCCACCGGCATGAGCTGAGCGACAAGACGTACGGCCAGTACCGGCTTCAATTGAACCGGCTGGAGCGCTACTGCGCACAGAATGGCGTCGCGCAGATGGCCGACCTCACGGTGGATTTGCTGGAGACCTTCAAGGTGCACGGCCTGGAAGGATTGGCGGAGACCTCCAAATCGACCGCAGTCGCAAAGCTACGTTGCTTTCTCCGGGAGGCGTTTCGGCGCGGATGGATCACGACGGCGCTGTTGGATCGACTGAGACCGCATCGGGCGGTTTACGAGCAGAAGGAGCCGTATTCGGACGAGGAGGTAGCCGCCATCCTCACGGAGTCCCTTCGGCTGACGGGCGGCAGCCATGGGTATGCGAAGCATCCGCGAACGTTCCGCCTGCTCTTGGAACTGATGCTCGAGACCGGGATGCGGGTTGGGGATGCGATCCGGTACGATCCGGCTCGGATCACGAAGGGGGAGCGGCTGTGGATCTATTCGTTTGTCGCGCAGAAGCGGCGCAAGGGGGAGAAGGCCAGAGTCATCGAGGCGTACCTGCCGGAGCGGCTGAAGAAGGCGATCGACGAGTGCGAGTGGTTGTCTCCCAGTCTGCCGTTCGCGTACGGAACCAGCCGCAACTCTGCCTACCTGGCGAACGAGGTCTACGCCAGGATGCAGACGATCGGCACGCGGTGCGGCGTGGCGGATTGCCGGCCACATCGGCTGCGGGACACGTTTGCAGTGCGGAAGCTGCTGGCGGGGCTTCAACTGGATGATGTGGCACGGCTGCTGGGCCACTCGAGTGTTCGCGTGACTGAGACCTACTACGCGAAGTGGGTAGCGAGCCGGAAGATCCGTCTGGAGCGGCTGCTCGCAGAGACGATGGAAGACGTGTAGCCGTCGCTCTTCACGCCGGCGGGTCGTACGACGGAATCTCCGAGCCGCGGCCGGCTCGCAGTCTGATGGTGCGGCGCGGGGGCTGCACCACAGCGGGGGCGGCACGAAGACGAACGACACGGAGAGGTTGGCTCGCCAGACGTTTGTCGTCAATCAGCTGTTGGGTGAGACGCTCGTGGACACGGAGCGCGACTGACTCCGGGATGGAGAGCGTGACGTACTTACGCCGGCCCGACGGCGACCAGATGCGGACCACGCCTGGCTCAGCGGCAAACAGTCGAATGACCGTGCTCGCCGCAAAGCCCCAGAGCTTGGCGAGTTCCCCGACGCGGTAGTGCTTTTCCAGAGCGAGCATGCAGGCCTCGATGACTGGGGTGCGGCTGGGAGAATCCGGGACGCCGATCGGAAGATCAGCAAAAGTCAGCAAAAATCAGCAAAATCAGCAGCGGCGAGGGTGAGTCAGCAAAAATCAGCAAAGATCAGCACCATCGGCTTGGGAAAGA
>CAYNDS010000220.1:0-7360 GCA_964395885.1 uncultured Solibacteraceae bacterium | reverse complement strand
CGCTCATGCCGCTAACCAGGGTTGCCGCGTTCATGATCCCGGTGTTGAAGACATCGGTTGGACTCAGCCCGCCACCACCACCCGCAGCGGCCCCGGCATCGACAAATGAATCGACGATGGCCGGAATCCAGACCGGGCCATTCAGCAGCAGCGCGTAGAACATGCCGATCCACATGATCTTTTTGGCGATGGCCGCGAAGAACGATTGAAACTCGTTCTTGTCCATCACCCAAACTGCTGCTGACCAGGCCAGCTCGATGAGGGCCAACAGCGCAAACAGCCGATTGGCGAAGCCCAGGAGAGTGCCGCTCCATCCGGCGCTCGCGTTTCTGTACTGCTGCGCGATGTCATCCATGATCCGGGTGTCGGCATGCGCCGACAGGCTTACACCAGCCAGTAAGGCCAGCGCGCCGACGTGCAGGCCCAGGCGCACCCAGTGGCTTTTCAGAGAAGGTAAAGCGTTCATCGGCTACCCCCTCGGAAATTCGTCGAACCACGGCGCGGATCAACAAAATTGAAGAAGTCATCTTGCGCCATGCGCGAGGCTGCATCTTTCTGTTCCTGCGCGGCCAGGTAGGAGTTCTGTGCCTGCATCTGCACCATCATGAGCTGGCGCAGCTTCTGGAGCTGCTGAACCTGTTGCTCCGCGATCTGCGCGCCCACTTGCAGCGCCTGCATCTGGCCTTGCGCTGACTGCGACTGCGACCGCAGGCCGATCAAGACGCCTTCCTCGGTGGCGAACTGGTCAGCCTGCATCTTCGAGGCCTCGAAGGCCCCCTTGATGCCGTCCAGCGTAGCCCGCGACCAGTTGCGGTAATCGGTCTTGAAGTTGAAGCCCTGCGGGTACGAGAAGCCCCTGAAGGTGTTCTGAAACTGCGTGCCGATGTTCTGTGCCGAGTAGGCCAGGGCCTGCCCTTGGCGCACCACGTTGGCAACGCCCATCAGATCGTTCTGGATCGTGCCCCACACCTGATTGGGGATGTTCAGCGTGTTCGTCACCATGTTCTGGTACTGCTGAATCTGAGTCTGGAACTGCTGCAACTGCGTGGCGTATGCCTGCACTTGCTGCACGTACTGCTGCGCCAGTTCGATGTTGTTGGCGAGCTGCGTGATCTCGGTCGAGCCACCGAAGCCAGCCACCGACCCGGCTTGCGTGCTCGGGGCGATGGCAGTGAACGAGGCGGTGACGGCCAGGGCGATGAAGTGCTTGCGATTCATTTGGAACCTCCACGGAATTGACGGGGTTGAGCCAACGGCTCGGGTTGAAAGGTGTTCCCGGCGAGGGTGGCCGCG
Organism: uncultured Solibacteraceae bacterium; assembly: GCA_964395885.1. Lineage (GTDB taxonomy): Bacteria > Acidobacteriota > Terriglobia > Bryobacterales > Bryobacteraceae > JAPKYZ01. The sequence continues at coordinate 6,067 of CAYNDS010000220.1, read as the reverse complement.
CGGCAGCGAAGCCCCTCGTCGGTGTTGTTCCACTCGGGCGCTTTGCCCTTGGAAAGCTCGGCGCACTTCTTCAGCTCCGCGCGTGCGTCGGCCTCATGCGCGATGAACCAATCAACGAGCTTCTGATCGACCTCGGGCTTTTTCTCACCGCAGGCGGTGAGCGCGGCCAGCAGGAGGGCCAGGCCGAAGCCCGCAAGCACCTTCAGCAAGGACGTGGCGATATGGCCCGGCGACTGCTGTTCTGCTTCTTGCAGGAGAGCGAAGGCCTGCCGAACATCGCCGCGCATGGCGGCAATGACACCGCGCACGCCGACGAAGAAGGCCACCATCAGCGCCAGGGCGGCGAGAGAGCCTGCGGCGTTGCTCATACATGCCTCCCGACCAGGAACAGGACGGCCAGGCCAGCCATGACCACCAGGGGCACGGCCATCGGGCGCAGTCGGGAGGGATCGAACCAGGCATTCAGGCCGATCAATGCGACCGTGCCAGCGAACGCGCCCAGCATGGCGGCATTGCCCGACCAGAGATTGAGCGCCCCGCCGAACATGGCGAGCAAGATCGGCGCGACCGTCAGCAGCCGGAAGACCGGTAGCGACCGCGAGGCGCGAGCTGGGGGAGTGGGGACGACGCGGAAATCTGCGTCAACGACATCGGGGGAGTGCTCCCCATAGTGCTTGAGTTGCGACATGGCCTAGCCCTTTCAGGTGTGGGCTTCCATGCCGGAGGGAGAGCGAGAACCGACCCGATGACAGGGAAGCCCGTTGAGGAACGAACTTGAATACCTGTCTCTCCGTGGTCTGCTTCACGGGAGCTACGCCGGGTCCGGCTTCAGTATCAGCGCACGATGGCTGAATCCATCGGATTGAAACCTTGGCCGGATGTCACCGCCGATCCCGATACGACCGCGCAGATATAGGGCTTACACGCCCGGCTTTAGGTTCTGAGACTAGCGAGAGGTGTCGCTTTCGCTACTTCCGCCCGACCTGCCTTCGCAGGGGGTAGACCGCCAAGCGGTCACCGCGTTTGTCCAATCTTATAGCTCGGGCATGTTTCCGGTAATCGGAACGGGCAGACCGGCCTTTGACCTGGTGCCCAATCTACCCGCTGCAACGACATCGGCCAAGGCTTGCGCATCGACCTCGATGCCGCCGCCTTTGCCGTCATCGGCAAGAAACTCAGCAATCTCCTTCAACTGGTAGCCGAGCCTCACCAGTCGGACGATCTGCGGGCGCAGTAACTGCAAGGCGTCCTGCACGCTCACGGGCTCGCGTACCTCTTTGCGCCGAACCTTTTTCAGCCGGAGCTGCGCGCGGTCAATTGTCGTTGGCGACACAAGCCCGCCTGGTGCGAGCGATGCACCCCTGCCGGGTGCGCTAGGTTTGTCAGTAACTGGCATGGCCTTGCCCTCTGTGGTGTTCATGACGAACAGCGGTTAAACCTGTCTCGCCGTGGTCTGCTTCACGGGAGCTACGCCGGGACCGGCATCAGTTGCAGCGCCAGGCTGCGCCATCGGTAGCACCTTGGCTGCATCGTCACCGCTAGCCCCGACACGGCATCGCGGATGTAGGGCGTTGCCGCCCAGCTTTAGGTGCGGAGACTCACGAGGGGTTGGCTTTCGCATCACCCGCCCGCCTGCCGACAAGCGTCAGGAAGAAAGCCCCGAGTAGGGCGTCTTTATTGTGCGAGGAAATGGCCTGAATAGCAATTAAGCGAAGGGTTGCTAATGTTTTGCTTATATTTTGCTTATGTGGGCCTTCGAGTGCTATTTTTTTGCTTATGTTTTGCTCATGTTTTGCTTATATCGTCAGGCGGGGCGGGTCAGGTGCTTATGTTTTGCTTACAAATGAGTGTTAGGGCCGGGGAAAACAAGGCTAGTGGAACATAAAGAATGTGGCACGGATGCACACTTCGCGGGTTGACTTTCCTTTTCCTGGCACACATTTATACTGTGGCACACGTCGCAACTTCAGTGCCACACAGAGGATGCCTAAGAAACCCCCCTCCCAATTGGTCCACAAGACCCTTCGACTGCCTCAAGACCTGCTCGATGCCGCCAAAGCCGCAGCAGATGAGGCAGGCATGAGCCTCGCGGACTACCACCGCTTTGCGCTTCGCCAGGCCATTGACCGGCAGAGCGCGGCTGCCGAGCTGGCAGGCGTTGAAGACCGCATGGCGGCGCAGCTCACTAAGCTGCATCGCCGGTTCACACAGCTTTTTCAGGCGCAGCAGTTCCAGTTCGCGGTGCTCGACCAGTTCATGAAGATGGCCCTCGCCCTAGAGCCTGAGCTTGTGGACGACGCCACCAGGGCCGCAGCCAGGGCGACGGGCGTGCGTCGCCATCAGCAGCTCATGGCGACCGTCCCGGACGCGCTCGATGGGCCAATGTCGCGGATGCTCCAAGCCTTCATCAGAGGCGAGGGCGAGACGGCTGACATGCCTGCCGTTTGAGTAGGCGAATAGGGGTTAGCGACGAGTCAGTTAACGTTGACTGATGGTAGACTCAACAACAAAGCCGCCATCAACGATTGTTGCCCGACATGCTCGAAACCATCAAAGAACCAGTCATGCGGGAGCTGGTCCGAGCCAACTCCATAACCAAAGCGTGCCTTATTGGAAAGGCGGGCGGCTTCGCTGTTTCTATTGCATATGCAGCGGAAGAAAGGCTGCTTGCAACTTCGCGCGGTGATATTCGTTTGTTCACCCTGGAGGGTGCTCAAAAATATCTCTGCGAGCTAGGTATTCCAAGATTCGAGGTCGATGCTTCAGGATATTTGCCCGGCAGGCTGCGAAAGGCTAGGCCTGATCGAGCCGAGGCATTGAGAAATACCAGAACCACGCCTCGGCAGACGGAATTGCTGCCGTGATCGAGTCAATTTATAAGGGAATTGCTGGTTCGCGCCCTGGCGAATCGGCGAAGCATTCGGCGTCGGTTTTCGGCGTCGATATAAAGGCGGCGACGAGAGTGCGCCAACACCCAAGTCGCCTAACCACAACCCACCTATTACCGAGGTGCATCATGGCTACTTCAATTGTCCCACTTCACGGGGGAGCAAGGCGACCCCCGCGCCTTGCGTTTCCAGCCTATTCCCCGCAGCTCTATGGCCTCGATGACGAGCTTTGCCGCCTCATGGAGCAGTACGCCGCCTATCTGTACGAGCAGACCGGCGACTGCTGGACGCTGGCCGAGCTAGCTCAAGAGCTGACGATGCGATCACTCGCAGAGGAAGACTCTTGGGACTTTTGGGCATGGGTTGCGAAGAACGACGGCCAGGCCGGGGCGACCTACTACCTGCCGCGCCCGAGCTGGCCCCTGCACTTCGAGGGCTTCAACGATGACGCCGCCTGGTGCATCAACCGCTGGGCCGAATACAGCGCGGCCAACGGTTGCCCCATGACGCCCGGCGACGTGGTTCGCGGCATGGCCTTCATGATGATCGACGACGATGAAGACTTCCGCGCGTGGCGCTTGAGCCGCCGCGCGGGCAATCAGAACAACACACAGGAGAACCGCCATGTCTGCTAACCCCCGCAAGGCCGCAGGAGCCTCGCGCCTTACCGTGGTGACACCCACCCGAGGCGAGCAGACCAGGTCGACCACGTTCCAGGCCAAGGCGGCACGCGCTGGTGACGTGCTGATCGAGCGCGAAGACGCGATGAAGTGCTACTCGCAGTGGGCCGCCCCGACGTGCATCGTGGCCGATGGCCCCTATGGGCTTGGCAAGTTCCCAGGCGAGCCGAAGACACCGAGCCACCTTGCCGAGTGGTACGCGCCCCATGTTGCCGCCTGGTCAGCGCATGCGCGCACCGACACCACCCTATGGTTTTGGTGCACGGAGGTGGGTTGGGCGCTGGTGCACCCAGTCTTGGAAATGCACGGCTGGCAGTACGAGGAATGCAATATCTGGGACAAGGGCATCGCCCACGTCGCGGGCAACTGCAACAGCAAGACCATCCGGGGGATGCCGGTTGTCTCAGAGGTCGCCGTTCGCTACACGAAGCGGAACCTACTGCCAGGCGACAACGGCGAGCTGCTGACCATCAAGGATTGGGTTCGCTACGAGTGGATGCGGAGCGGCCTGCCGATGTTCAAGGCGAACGAGGCTTGCGGGGTGGCGAACGCTGCGACGCGCAAGTACCTCACGCAGTGCCATCTTTGGTACTTCCCGCCGCCCGAGGCCATCGTTCGCATGGCCGACTACTGCAACAAGCATGGCAAGCCCACCGCGCGCCCCTACTTCTCGCTTGACGGAAGAACGCCCGTCACCGAGGCCGCATGGCGGCAGATGCGTTCCAAGTGGACGCATGCCCACGGGGTCACGAACATCTGGCGAGAGCCAGCCGTTCACGGCAGCGAGCGCATCCGGGCCAAGTCGAGCATGGGCTATCTGCACGCCAACCAGAAGCCGCTATCCCTGATGCAGCGCCAGATTCTGGCCTGCACCGATCCGGGTGACGTGGTTTGGGAGCCGTTCGGCGGGTTGTGTTCTGCTTCGATAGCCGCGATGCAGACGGGGCGGCAGGCCTACGCCTCAGAGATCAACCCCGATTACTTCCAAGTGGCCGCAGCCCGCCTCAGAGAAGAATTCACACGCATGGAGGAACAGAGACAGCATGCCGCCTAAGACCACGCCCCCTACACCCGCAGCCGCTGCCCCGGCTGCTGCTGCCGCGCCCGCGATCCCGAAGCCCGAGAAGTCGGGCGGGCCTGAAGCGAGCTGGCCGCAGCGCAAGCTCTACGAGAACGTCATCAAGACGCTCTATGCGCTGCCCGAGGAATTCAAGACCTCGCTTCGGATCTCAGACTTCCGGGCGACGGACATCTTCACCTTGAATTCCGCTCTCGGCGCATCCATCGAGGACGCCGTCGTCAACGGGCTGAACAGCTTGCGCGAGGTGTGGGACGTGGACGGGCGCTATGCGCTCTATCGCTTCGAGCGCCAGGCGCAGGCCTTCCCGGATGTGCGCCTGGTCACTGAGTCACCAGGCGAAACGCCGATCCTCATGGGGATCGAGCTGAAAGGCTGGTTCGCGCTCTCCAAGGAGGGCGAACCGACCTTTCGCTATACCGTGACGCCCAACGCTTGCGCGCCTGCCGACTTGCTGGTCGTCTTCCCGTGGGTGTTGAGCGACGTGGTCGCCGGTAGCCCCAAGCTGCTGCGCCCCTTCGTCGGCGAGGCGCGCTATGCCGCCGAGCTGCGCAACTACTACTGGCAGACCATGCGCGGCCAGCGTGGGGGAAATGGCGGCATCACCCCGGCCACCCACCAGACGCCCTACCCAGCCGTCAAGACCGATCAATGCTCAGACCGTGCCGACGATGACGGGGGTGGCAACTTCGGGCGGGTGGCTCGCTATGGGCTGCTGGACGACTTCGTCGCATCGACCAAGAAGCAGGAGGCTTCGGGCATTCCGGTGCTGGCCTGGTTGACCTTCTTCAAAATCTTCAGCGATGGCTCGCGCGACTTGGATTCGGTTGTCGCCACGATTGAAAGCGCGCTGCGCCGCTATCGGGAGACGAACCAGCAAGGCACCGAGGCGCTGGCCGAGGCCTTCTCCCAGATCGTCACCATTCTCCGAGGCCAAGAGGTCTTGGCCCAGGGCGGGGTTCCGCTCGAAGGTTCAGGCTTTGAAGACCAAACGCCAGTGGAGGATTGAAGCGATGACTCAAGCTAAACCACAAGGCAGCCGCGTGCTGGGCCGGACGTTCCGCGAGCTGGACCAGCTCGCAAAGCAGGCGGTGCGGAACAGCGTCGAGAGCCTTCATGCCCAAGGCATCTCCACGTTCCATCGTGACGAGCAAGGCCGGATGGTGGAAACGACACCTGACGGCACTTCGACGACGGTCGCCCAGGACGCAAAGCGGGACGCCTGAGCGGTACGCTGACGGTACAGCCGTCATGTCCGCCCGGCTCCGCTGAACTTCGCTAAGTTACTGTCAATAAACTACTTTCTGCTTCCGTACGCTCCGCATGCTTTCGCTCGCTTCTCCTAGGCATGCGGCGTCACGGGCAAACTCATAATCCTTTGGTCGTTGGTTCAAGCCCAACACGGCCTACCAAAATTTCCT
>CAYNDS010000219.1:0-7442 GCA_964395885.1 uncultured Solibacteraceae bacterium | reverse complement strand
TCGCTCCAGTGACCTCATTGCAGCCGCCGTACTCGATGCTGTCTCCGCAGATCGAAGACGAGATTCTGCCGTACTGCGCGGCGAATGGGATCGGGACGATTGTCTATTCGCCGATGAAGTCCGGGCTGCTTTCGGGCGGGATGACTCGTGAACGAGCCTTGTCGCTGCCGGATGATGACTTTCGGAAGCGCACTGCGCCGTTTCAGGAGCCGCAACTGAGCCGGAATCTGGCGCTGGTCGAGTTGCTGCGCGCCATCGCAGCGCGACACGGGCGGACGCCAGGAGAGGTGGCGATTGCGTGGACACTGCGCCATCCGGCGGTGACGGCGGCGATTGTGGGCCTGCGCTCGCCGGAGCAACTGAACGGGGTGATCGGCGCGGCGGAGTTTCGCTTGAGCGAGGCCGAGACTGCCGAGATCCGAACCTTCCTGGAAGCGCACCCTGTCTCGTGAGCGTGTTGCAAAGCGCGCTACGCGGCGTCCGGCTGCCGACGGAGCGTGTGGAACAAGCTCCTAGCTGAGACCCGGGCGCGGACGGATCCGAGCGCTCGAGGTTTCTTCGTCGGGACGAGGGCCGGTTAGGGGATCGGTCTTCCACGAGGGTGGGGCGTTGTAGTCTGCAATGTCGCTGATACCGATGCGATGACGCACCACCATCTCGCCGCCCAAGTAGCCGGTGACCAGCAAGAGTGCGAAGCCCGCGTAGGACAGCACATACGCCGTTAATCCCGGCGCCGACTCGTCGTTGAAGCGAATCAGCCAACTCATGGCGTAGAGGCCCATGACGACGAGGTTGCCGGCACCGTGAAGCGCGCCGACACGGCCCGCGCGCGTGCCGGCCGGGATCTTGAGCCAATCGATGATTCCAAAAACGGCGGCGAGCAGCCCCGTAATCAGGCCAGCGGCGATCAGGTAGGCGGCCATCTCCGTGTAGCGGGGGTCATGACGCAGCCACGTGATGAAGTCAAAAACGCTTGCGGTCATGAGCAGCCCGGCGGGCAGCACGATGAGTGTCTGATGCAGGGGGTGGCCGAGAACTCTTGCTCTGCTTTCCATGCGGATTCATGAGCAAGCCGGTGTCCGGGATACGATGACCAACGGATGAACCCACTCGAAAAAGCGTCAATTGGCACTACTGGTCTGGCGACCACGCGCCTGGGCCTCGGCACGGCGGCACTGCCGGGGCTGTTTCACTCGGTAGCCCGAGAGGAAGCACTCGGGGCGATCGAGCAAGCCTTGAAGCGCGGCTTGAACTTCATCGACACGGCGCCCATGTACGGGCACGGCTACAGCGAAGAGCTTTTGGGAGAGGTGTTGCCCGGTGTTCCGCGTGAGTCGTACGTCTTGTCCACGAAAGTGGGCCGCCTGCTGGAACCCATTTCACTGGAGGAGAAGGCGCGGATTGAGCGGGAAGGGCAGTGGCGCACGATCAGCCCATTCCAATGGCATTTTGACTTCACCCGTGACGCGGTGCTGCGCAGCTTTGAATCCAGCTTGAAGCGGATGAAGGTGGACCGGATCGACGTGCTGCTGATCCATGATCCGGATGAGCACTGGGAAACGGCGATCCGCGAAGCTTATCCGGCGATCCACGAACTGCGCGCGCAAGGAGTCGTCAAGGCAATCGGTGCCGGGATGAACCAGTGGCAGATGCTGCAACGCTTCGCGCAGGAAGGCGAGTTCGACTGCTTTTTGCTGGCCGGCCGCTACACGCTGATCGATCATTCCGCGCTGGCTGAGTTTCTGCCGCTCTGCGAAAAGAAGGGGATCTCCATCTTTCTTGGCGGCCCTTACAACAGCGGCATTCTGGCCGGAGGCACCACATTCAACTACACGGCGGCACCCCAGGATCTGCTGGATCGGGTCGGTCATATCCAAGCGCTCTGCAGCCGCCATGGCGTGGACATTCGGGCAGCGGCGCTGCAGTTTCCGATGGCGCATCCTGCGGTGGTCAACATCATTCCGGGGGCGCGATCCGTGCAGCAGCTGGACGAAAACCTCGAACTCCTGAGTGCGCGCATCCCCCCGGAGTTCTGGTACTCCCTCCGCGAGAAAAACCTGCTTCCTGACGCTTGCCCGATCCCCGCGTAGCCAGAGAGTGTGTTAAATATTCAAGACAGCTTAGTCTCTCCAGGGGGTCTGCTCATGACGCAATGTTTGCGTGCGATCGGTTTCTGTCTGGCTGCTTGCCTTTGTATGGCGCGGCTCGACGCACAGGTTCTTTACGGTTCGCTGGTGGGAACGGCGACGGATGCCAGCGCCGGGGCGGTGCCCGCCGCCAACGTCACGGCGACCAACAAAGCGACAGGCCAGCAACGCGTCACACAGACGAATGAAGCGGGACAGTACAGCTTCACGGCAGTCCTTCCGGGCGTTTACGAACTCAAAATCTCGAAGGAAGGCTTCCGTACGGTGACGGAGCCGAACGTCGAGGTGACGGCCAACTCCACGGTGCGTATTGATGTATCGCTGCCGGTCGGCTCCGTCAGTGAAGCCGTGACGGTGGAGGCCTCTTCTGCCACGCTGCAAACCGACACGGCGACCGTGAAGGCGGAAGTGACCAGCCGCGATCTGATCAATGTGCCCACCCCGGTGGGCCGCAACTATCAGAACCTGTTGATCACGCTGCCGGGCGTCGCGCCGCCCACCAATGCCCACTCGGTCCCCACCAACCCGTCGCGCGCCCTTCAGACCAATGTGAATGGCGCCCCGACGGCCGGTACCAACGTGCGCATCGATGGCGCTGTGAGCCAGCAGACCTGGCTGCCGCACATCGCCGCCTACGTGCCGTCGATCGAGGCGATTGAGACGGTGAACGTCGCGACCAATAGCTTCAATGCGGAGCAGGGCTTCTCCGGCGGTGCGGCCATCAACGTCCAGATCAAGAGCGGCACCAATGAGGTGCATGGATCGGCCTTCTGGTATCACAACAGCAACGCTTTCCTGGCGAAGCCGTACACCTTTGCGCTGCTGCAGCAGCAGAATCAGCGAAATCCGAAGTACGTCTTCAATCAGCCGGGCGGCACCATCGGTGGCCCGATTGTAAAGAACAAGCTCTTTTACTTCGGCGCCTATGAGGCCTCGACGCGGCGTGAGTTCGCAGCGAATTCAACGACGCTGGCGACACCAGCGATGCGGCGCGGCGACCTTACGGAGGGCATCGCTCTGTTTGGCGCGCGCGGCGTGGTGTATGACCCGGCGACGGGTGAACCGAATGGGGCGAACCGGCAGCCTTTCCCCGGCAACATCATTCCGGATTCCCGAATCAACCCGATCTCGCGGGCCATCATCGCTCGCATTCCGACCGTCGGCGAAGGTTTCCGCGACAACAACTTCTTCACTCAGGGCAACTTCCTGTTTGACCGGCACACGGTGGACACGAAGTTCAACTACAACATCAACGAGAAGTGGACGATGTACGGCCGCTACTCGGTGCTGAATTACTCAATGAACAATCCGGGAATGCTGGGCGAGATCATTGGTCCGCAACTGTCTACTGTCGGCGGCAACGTTGGCAATGCGAGCGGTACCACTCAGTCGCTGACCTGGGCAACCACGTATGTGATCACGCCGAATCTGATCCTGGACGGCAACTTCGGCTGGACCAACTACAACACGGCAGTGCAGCAGCCAGGTCTCGACCAGAACATCGGCCGCGATGTGCTACGCATTCCGGGCACCAACGGCGACCGCCGATTTGAAGGCGGCTGGCCGCGGTTCACCTTCGCCGGATTTGGCACCCTTGGTGTGCCGGACGCCTTCATGCCGTATGAGCGCCGAGATCCGCAGTTCGGCTATGTGGCGAATTTGAACTGGACGAAGGGCAAGCACCAGTTCCGCTTCGGCTTTGACCTGTATCGCCAGGACCTGAACCAGGTGCAGGCGGAGTTCGCCGGACAGAATCACGGTGCGCAGGGCGGCTTCAACTTCACGGGTGGCCCGACGCAGATCCGCGGGGGCCCATCGGCCAGCCAGTTCAACACCTGGGGTTCGTTCCTGCTTGGCCAGGTGAATAACTGGGGCCGCACGGTCCAGATCCCGGATGCCTACACCGTGAAGACGCTCATGTTCGCCGGTTACGCTCAGGACACGTGGCAGGTGAACCAGAAGTTGACGGTGAACTATGGCGTCCGCTACGAGAATTTCCCGATGCCGCGCCGCGCCGACCGCGGCATGGAGCGCTACGACTTCGCGACGAACAACATGCTGGTCTGCGGGGTGGGAAGCGTTCCGGAAAACTGCGGTGTGAAGAACAGCAACCTGCTGTTTGCTCCGCGTCTCGGTATCGCTTATCGTCCGGACGAAAAGACGGTGATCCGCACGGGCTTCGGCGTCAACTACGACCCGCTCAACCTGGTGCGGGCGCTGCGCACGAATTTCCCGATGATGATCATCCATAACTCGCCGGGAACCGATGCGTTCGTGCCAATCAGCAACCTGAGCAACGGCATTCCGCCCGTCACGCTGCCCAACATCGGCAATGGTGTCCTGCCCGTGCCGAGCAACGTGGCGCTGATCTCGACGGGTACGGAGTTTACGCGCGCCTACATCATGAGTTGGAACTTCACCATCCAGCGGCAGCTCGGCAAGGGCTGGGTGGGACAGGCCGGCTATGTGGCCAATCGGACCGTCAAACAGACGGGCTTCCTGGACCTGAACGCCAGCCAGGTTCCGGGTTCGGCGAACAACGGACGCCCGTTCTTCCGCAACTTCAATCGCGCGGTGCAAACCGCGCTGGTGACGCCGATGGGCAACACCAAATACGATTCGCTGCAGGCCACGTTGGCGAAGCGTTACGCGAACGGCTTCCAGTTGAACATCGCCTACACATGGTCGAAGGCCGTGGGCATCTGCTGCAACTTCTCGAACGACGGAGGCCCGGCGATTCAGGCGCTGCAGTTCTACAACCTGAATAGCGCCCTCACGGGCTTCGACCGGCGGCACAACTTCCAGATGACGTACGTGTATGAGTTGCCGTTCGGCAAGGGCAAGCGGTTCAACCCGTCGAATGGCGTGGCGAACTTCCTGGTCAGCGGCTGGCAGATCAATGGTCTGTTGAGCGCGTTCTCGGGAGCGCCGTTTACGGTGAGTGCGGACGGTGCGTCGTTGAACATGCCGGGCAACTCACAGCGAGCGGACGTCGTCGGACCGATTCGCCGCACGGGCGGCTACGGCCGCGGGCAAGCGTTCTACGACTGGAATTCGTTCCGGCCGGTGACGGATGCCCGCTTCGGGAACGCTGCGTTCCACTTGCTGACGGGTCCGGGAATCTTCAACACGGACCTTGGCATCTTCCGCCGCTTCAACGTGACGGAGCGTGTCAACGTGCAGTTCCGCGCCGAGGCGCTGAACCTGACCAACACGCCGCAGTTGGGGCAACCCTCGGGCAACATCTCCAACCTGGCGCTGAACCCGAACGGCACCTTCCGGACGGGCGTGTTCGAGATCACGGGCGTGGCCAACACCGGTCGCGACGGTATCGTGCAACGCGCGATCCGCTTCGGACTGCGGATCGGCTTCTAAGCGAGAACAGATCGGGCGCGGCAGCCTTCCGGGGCTCCGCGCCCTTTTCGTCTTTACACGGACTGCGTGCGGCGGTGGTTTACCCAACCGGCGACGAGCAGTCCGGCTCCAAGCGCCAGAGCTCCCGCAGCCAAGGGGTGGCGCAAACCGGCGTTGTACCAGCTCTGATGCATTACCATGCCGTCATGCTCACCCCGTTCGCGGAGATCCTCTGACGGCATCTCGAGCGTGTCCATGCTGGCGTGATGACTGGGCTGTTCGCGCTTCTGCTGGTCGAACATTGTACTCTCAAAGACCCTGTCAGTGAGGCGAGGGGCCCATTTGCCCATCACCTCCATGGCCTTGCCGGAGCCGCCGACGTGCACGTTCCGCTGCGGATGCTCCGCCGCGTGGAGAATCGCCTTTGCGACAAGGTCCGGAGAATAGACGGGTGGAGCCAGCCGAGGCTCAGCCTCCATGTAGTTTCGGGCGTGCTGTGGAAACGGTGTGTCGATGGAGGTGGGCTGAATGAGGGTCACCGAAATCGGGACGCCATCGGCTTCCAACTCCATCCGCAGCGCGTCGGTGTAGTTCTTGACGGCGGCTTTCGACGCCGCGTACGCCCCCTGCAGCGGCAAGGCGCGGTCACTGACCACGCTGCCGACATTGATCAGTGCGCCGCCGCTTTGCCGCATCTCGTAGCAAGCCACCTGGGAGCCGTATACGACTCCCCAGAAGTTGGTCTCAAACAGAGTCTTCTGGTCCTCGACCGGTGTCTCGAGCAGCTTGCCGTACATCCCGACGCCTGCATTGTTGATCCAAGTGTCGATGCGGCCGAAGCGTGACTTGGCGGCGTCGGCGATGCGGCGGTGATCGGCTTCCTCGGCCACGTCGGCCGTGAGGCACACGACTTCGCGGCCCGCTGCTTCCAACTCGGCTCGGAGTTCCTCAAGCGCTTCCGTGCTCCGCGCGGCCAGAACCAACTTGGCCCCTTTCTTCGCTGCCCGACGTGCCGTCGAAAGTCCAATTCCGCTGGAGGCACCGGTGATCACAATCACTTGGTCCCGCAGTCTCTTCAGTTTCTGATTCATGTCTGCTCGACACGGCATCGGTGGGTTCTGTTGCGGCGCAGAGAGGCAGATCGATTGCACCAGTGAATCCCGTATGTTCTCTCGTGCGCTGGGATACGCGAAGGCGGCTTTCCACGACTGGCTGGATGACGACGCGCTAAGGCTCGGCGCGTCGCTGGCCTACTTCACTCTTTTCTCCTTGGCGCCGCTGCTGTTGGTGGTGGTCAGCTTGGCCGATTGGCTCCTGGGTCCGGAGTCAGAGCAGGTGGTACTGGCGCAGCTGCGAGCGCTGGCTGGAGACCGTGCGGGCGCCGCTCTGGATGAGGTGGCAAAGGGCGTTCTCGCGCAGCGGAGCGTCGGCGGCGCACTCTTCGGAATCGCGGTGGCGTTGATCGGCGCCTCTGGGGTTTTCCAGGAGTTGCAGACCTCGATGAACGCCATTTGGGAGGTAGAGCCGCAGAAGACATCCGGCTGGAAGGCGTGGGTGAAGGAGCGCGGTGTGGCGTTTCTGATGGTGATCGGGTCCGGCCTGCTGCTGGTGGTCTCCTTCGGCGTAACGGCCGCGCTTGGAACCGCTGGTGAGTTCTTCAGTCAACGGCTGCCGGGAGGCGAGACGCTGCTGCATGTGTGGAATGCGCTGTTGTCTACCGCTGTCCTGACTCTTGTCTTTGGAGTGCTGTTCAAGATCGTGCCCAATGTGAAGATTGAATGGCGCGACGTCTGGTTAGGTGCTCTCGTGACCGCTGTTCTCTTCACCATTGGGAAAACCTTGATCGGGCTGTACCTGGGCACCAGCGGAGTGACGAGCGTCTTCGGTGCCGCCAGCTCGGTGGCGGTGTTGCTGATATTCGTGTATTACTCGTCGCTCATC
>CAYNDS010000218.1:0-7473 GCA_964395885.1 uncultured Solibacteraceae bacterium | reverse complement strand
GTCCCGAAGAGTGCGAGTGCGAGGCGCTGACCATCACGCTCTGTCCCGGAATGCCGCATGCCGTCTCAATGCGGCGCCGCACGGATTCCACCATCTGGCGCGGCGCAATCAGTGCGTCGATAGCGGCAATCGCCACGCGACGCGCGCCGTCATCGAATACGCAGGCGCGCACGCGGCACGGGTCGTGAAACGAGGCATGAAACTGCTTGAAGTAGTTTCCGGGGATCTCCATGCCGATCGCCGGCGTGATGTCTCGATCCGCAAATCCCGCAAGCGTGGGCATGGCCGATCACACCTCCAGTGCTTCCAGAAGCTTGCAGTCTCGAGCAGGATCCGGACAATCCTTGTTGCACAGCATGGCTTCCAGTTCCCGCTCGAGCGCCTCGAGTGAGCGCAACCGTTCGCGCACCTCAGCCAGCTTGGCCTCTGTCGCACTACAAACCTGGCCGCAGGTCAGGTCGGGACGCTCGGCAAGCGCCAGCAGTTCCTGAATCTGGCGCAGGGTGAAGCCAAGCCGCTGGGCGGTGCGGATGAATCGGATCTGCCGCAGCAGGTGGTCGCTGTAGTGCCGGTAGCCACCCGAGGCCTTGGGCTGCTGAATCAGGCCGCGGCGTTCGTAGTAGCGGATCGTCTCAATGCCGACGCCCGCTTCTCTGGCCGCCGCGGCAATTGTCCGCTTACTTTTGCCGGCAGCACGAACAGGCGCAGCCACACTGGCAGCCGCACTGGCCGGCTCCACACTGGCATTGCTCATCGCATTGATCGGGGCAGGTGCACGCCTCACAGCACTTCCCAGTTTGAATCACATTCTCGGTCATGGATTGACCCTCCTGGAATACAGGATGCGGTCCGTACCGTGGTCCGGTGTCAAGAGCCTGTGCTTCTGTTTGTTCGGAAACGTGCCGCGCGGCCCCTTCAACCTTTGCCTAGTTGTTGATCAGGCGCCCCAACAACTGCACGGCAGCCGAGACATCGGCCCGCCACTGCTCCGGCGAAGTGCCCTCGCGCTCGACATTCACCGGATTCCGGTAGCCGATCTCGCGCAGCTTGGCGATGAATCGCTCCATGCCGACGCTGCCCTCCCCCAGCTTGCGTTCCGTACCCAGGGCGCCCGGTTGGTCCTTCGGCGGCCAGTCACCGTCCTTGGCGTGAACCGAGATCACGTGGGCACCCAGCACGCCCAGCGCTTCGATGGGATCACCGGTGCCATACAGAATCATGTTGGCTGGATCGAAGTTGATGCCGAGGTTTGCGCGCTCCACGTCGCGGAAGAAGTCCAGCAAGACAAGCGCGGGCTCTTGCCCGGTCTCGAGCGTGAAGCTCTGGCCGTGGCGAGCCGCATGATCGCAGATCCGCCGCACCAGATCGCGAACCGCGACGTAGGTCGGGTTGCTCTTGTCGTGCGGCACAAAACCGATGTGACAGGCAATCGACTTCACGCCAAGTTCGGCGGCAAAGTCCGAGAGCGCCAGCGTGCGCGCCTCCCGCTCCGCACGGGTCGCCTCCGGGATGAAGCCCACCGTCCGCTCGACGGTCGGGATGTCAGCGTAGTCCTCGCCGGTGAACGCGGCGAAGACAGTGACCAACGTGAAGTCCTCCTCCGCGAGTGCCGCTTTCCAAACGGCGGCAGCCCCGTCAAGCAAATAGTCGCCGGCCACTCCCAACTGGCCGCAACGCACGCCGAGCGATTTCACCTCCCGCACAGCTGCAGCCGGATCGGGCTTTGCCCAGAACATCACTCCCGGCTCAAGTGCCTTCAAACTAGCCACGTCTTGCTTCCTCCATTCGCTTGGTCCATCGCACCGCGTTCGCCGAATCGATTGGCGAGCACAGGTCGGGCTGATGGCCCTTCGCCGCGCAGTGCGCGAAATACTCGATCTGATCGCGATAGCCGTCGACCCCTTCCGGGGTCACCCAGGTCTCCGGATCCTTGCCGGACGCCGGGTACACCTTCGGGTCCCCCTCGCCGAGGCGGTAGTCGATCGTGCCCTTCTGCGTGACGACGGTGTACTCCATCCCGAACGGATACTTACCGGGGTGCCAGCCGCCGGAAACTTCGCAAGTGAAGCCCGCATAGTCAAAATGAGCACTGATCAGGTCGATCCCGCCGTCCAGGTCCTCAAAGCCTGTGGCCTTTACGCCGCGAGGCTGACCGAAGACGCGCAGCATCATGTCGACGTCGTGGATCAAGAGGTCGAACACGCCCCCGCCCGACATCGACTTCACGCGCAGCCATTCCCCCCAACTGGGAGCCGCGCAGCGGCGGCGAAACCGCGCGGAGCGGATGCGGCCCATTTCCGGGAGGTCTTCGATGAGTCTTCGGTAAAACGGGAAGAATCGCAGCACCTGGGCGCACATCACGATTTTGTTTGCCTGTCGCGCGGCCGCGATCACCTTGTCGCACTCCTCTCCGCTGAGCGCCATGGGCTTTTCGAGCAGCACATGCTTGCCGGCTTGCAGCGCCTCGATGGCACCCGGGGCATGCTTGTGCGTCGGCAAGCAGAGATCGACCGCATCAATCTCCGGGTCCTTCAGCAGTTCGGCCAGCTTGCGGTACTTCTTCACTTCCGAAAGATCGATGGCCGAGGCGGTGGTGTCCAGGTTGCCGCCGACACCCGAGAAGTCGCCGTTCAACTTCTTTTCGTCTGAAGAGACCACGGCGCCGACGCGGACCGTGTTGGACGCCTGCAGCGCCTTCAGGTGGGTCACGCCCATGAAGCCAAGTCCGACTATCGCGATGCGCATGCAAGGCTAGATTACAAGATCCGGAAGCAAGAAGCGGCCCACCGGCAAACGGAGGCGGCGCTTCGCCGAGACGGAAGCTGGCAGAGAGCGGCTGAGCCGCGCAAGTCTACATCGTGACGACTTGGAAGCGGAACCTCTCCGGCGGCAGCGCCGAAATCGGGTCCGGTGAGAGCTTGGCCCACGTGTCGTACGCCGTGGTCGCGACCGTCGAGTTCAGATAGAACAGGAACTGATTAGAGAAGCAGCCGATGGGCGGTGGCTGGCGAAACGTCAACCGCATGCCCACCGCTCGTGACAAATCCACGCCATCGTGTGGCACGGCTTTGTCGGCCAGAAGCGTCACAAAACTGGAACGTCCGGCGTGCGGCCAGACGTCTGCACGCAGCAGCGGACGAAGGTCGGCGCGTAAGTCAAACGTCGTCTCGCACTGCCGGATCCATTCCAGGATGGAGTCGCCCCATTTCCAGTGCGCCACAAAGTCGAAGTACTGATCGACTAAGTTCAACGCCAGGTCCATTTTGCGGCGATCATGATCCAAAGCGGCGAGATCCGCATCCGCCGCCAACATGTCCGCGATCAGGTCTTCGCTCTCGACGATGTCCGAAGCCATCTCCAGCATGCGGTCCATCCGCTTTTTCGAAGCCGACTGCACCAGTAGTGGCGGGAGCTCGTGTGTCCGGTCACCCGGGATCTCCACGAACCGCCTTTCCCCGACGATTTCCATCGTCTCACCTCACCTTTTTTCCTCGGCAGCAAACGAGGTGCCAAAAGTGTTTGGTCGATTATAGGGACGGTATTCTTTTCAGGCAAGTTCCGTTTCATGAATAATTCTTCACTATCTCATCTGGACAACTTGGGGGAACCGGCTCGTATTCTTCACTGAGTGGGGCTCAACGAACGAAACACTTCAAGTCACTCCAAGAACACTGGAAACGAAAAGTCCAGGTCGCTCGGTTTCGCTCTCTATCAGAAATGAGCCGCAGATCCGTTTTATTGGGTGCTATAGAAGTCTTTTGCGTGCCACAGAAAAAGCTTGCCTTCATGAATGTTCTCCGATACGCTTCTTGGGTTGAATCGGACCGTTCCGGATGGACGTAGCGTCATTGCTTACGTTTGAATTAAGTTACGGGAGATTGGCGTGAAATCCGACTTTTCGCCCAGTCGGACGGGGTGACTTATTCGAAGGTTTTGCCCCAGGCAGGATTCACTTCCGGCTGATTTCCACAGCCGAGGTTAGTACTTCGATGCTACTTGAAGTACGTGTCAAGCCACCCTCCGGTGGTTCAGAGAAGAAGTTTAAGATCGCTGAGGTGTGGGAGCCGATCTATCCCTCACTCCCGCCGACCTGCAGTGGCGGAATAAGAACGCCGCCATGACGGACGTAGTCGTCATCCGGGACGACGCCAGCGATTCTCGATTCTTGTTTTTGAAGGAGCCCGCAATGCGCCATCTGGCCCTGACGTTCGCCATGATCCCGATCCTGGTCGCGCAAGACCTCCCCCGTTGGGTGCCCATGGGGTCTGTCACCGAAGAGCAGCAAGTGCAGGCCGGTGTCGAGAATGGCCAGCCTACCTTCATCTGCCTGGCCCGTACGCCGGACGGGAATTCCGAGTCCGGCCGGGTGCTGGACGGCCATTGCCGTGTCGTCTCCGCCACCGGGGAAGTCGCCGTCAAGAGGTTTCAGGTTCTTTCCGGTTCTGGCGTATGGGGCACGCCCAGGGACAATCTCGCCGGGGCATTTCCAGTCGCCGTTCCGGGACTGCCGATTAGTCCTTTCTGCCGCGTCGAGTCCCAGCGTAGTTTCTTTTTTGGACGCACTTTCGCGGGCCCGGGTGGCCAGCACCGATGCCGGACATCGGCCGACCCAGCCGGATCCCTTGCCTTTGAGGTGTTTTACCCGGCATCGGTCATTCAACAGATGGCTGGCAACGCTGGTGGGTTTGGGTCACCAGCCCCCTCTTCATCCGGAGGTAAGTCTTCAAGCAACCCCGAACCCGTTTCCGGCAACCCCGAACCCGTTATCGTCTTGCTTCGCTCATCGAGCAACGCGGTCGTCACGTTTCCAGTGAAGTCAGGCCGGCTCTTGTGGACTTCCAACACCGCGTCGGAGGAGGTCGAAACCGTATTCGGCATCCTCAACGACCTGAATGGGCTTCCGCTCGCCGACGGGGACACGGTGGAGCTAAACAGCTATGGAGGTGGCTGGCCCGTGGCGGAAGTCTCGCCATCCGGAGTCCGACTGGGCGACAAGCGTGCGGCGAACAAGCGGTTTCGTATTCAGCTCGCTGAGAGGGCCCGCGAGCGCTCCAGCGACAGATCTGGCACCATTGGCAACCGCGACATGGTCTCGTTCGTGACCGAAGATGGCTCCTATCTGTACGCCGGGCCGGGCGAGGGCAAGCTCGTACTAGCATCGGGTGGCGCAGAGCCTTCGGGACGGTCTTTTCGCCTCTTCACGTTCGGGCCCAGCGAGGCAAGAAGTCTGCTCGCCGAGGAGCGAGCTAACTGGGCGCAGCACAAGGCCGACGCCCTAGCGCGGACGCAGCAACTCCAAATCGAAGCTCAACGGCGACGTCTGGAGGCGGACCGGCAGCAGTTGCAACAGGAGCGCCAGCGTGCCGCCGAAGAAGAGATCCAGCGCCAAAACGCTGACCTGATGCGGCAAAGACAGCTTGCGGCGGAAGCTGAGCGTCAGCAGCAACTTCGCGAAGAACAGGAGCGCCGGAACCAGCTTGCCCTCGAACAGGAGCGTAGACAGCAGCTTGCCCTCGAACAGGAGCGTCGGCAGCGGCTCGCCCTCGAACGGGAAAGGCAACGACAACTGCAAGAACAAAGAGAGCGCGAGGCGCAGAACGTGCGCCCGGTCAACACCGGGTTACCCGGCCCCCCGCGCAAGGTCATCTTCTTCAACGAGGGCGGGTACGTGGCAAGATTCACGCTCGCCTACTATAACGGCAGCACCGGCAATTCCGTCACGAGGGAAGCGACCGGCGATCTGAATGTGGGGCAGCGACAGGAGTTCTCGCTGCGCAGTGACGCCTCCGATATCGAGTTCAAAGCCGTCATCGTCGGGGGAGGGCCGGCCTTCGATGGCAAGCAGGTGATGTTCCTCGCCCCAAGACAAGGCGATTACGCGCACCGTCTGAGAGGCTTCATGCTGCCCAGTGGCGACTACTGGATCAAGACCTGGGGTACCGTGTTTTCGCCCCAATCTGGACCCTGCCAGTAGCGGACAGGGGAATCCCGAGGCCAGGCACAACAGACACAGTCACTCCGCTTCCGCTACCCTCACGCTGGGCGCCGTGGTCGTTGTTTGTGACGCTGCTGCGCGCGGACTAAACCAGGAATCGCAGGCAGACCGGATAGGCGACCTTCAGCGTTTCGCCGTTCGGCGTCAAGCCGCCGTCGGCTTCCACGCGAAAAACCACGACGTTGGCCGAGTTCTGATTCGCCGCCAGCAGCCAGTTGCCCGAGGGTGTGATGCGGAAGTTGCGCGGCACCTTGCCCTGCGTGGCCACCTGGCCCTTGGAGCTGAGGGTACCCTTGGCTGCGTCGACTGCGAAGACGGCAATGCTGTCGTGCCCCCGGTTAGAGGCATACACAAACCGGCCGTTCGGATGCACCAGAACTTCAGCGCAGTTGTTTTCCGCCTGAAAGCCGCCCGGTAGCGTCGAGATCGTCTGCGTTTCGGTGAGCGTTCCGCGAGCGTCGTTCCAGTCGAAGACCGTCACCGAAGACCCCATTTCGTTCACACCGTAGGCCTGTTTGCCGTTGGGGTGGAACGTGAAGTGCCGCGGTCCGAGACCACCCTTAACCTTGGCGGCGCTATGGCGCTCGATCTTGCCCGACGCCGCATCAAACCCGTAGATGATGTATTCGTCCGTGCCCAGGTCCGCAACGACGCCCCAACGATTGCTGGGCGCGAGGTTGATGGAGTGCGCGTGGGGTCCCTGCTGGCGCCGAGCGTTCGGTCCCGTGCCGGTGTGCTGAATGAAACTGGTGCGCTCACCGAGAGTGCCGTCGCCGTTCACCCGGAAGACCGCCGTCGACCCTGTGCCGTAGTTGACGACGATCAGGTTCTTTTCGGTGCGGTCGACCACCAGATGACAGGGCGACGTTCCGCCGGTCGGTTGCGCGTTCAGTGCCTTGAGGGTTCCGGATTCGCGATCGACAGAGAAGGCGCCGACCGAGCCGCTCTTCTGGCCACGAAACTCACCGAGTTCGCCGACGGCGTACAGGAATCGACCATTCGGGTGCAGCGTGAGGAAGGAGGGGTTGGCCGTCTCCGCGGCGAGAGTGAGCGGGGAGAACTTGCCCGCCTTCTCGTCGAAGCGGGCGGAGTAAACCCCCTTGCTGTCCTCCCGGCTGTAGGTGCCGATAAACAGCAGCGGATGGGCAGGGGCGGCGGAGAGGGATGAAGCAAGCATCGAAGTAGAGGCGGCGGCCAGCAGGTCACGGCGCGACAAGGCACTTGGCATAGCGAAGCCAGTTTGACACACGCCGTTCGCTTTGGTTAAATCAAGGGAGTCCGCGCAGTTCCCACGCGCCCACTCCTCGGTAGCTCAATGGTAGAGCATTCGGCTGTTAACCGAAGGGTTGTAGGTTCGAGTCCTACCCGAGGAGCCAAAATTTTTCACCCCCAAATCTCCTCCCCAATGGTTGACGTGGGGGTTCTGATTTTCTAGCCCTCCTTCTCGCGCGATATCCCAAACAACTGCAAGAAGTTAC
>CAYNDS010000217.1:7246-7590 GCA_964395885.1 uncultured Solibacteraceae bacterium | reverse complement strand
CCCTGGCGCCATTCTTGGCGTTCCGGATCGCCCACCGTGCCGCTCCTTCCAGAGCAAATGCCAAAACCGATTCTATGCACTCATCCAGACTCTGTCAATGGCTACTAAACTCAACTCGAAAGAATTTTCTTAACGAAAACAGTCCGACATCTTTCCCCCTCTGCCGACGAGGGATTGCAGACCTGTTATCTTTCTGGATGTGGGGCAGAGAATCGAAGGCTGGAAGGAGATCGCTTCCTTCTTCAATGTCAATATACGGACCGTTCAGCGATGGGAACGCGATGCGGAGCTGCCGATTCGTCGGACACGGCGCAAGCGACGCGAGGCGGTTTCGGCGCTTCCGG
>CAYNDS010000217.1:2823-7236 GCA_964395885.1 uncultured Solibacteraceae bacterium | reverse complement strand
GCCCACCACGATTGCCGTCCTCCCGTTCCGCAGTGATCCGCAGTGGTTGGGGGCGGCGGTCGCGGAGGATCTGATTCAAGTGCTCTGTGGGGCGTCGGAGTTGGTGGTGATTGCCCGCACGTCCTCCTTTGCGCTGTCCGCACGCGGGTTGACGATTCCGGAGATTGCCGGAGTGGTGGGGGCGCAGTTTGTCATTGAAGGAGAGGTCCGTCTCCCGGAGGGTGCCGCGCAGGGAGAGGTGGGTTGCAACCTGTTGGATGCGCGGGGGGCAACGATTTTCGCCCGGCGGATGACGTTTGCGGTGGAGAACGCCGCGGAGGTGCCCCGCCGGGTGGCCAAGGCGATCTGCTTTATGCTTCGCGTTCGGTTCTTTGGGCTGGCCAAGCCGGGCGTGACGAAGCCGGAGGCCGTACGGTCACTGTTGCGAGGCAAGGGTCTCTTCTACGAGATGACCCCGGAGGGGATGCAGCAGGGGCTCGGACTGGTCCAGCAGGCGCTACAGGTGGATCCCGGCTACGCGCTGGCGCACTCCGAAGCCGGGGCGATGCACTCCCTGATGGCGATTACCGGCGCGATTCCGGCACCGCCGCATCTGGAGATCGCCGGCGAACACTTGCGCCGCGCGGTGGAACTGGAACCGCGCCTGGCGGAAGCCCACTACTGGCTGGGTCGCCATCTGGCGATTTCCGAGCACAACTGGGCGGCGGCGGAAGCGGAGTTTCAGCGGGCGCTGGCGCTGGACCCGCAGAACAGCGTTGGCCTTTACCTATATGGTTCGGAGTTGCTGCGCGTCACGGGAAGGTATCGGGAGTCGCTGGAGATGTTCGACGCGGCGCGGCGGCGCGATCCGCTGAATGCGCAGGTGATGTTTGGGGCCGCGCAGTCCTGGGCGGCGCTGGGGGACCTGGAGGCGGCCAAGCGAGAGACGGACGCGGCGGCGGCACTGATGGGATCGGTCTGGATTGTCCAGTGGTATCAGGGCATGCTGCTGCTTCGACTGGGGCAGAAGGATGCCGCCCGCACGCTGCTGGAGGCGGCCAACGAGACGGCGCCGCCGCTGAGCTGGGTGACTTCGACGCTGGCGAATGTCCGGCTGGAGACCGGAGATCGAGCCGGGGCGGAGGCTCTTCTGGAGGCGGCGCTGCGGAAGAGGCGCGAGTTCTACCTGCAGCCCACGACGCTGGCCCTGCTCTACTCCCTTTTCGGCGACGTGGAGCGCGCAATGGAGTGGTTCCAGATCGCCCGGCAGGAGGCGGACGCTGTGTTGACCTATCTGCCCCTGGGAACTCGCGGAATCTTCCTGACCCCGGAGCGGGAACGACTGTTTCGCCAGGACGTCCGCTGGAGGCAACTGGCGCAACAAATGGGCCTGGCTCGCGAGGAAGATCAGGCGACCGGGGCCTCCGGAGCTTCCTGACGTCATTTGTCGCGATCTGTCGTCCGAGTTGGCTCCTAGACTGGGAAACGAACTCGGGAACGGAGAACACTACCGATCATGCTGACGACTCCCCTTTTTCTTCTTGCGACCGCGCAAGCTGTCGCGCCGACTTTCCATAAGGATGTCGAGCCGATCCTGCAGCGCTCCTGCCAGGGGTGCCACCGCAGCGGGCAGATCGGACCAATGCCGTTGATGACTTATCAGGAGGCCCGCCCGTGGGCCAAAGCGATCAAGGCAGCCGTGTCGACGGGCAAGATGCCGCCCTGGTTCGCCGATGCGCCGCGGGGGCACTTCCGGGAGGACTGGCGGCTGAGCGACGAGGAGCGGCACATCCTCACCGCCTGGGCTGACGGCGGCGCGCCGCAGGGCGATCGGAAGCAGGCTCCGCCGGCCAAGGCCTTTCACGATACCTGGCAGCTGGGCGAACCCGATCTGGTTGCCGAGATGCCGAAGGCTTTTGAGGTGCCCGCATCCGGCACGGTCGACTATCAATGGGTGGTGCTGCCGCTGGGCCTGAAGGAAGACCGCTGGGTGCAGACAATCGAATACCTGCCGGGAGACCGCAGCGTCGTCCACCACATCATTGCGTTCTTGCGGAAGCCGGGTTCCAAGTGGCTGGCAGCGGCGGAAGCGGGTGTTCCGGTGGCCAAGACGTCCACTGAGTCGGAACTGGGACAGGCCAACGGACGGCTAGGCGTCTATGTACCGGGCACGCCCGGCTACGTGTTTCCCGAAGGCTATGCGATGAAGTTGCCGGCGGGACACGACATTGTTCTCCAACTGCACTACACGCCGAACGGAAAGGCGGCGAGTGATCGTTCCCGGGTGGGATTCCGGTTTGCGAAGACGCCACCCCGGATGCAGGTGATGAACTTCGATCAGGCCAAGGTCGATATTCGCATCCCGCCCCGGACCGAGGCGGCCGGCTTTCAGGCCGTGGGAACCGTGAGGAACGATTTCGAGCTGCTGACCATGATGCCCCACATGCACTTGCGGGGAAAGTCGATGCGGCTGCGGTTGCAGCGTGCCGGGACTGGTGAGGAGGTGGACCTGCTGCACGTCCCGAAGTACGATTTCGGCTGGCAGCTGAACTACTCGCCGGAAAAGCCGCTGCCGATTCGCGCCGGCGACAAGCTGCGCTTGGAAGCGGTGTTCGACAACTCCGCGAACAATCCGGCGAACCCGAACCCGGACGCCGAGGTGCGTTGGGGCGACCAATCCTGGGAGGAAATGATGGTCTGCCTCGTGTTTGGAGCAAGACCGGTGGAATCGCTGAAGGCGGATGCTCCGCCGCCCGCCGGCTATCCGACGCCCGCGCGGGACTAAGCCTCGTCAGACGGGATGGGCCGCCACGCAGATCGCACGGACCGCGCCGCTCGGCCCATCCTGGCACGCGCTGCTTTCACGCGCCACGTTGCCGGCGCGGAGGTTGCCCGCCCCAACGGGACGGAACGGACGTCTGCAGCGGTCGCGTTCCGGCCATTCGCCTCCGGGCGCCCAACTGCCCGATCGACCGCAGGGAACGGCATTACCGCGCCCGAACGTCGAGTCGCTTCTCGCTTCGGAATCTGACCCTCTCCTCGGCAACCGGCACGTTGTTCAGGTCGGACATGGGGAAGTGCGGGTTGCCCTTCAGACCCACCGCAGGCAGAGGGACGAGCTTGGCGTCGCCGCCATACCGGTTGACCATCTCACACCATCTCCTCGCCATCTCGAAGCGGGCGCGCATGCCGTCCAGTCCGGGGTTCTCCACGGGCCGATTGGGGATGTTGTCGCCAAAGTAGAGCACAATCGGGATGCGAGTCAGCTTCAGAAACTCACTCTCGGGAACTCCACTTCCGGTGACCGCTCCGCCGGGCGTTGCCACCGGCTCAGGCACCTTTCCCTCCGGGAAGACCCAGCCGCTGCCCGGCTCGAGACTGAACGATTGCCTTCACGTGAGCGCTTCGCATCGCCGTGAGCCACCCCCGATCCGCCACCCCGGGAGTGCGTCACGAAGACCCCCGGCTCGATCTTGTCGAAGAGAGCCGAAAAAGCCGCCGCATTCACCTGCGCCTCATAGGGCGCCACGTTCGGCGTCATCCGCCGGACGTGCTGGTTCAATGCTTCGGGATCCCGGGAGAACTGCACGCCAGGGAAGTAGTTCGGCCACGGCCGGCTTTCCCGCGCCGCGGCTGGTCCACCCGGTAGGTCGGATCGCCCTTTCGCAGGAAGATCGTCTGGAACCCTTTCCGGCGATCGGGCGTCGTTTCCCAGGTCTTCGAAGACCGCCCCGTTCCATGCAGAAACACGGCGAGGCTGGACCGGGACCTGGTAGAAGACATAGGCGTGATCCCCATGCAGCATCTGCCCGTCAGGCCTCGGCTGGTCGCTCGCGGAACAACACCCCGGTGGGTGACTATTCCCTGGATCTGCAGCGGTGCCTTGCGCGGTGATGAAGCGTTGGATGCAGCCAGGACGATCAGGATCAGGAGTGTGAGCCGCATGAATTGCATGGTATGGGACCACGTCGAGGCAACGGTCTGGAGAAAGGCCGCGACAGATTCCTGCGTTTGCCGAACGGCTTCCGTTTTGCTTGCCGAGACTACCTCAACGAGGCGAGCCGATTCGGGACGAGACAGCAGATGGTCGAGTGACCGCAGCTGAGAAGACGGGCGAATCGAGTCGCATTGCACGTGAGCGCTTCGGCTTTGCGCCGGCTCCGGTTCCGCAATGCCCACAGCATCGGACTGGGTGCTTCGGGGATTGAAGACCGGAAAGGATCGGAGCCGCGCCCGATCCCACCCGTGACGCTCCTCGCGCCGAACGGACTCCTAGACCTTTCGGCACATGTATTTTTGAAGGAAAGCATCCCAGTATTTTGTGTAGCCAGGCCCGCATGGCGGCTCGTGAATCCCGGCCGTCTCCAGGGCCATAAGGGCTGGCGATGCTGTCTCCGGCGGCGCAGTCTTGGCCGCCTTCCGCTTCGCTGCCTT
>CAYNDS010000217.1:0-2813 GCA_964395885.1 uncultured Solibacteraceae bacterium | reverse complement strand
CTTCACTGCCTTCTTGGCTGCTTTTTTCGTCGCCATCACCGATTCTCCTTTTCCTGACATTCCCGACAAACAATTGCGATCCGTACTAGCGTGCCGGCGTCCGGCTTGCCGTCTTGCGGCGGTCCATAGACGATCAGATCCACCGTTCCCGGCTTGTCGGAGAGCTTCCGCGTGATCAGGACGTCGGTCTTCTCGCCGTTCTTCCGCCTCTCCAACTCCTGCCCGTCAGCCTTGACGGAGACTACTTTGTCGAAGGTTCGGTCCAGAGGGAACCACACCGAATCGAACTGCTGGATCTCCAACTTCTTCGCCGGCTCTTCCTTTTTCTCCTCGGCCACCGACAACCGCGCGAAGCGGCCGTTCCGCCCTATCAGCAGCCCGCTGGTCACGTCGGCACCCTTGATGCGCAACGTGGCGAGCGAGCGGTCATGCCAGCAGAGCGCACTTCCCGTTTGAGTGGCCTCAAAGGTTCGACAGTTGCCCTTGCCGTTCTCTTCGAGTTTGACAAGCGTCGCCGGAGGCACAAGCACCTCTAATCCCGGCGTCTGATCAAACAAACTCTGCGCGTCCGTCACCAGCAGGAACGTCCAGTCTTTGGGCACGCCACCCTTGACCCGCGAAGCCGTGTAGACCTGATTGCGATCGCGGAGTTCCTGGCTGGCGCTCCACTCTGGTCCGAGGAAGGGATAGAAGAAGGTGAGTCGACCTTCCGATTTCTTCGCCAGTTCTGCCGGCACACTGAACTCGGCCCTGATTCGTTCTCGCTCCTCCCTTAGGGATACTGCCCCGAGCGGGATGCCACTCAGCGTGACCAGCGGCGTTAACGGTGGTCCAGCTTGGTTCGGCCCGAAGGTGGGCAACGCGGCGAGGCTAAGTCCGCCCTTCCGACCCAGCACGACGCTGGCGATCGAAGCTCCGCCAATTGCTGGCGTCCACTCAATCTCCTCGATCACGATCGGTCGCATGTCTTGATGCGGCCGAGTGGCTTCGTTCGCCTCCGACATCCGGGGAACCGCGCACGCCCCACCACGTTCCGAGACCAGCGCAGGAGTGGGCGTCGGAATAGCCGGACCTGACGCCCGAATCAACGGTACGGCGTTCCCGTAACGACTCTGAATCATGGCGTCGGACAGGTCGGCGCTGCTCACAGTCAGGTCGAATGATCTCTCAGACTTGATCTTCAATCCGTTCGAAGTGTCAAACACCTTGCCGCCCATGATGACCTTGGTGTCTGAGAGGAATCCTTGCCCCTCTACGGCGATTACGACGTTCTTCGGCCCAACGGCCGTGTAGCCGACATGTCTCACCCTCGGCCCCAACCTCGCCTGATAGCTCTCGGTAGTGGGAACCTCGACACACCGAAAATCAGGAGAGTTGCTTGGCTGCGGAGGAGGAAACGGCGGTTTGCCAATGACCCGGCCAAACCGTTCAAACCAGAGCGCGTCCCTGTAGGTGGTCAACTGCGACCGCTGATAGCGCACCCACTTCGTTTCGACCTTCACTCTCAAAAACGCCGGGTTAGGCCCTTGATCCGATTTCGGCAACGCCAGCACCGCAAACATCTGCCGCAATCCTGGAGCGACAGAGCGCCGCCCCAGCACAGGGCGGAACTGCCATCCGAAGACGGCCTCGTTGTTCCCGCCGACGTCCTCGAACGACACCGTATCGTTGTCGCGATAAAGAAAGTACGTCTGCCCGCGTTTGGTGGCGCTGAAGCCGACCTGCACCACTTTGGCAATGGCGGAGCCGCCGAACGCCTTCGAACTCTTACTCAGGGTGGCGCTGTTATAAGTCTTCTCCTGCGGCATTAGAGCAACAACGGAGACAGGCTTCTGGCTCTGGGCTTGATTCAGCGGTCGCCCGCAGGGAAACTCGTTGGAGACGGGCTGTTCGCGCTCCTCCATACACACCGTCACCTTCACCACCGCCGCCGAATCCAACGCCTGCCGCGACGGGTCCAGCGAGATGGGAATTCCCAACACCGCCTGCAGCTTGCTCGCCTCGCCGTCCAACCGGTCCGTCAACGAACGATCGATGATCATGCGCAGGTTGAAAATCTGATACTGCAGGTTCACCTGGTCGCCAAGAAGGTCCTGCGCTGCCATGCCGAACACGGGCGTACCGGTCGGCAGCGATCCGGCCGTGCCGATGCCGCTGTCCGGGTAGCTGAGGTCCGGGAACTTCTCCGAAGTCGTAGTCTTCGTTCCGTCCACCGTGGTGGAACGCACCGGACGCGCCAAACCCAACGTTCCGGCTATCCCACTCTCGCGAAGCTCCATTCCCTGCAGTGCGCCCGAGGCGGCTGCGATTTTGGCCTGGTCGAGGGCGGTCGTCCTTGCCAGTTGCCCATTCAACTCTTCCAGCATCAACGTCAGCGTCCGATGGTCAAACACCTTCGGCTTGCCAACATGAATGTCCTGCGCCGTGATCGGCGCCGTGAGCAGAAAGCCGAGAAGAATCGTTTGTCGTGCGTGCATTCGTATGCTCCTTTCTCCGGGTTCCGATGAGCCACCGGGGCGGCAACGCAGCCGCCCCGGATCCCTCCCTACCACGTCGCGCGCAGGCTCGAGATCGACACCGAGAACGGGAACGTCGCCGTACAGGTGGTGGTGGAGGATGCCACGGTCCCGGTGAGCGCGTTGCAGTCGATCAACTGGTCCGCGGCGGTCTCGCTGGTCACGCGCAACTTCACCGCGGCGGAGAGCGCGACGTTCTGCGCGGCGATGTTCACCGTCACCGGCGTGGACGTGTTGATGATGTCCGCCGCGCCGTAGTCCAGAGACAACGTGCCCTCGATCGCGATCTCCGTGCAC
>CAYNDS010000216.1:0-7591 GCA_964395885.1 uncultured Solibacteraceae bacterium | reverse complement strand
CGAAGCGTGGAGCCGTCGTGGCAGGTGACGAAGTTGATGGAGTGATACGGCTCTCGCGCGCTGGTGAGGTACAGATCGGGGCTGCCGAGCACGCGCGTGGCGAACGCAGAGACCTTACCGTAGTCGCCGCGGAGGAAGCTCCGCACGTCGTCACGATACTTGCCGTTCCACTCCGCCCAACGGCCCCAGGATGGAAACGTCCCCACCTGATAGAGGCCTGCGGCGTCCCAGGCCTCGGCGATGAGCTTGGTGTTGGCCAGCACGGGATTGTTGGCGATCTCTTCAAGCAGCGGCGGGTTGGTCAGAACGGAGCCATCCTGCCCGCGCCCCAGGATGGAGGCGAGGTCGAAGCGGAAGCCGTCCACGTGCATTTCCTGAACCCAGTACTCAAGCGCGTCGGAGATCATGGCACGCACCACCGGGTTGTTGCAGTTCACGGTGTTGCCGCAGCCGGAGTAGTTGAGGTAGGCGCCGGTGGTGGGGTCCACCATGTAATAGATCGAGTTATCGATGCCGCGGAAGCTGCGCGTCGGACCTCGCTCGTCGCCCTCGCAGGTGTGGTTGAAGACCACGTCGAGGATCACCTCGATGCCGGCTTTGTGGAAGGCCTTCACCATCTGCTTGAATTCGCGGACGGCGCCGCCCTGCTTTGCCTGGAAAGCGAAGGACGAGTTGGGCGCAAAAAAGCCGATCGGCTGGTAGCCCCAGAAGTTGACCAGCATTTCGCCGGTGAACGGGTTGAAGCGGTCAGTGTCGGACTCTTCGAACTCATACACCGGCAGCAACTCGACGGCCGTCACGCCGAGCGAGCGCAGGTAGGGGATTTTCTCGGTCAGCCCAAGAAAAGTGCCGGGATGAGCGACGCCCGACGACGCGTGGCGGGTGAAGCCGCGAACGTGAAGCTCGTAAATGATCGAGTCTGCCAGCGGGATGTTGAGCGGTTGGTCGTGATCCCAATCGAAATCGGTGCTTGGCACCAGGCACGTGCGCTGGCGGTGCGACTTCGCCTCGACGTACCCCCACTCTTCGGCTCCGGTCAAGGCGCGCGCGTAGGGGTCGAGCAAGAGGTGCCGCGCATCAAAGCGATGCAGTCTTGCGTCGCCGGCGGGGTCCTGCGCGAGACGGTAGGCGTATTCGCAACCCTCGCCGAGACCGTGCACGAGAACGTGCCAGACGTGTCCGGTACGATTCACGCGCGGATCCAGCGGAAACTCGATCTGGCGTCCGTGCAGAAACAGCACCAGCGTCACGGCGGTGGCGTTTTTCGAGAACAGCGCAAAATTCACACCGTCGCGCGTAACGGCTGCCCCTAGCGGGCGCGGCGTTCCGCGGCTGGTGCGAGGTGGCGTCATCCGACCTTTGGCGGTGTGAAGTAAGCCAGGTCGCTGCGCACCATCTCCTTCACCAGATCGTCGAAGGAGTAACGGGGCTGCCAGCCCAACTGCGTGCGAGCCTTCGTCGAGTCTCCCAGCAGCAGATCGACTTCGGCGGGACGGACGAACTGCGGATCGATCTTGACGTACTGCTGGTAATCGAGGCCGAGTTCGCCAAAGGCCTTCTCGCAGAATTCACGGACCGTGTGGGTCTCGCCGGTGGCGACAACGTAATCGCTCGGCTCCGGCTGCTGCAGCATCAGGTGCATCGCGCGGACGTAATCGGCCGCGTGACCCCAATCGCGGCGGGCATCAAGGTTGCCGAGGCGCAGCTCGTGAGCGAGTCCGAGCTTGATTTTGGCGGCAGCAGAGGTGATTTTGCGGGTGACGAACTCGAAGCCCCGGCGCGGTCCCTCGTGGTTGAACAGGATGCCATTGACGCAGTACATGCCATAGGCCTCGCGATAGTTCATCGTGAGGTAGTAGCCCGTGACCTTGGAGATTCCGTAAGGGCTGCGGGGGTGGAACGGTGTCTCTTCTGTCTGCGGAGTCTGGCGAACCTTTCCAAACATCTCGCTGGAGCCGGCGAAATAGAACCGCGCCTTCGGCTGAAGCTCCCGCAGGGAGGCCAACAGGTAGTGAGTGCCGTTGCTGTTGACATTCATCGTGGTAAAGCCGTCAGCGAAGCTCTCGGCGACGAAGCTTTGCGCCGCCAGATGATAGACCTCGTCGAACTCGACGCGGCTCAGCAACTGGAACAAGCTGGGGTAGCTTTCCAGGCTGGCGGCGTGCAGCGTCAGGCGGTCGCGGAGGTGGGCGATGCGTTGCAGGCGCAGTCCCGGATCCTCGATCGCCACACGGCGGACGACACCGTGCACCTCGTAGCCCGCGTCCAGCAGCAACTCACTCAGATGGCTTCCATCTTGACCAGTAATTCCCGTAATCAGGGCGCGTTTCGGCATGCGAGGTGAACTTCAGAGTGTAGCGCAGCAGCGCCTGCCAGACTTGCTACTTCGTACTGGAACTCGCGACGCATCGCGCGGTTGCCAGGGGACGGCGGCAGCGTGCACAATGAGACTCTGCCTCTAGAAGCAGGACACCGAAACAGCGAGTCATAGGAGCACCATGGGGTTCTGGTCCGATCGAAGAGTATTCGTTACCGGCGGTACGGGTTTGATGGGCGGGTGGATGGTCAAGGAACTGCTTGCCGCCGGGGCCGATGTCACCCTGCTGGTTCGCGATGCAACGCCGAAGAGCATGATCGTCCGCGAAGGCCAGATTCAGCAGTGTTCGATCGTGAATGGCTCATTGGAAGACTACTCGACACTGAAGCGCGCGGTGCTGGAACACGAGATCGACACTGTGTTTCACCTGGCGGCGCAGCCGATTGTCGGCGTGGCCAAGCGTGATCCCGTGGGAACGTTGCGCGCCAACGTTGAGGGTACGTGGAACATGCTGGAAGCCTGCCGCGACACGCCAGTGAAGCAGATCGTGGTCGCGTCCTCCGATAAGGCTTATGGCTCGGCCGAGAAACTGCCCTACGACGAGAGCTTCCCGTTGCAGGGCGAGTATCCGTACGACTGTTCCAAGTCCTGTGCGGACCTGATCTCGAAGATGTACGCAGTGACCTATGGTCTGCCGGCGTGCGTCGTTCGCTGCGCGAATCTCTATGGCGGCGGTGACTTGAATTTCAACCGCGTAATCCCGGGCGCCATCGCAGCAACGCTGAAGAGCGAGCCGTTTGTCATTCGGAGTGACGGCAAGTTCGTCCGCGACTTTGTCTACGTGCGCGATGCCGCCCTCGGCTACATGTACGTGGCGCAGAAGTTGGCTGAGGATCGCAGTCTCATCGGCGAGGCGTTCAACCTGAGCCTAGAAGTCCGCCTGAACGTGCTGGAACTGGTTGACATCGTGCTGAAGCTGATGGGGCGGCAGGATCTGAAGCCCGTGGTTCTGAATCAGGCCAGCGCCGAAATCCGGGAGCAGTACATGCTCTCCACGAAGGCGCGTGAGCGTCTGAACTGGAAGCCGACCTGGACCCTGGAGCAAGGCCTGGTGGAAACGATCGCCTGGTACACCGAGTTCTTCGAGTCCAACAAGCGCGCCGCACAGGCCAGTCGGTAGCCGCTACACTGGCCACTTGCCACTTCGATCGCAGTCCTGGTTTTCCGGGCCGGAATACTACGCGTTTGCACGCCGGGCATGGCTGCGCAGTGAAGGCTTCGGGCATGACGTGTTCGATGGACGGCCGATTGTCGGCATCTGCAACACCTGGAGCGAACTGAACAACTGCCACGGTCACTTCCGCCAACTCGCTGAGGCGGTAAAGCGTGGCGTATGGGCCGCCGGCGGCTTGCCGCTGGAGTTTCCGGTGATCTCGCTCGGCGAGATCTTTCTGAAGCCGACCGCGATGCTCTTTCGCAACCTGATGGCGATGGACGTCGAGGAGATGATCCGAGCTAATCCGATCGACGGCGTGGTGCTGCTGTCCGGCTGTGACAAGACCACGCCGGCCATGTTGATGGGAGCGGCCAGCGCCGATCTGCCGTCCATCGTGGTGACGGGCGGGCCGATGTTGGGTGGCCAATGGCGGGATCAGAAGCTCGGCTCTGGAACGGACGGTCGAAAGCTTTTCGACCTGTACCGCAAGGGCGACCTGACCGACGAGCACCTTTGCCAGATAGAGGGCGGTTTGGCGCGAAGCCCCGGACACTGCACCGTCATGGGCACGGCGTCAACAATGGCGGCGGTGGTGGAAGCCCTCGGCATGACGCTGCCTGGCGGGGCGGCGATTCCGGCCGTGGATTCTCGCCGAATGGCGCTGGCCGAGGCGGCGGGGCGGCGCATGGTCGAGATGATTGCGGAGGGGGTGACGCCCAGCCGGATTCTCACTCGCCAAGCGCTTGAGAATGCCATCGCGGCGGTGATGGCCATCGGCGGCTCGACCAACGCCGTTGTGCATCTGCTCGCCATCGCGGGCCGGGCGAAGGTGCCATTGTCGCTATCCGACTTCGACGCGATTTCGCGCCAGGTCCCGACGCTTGCGAACATTAAGCCTTCGGGCGATTACCTTATGGAGGACTTCTTTGCGGCCGGCGGCATGCCCGCGCTGCTGCGGGAAATCTCCGCGTTTCTCAACGAGGACGCCCTCACGGTGAACGGAAAGACCCTCGGAGAGAACATCGCAGCGGCCGAATGCTGGAGCCGCGACGTCATCCGGCCCCTGGCGCAGCCGCTTTCGGCCGAGGGAGGATTAGCGATCCTGGGCGGCAACCTTGCTCCGCGCGGCGCGGTGCTGAAGGTCTCTGCCGCGTCGCCCCGCCTGCTGCAGCACCGTGGCCGCGCCTATGTGTTTGAGACACGGGACGAAATGATGGCGCAGATTGACCGCGACGATCTGCCGGTGGACGAGAACACCGTTCTGGTGATGAAGAACGGTGGTCCGCGCGGGGGGCCAGGCATGCCGGAGTGGGGACAGATCCCAATGCCGAAGGTTCTCCTGAAGCGTGGCGTGTCGGATCTGGTGCGCATTTCCGACGCGCGGATGAGCGGAACCAGCTTCGGAACCGTCGTACTGCATATCGCGCCGGAGTCCGCGGCCGGCGGTCCGCTCGCCATTGTGCGGACCGGCGATGAGATCGTGCTCGACACGACCGCGCGCCGCATCGATGTGATGCTGGACGATGCTGAGATCGCCCGCCGTTTGCGCGACTTCACTCCGCCGCCGCCGCCGTATCAACGCGGCTACGGCAAGCTCTTTCTCGATCACGTCACGCAAGCGGACGAGGGATGCGATTTCGACTTTCTCCGTGGCTGATCGCGGCTCTGTTCCTCGCAGCATTCGCCGCCCTGCATAGCGGCGCATACGGCGGGTTCTTTTCCGACGACGATCTCGACAACCTCGCGTGGAACAGCTTCGTCGGCTTCGATGAGTATGTCCGTGGCTTCTTCGATTGGAAGCTCTCGCCCCACAACTTCCGGCCGGTGGGACATCTCTACTTCTGGCTGATGACGCGCTTGGCCGGCGATTATTTCCCTGCCTATGTGGCGGTGATTCAGCTGCTGCATCTGGTGAATGCCGGACTGCTGTTCCTACTGCTGCGGCGCGAGGCGAGTCCCGCTGCGGCGCTGGCGGGAACGGCGGTCTGGACGTTCCATTTCGCCTTCTTCGATGCGGTCTGGAAGCCGATGTACATCTTCGACGTCACCTGCGGGCTGTTCTGCCTGGTGACGATGCATGCGTGGCAGCGGCAGCGGTGGGTTCTGGCGGCACTTTCGTTCTGGTGCGCGTACAAGGCCAAGGAGGTGGCGATCTTTCTCCCGCTGGCTCTGCTGGCGGCGGAGTTCGTCGGAGGGCGGCGCCGCTGGAAGGGGCTTGTGCCGCTGTTTGCCATCTCGGCGAACTTTGGGTTGCAAGCGCTCTTTGCCGCGAAGGGCCCGGAGACGGCGTACAGCATGAAGCTGTCCGGGGAGGCGCTGCGGACGACCTCGTCATTCTATTTCGCCGCTTTCCTGCCCGCGTTCTTCGGAAACCTGTTGGGTGGATTGCTCATGCTGGTGCCCCTGCTGCTGCTGCCGGGACGCCTTTTTGAGGTCTACGTCTACGTGCCGCTTCTGGTGGCGGCGCTCGGCTGGGCGCGCTGGAAGATGGACCGGCGATTAACGGTGCTGCTGTTTGCAGTAATGGCCGTGGCCGATTTCAGCTTCCACCGGCAGAGGCGGCGCGCCTATCGTCCGATGGCGTACCAGCATCGGGCTTACGTGACCCAACTGGCCGACTACGTTCGGGCGAACCCCCATTTGCGCGAACTCTTCTACGAAGGCGCCCCGCCCGGCATGAATGCCTGGGGTGTAGAGGGTGCGCTGCACTGGTACAGCCGCAACGCGGCGCTTCAGGTCCGGCCGGCCAACGGACTGCCGCAAAAGGCGCCGGTGCTCCGATGGGACGGTATGACTCAGCGTGTGCGCGTCGAAGTTCCTCGACCGCCGTTCCGGCTGGGCAAAGGGTGGTGGCCGGAGGAGTCGAATGGTCTGCGCTGGACGGCAGGCATCGCGGAACTGGACATCGCGCCCGGAGCAGAGTCGCGAACGCTTTCGATTCGCATCGTAGTGCCGGAGCAGCAGCCTCGCCCCGTTTCGATTGCCCTTTTCAGCGACGGGCAACTGAAACTGGAGCGTCAGATTGTCGCGCCCGGAGAGCATTCCCTGCAGTTGGCGATCCCCGCATCGGACAGCCCTCGCCGCCTGGAGCTTCGCGGTTCACCGGTGTTTCGCGTTCCGAACGATGACCGGACGCTCAGCCTGGCAGTGGCGGAGCTTACGCTTCGTTAGGGTCAAGCGGGGCCAAATCCAACTCTCCGAGAATCTGCGCCGCGCGGTCGCGAACGGATTCCGTGGCGTACTTCAGCGGAGTGGCCGCAATTGCCCTCGCGGCTGCCGCGTAGCTGAGGCCAAAGCAGTCTGACACGGCGTACACGAGCGCTGTGACCGGGGCTCCGCCGCTTTGCTCCGCCAAACCGAGCAGCAGTGAGGCGAGGGCGAGTGACTCCGCATCCTCAGCGTGCTGCAGCACCGCGCTGCCCTGTCGAGCCGCGGCTTCGCACATCGGATGGAGCGCGCGAGGCCGCGCGAGATCCCGAAGGTGAAGACGGCAGGATTCGGCCGCCGCGATGCGCAGTTCTTCCGGTGAAGACGCCAGCAGGTCCGGGTCGATCAGGACGGCTGAAGGGCAGAGCGCGACGCCTGTCACGCGCCACCGACGGTCCCCTGAAGTGAAGTCGAAATGAGGTGCGGATTCTCGGCCACTGCCCGGCAGTGTCGGCACGGCGATCAGTGGCGGCATCGGGGCATGGATGCGGCGACCGTATGCGAAGTCGGTCAGGTCCCTGCCGTGCGAAACGCGAACCCGGATGGCCTTCGCCGTATCCATCACGCCGCCGCCGCCGGTGGCGAGGATGCCGTCGCACCGCGCGGCGGCGTAAGCCTGCTCTCCATTCAAGATGACAGACTCCGGCGGGCAAGGTGCTGAGCGGCTGAAGACGATCGGATCCGGCGATATCCCCTCCACCTGCGCAAACGCGTCGGAGCGGGCCACGCCGGCGTCGGTCACCAGCAAAGGGCGCCGAATTCCAAAATCGGCCAGAAGATCCGGCAAGCCCTGCAACTCTCCCGTTCCGAAACGCACCAGGGAAGGGAAGAGGAAGTCGGCCCGTGGCAAG
>CAYNDS010000215.1:0-7743 GCA_964395885.1 uncultured Solibacteraceae bacterium | reverse complement strand
GCTACTCCGAGGACATCGACCTGATCCAGTTGGAGCCGGGTCCGATCGGCAAGACCGTTGATGCCATCAAGTCCGCGCTCGCCTGGCTTGGCCCGTGCAAGCGAGAGCCCGCGCGCCACTCAATGCATCTGACGTTTCGCTTCGCGCCGGAATCGGAGCCTGGTACCCGACGGAAGCTCAAAGTCGAGATCAACACGCGTGAGCACGAGACTGTGTTCCCCGTGCGCCGATACCCGTTTGGCGTGGAGAACGCCTGGTACCAGGGACGCACCCAGATTGTTTCTTTCGAGCCAGAGGAATTGTTCGGGACGAAGTTGCGGGCGCTGCTTCAGCGGCGCAAGAACCGTGACCTCTTCGATCTGAACGAGGGGCTCAAGCAATTGAACATGGATTCGGCAAAGCTGATCCGATGTTTCGAGCACTACCTGTCGCTCGAAGGCGTGACCATCGGCCGCGCCGCTGCCGAACAGCGTCTGCTGGAGAGGCTTGAGTTCAGCCTGACAGAGGACGTGGCTCCCATGCTGCCCGCCGGAATCACATTCGACGACGACGAAGCTGTCGCCGCGGTAGGTCGGGTATGGACGGAACTGGTTCCGCGCCTCCATGGGGAAGCATGGAAGCTTTCCGACGAGTACATCGAAGCGGTGCGCGCCAAGCGTTACCCCGGTTTCCTTCGCTAACGATGCCGCTTGATCTTGTAATATTACAGGCTAGGCTGGTAGAGAGGCGCATATGGCGGACTTGTTGCGATGGCGAAAACGAAACGGCCTAACCCAGGTCGGTGCGGCATCTTTGCTTGGCGTCTCGCAGACCTACCTATCGCTGCTTAAAAAAAGGTGCGCGCCCCTTGACGGCAGAATTGCGGAATCGGATGAAGACTTCCGCGGGCATGGATCGGCAAGAGTCGTCGGATGATCTCTTCCGTGCACAACTAAGCGCCCTCGGCTATCCAGGATTTGCTCACGTCGCCAAAGCCTGCACACGAACCCGGCCCGACAATCTCCTCATGACGGTTCTGGCCCAGCCTGATGCGGACGCGCGAGTCGTGGAAGCCCTGCCTTGGGTGGTTGCAAGCTTCAAGAACCATTTCGACTTCGGCGCAATGGTGCGCCAAGCAAAGCTGCAAAATCTACAAAACCGTTTGGGCTTCGTATTGCAGGTCTCCGCTGTCGATACTCCCGGCGGGCTGACGGCAATTCTACAATTGGACCGAGCGCAGTTGTTGCAAGAGGACACGCTGCGCTGGGATTCTATGCCCGCGGCAACCCGGGAATGGATCCGCGCGAACCGCACTCCCCTCGCGGAGCATTGGAATGTCTTGACCCGGCTCCGAGCGGAGGATGCACACCATACGGCCTGACCGCCTGCCAAACCGTGGACCTCATTCCCGGACAACCCTAGACACCACGCTCGACGCCGACTTCCACTGCATCGGCGGCCTAGTCGTCAGCTGGCAGAAGTTTTCCGACCTCGAAATCTAGCCGCCAAGCGCTACCTTTAGACTTTTCCAGCGGCGCTCAATGCAAGTTGTCCGTGGGAGATACCTTTCAAGCTGATCAGTCCATCGGCAATCCGCTGGACGTTTGAGCATTGCCCCCTCAGCACGATCACCTCCAGGCAATTGTGATGATCCAAGTGGACGTGCAGCGTGGAGATGATCTCCTTGTGATGGTCGTGCTGAAATTCGTTGAGCCGATCGGCAAGTTGCCGGACGTGGTGATCGTAGACGAGCGTTAACGTGCCGACCACCTCGGCATCAGGGGTAGAGACGTTTTCTCGGATCAAACTGTCGCGGATCAGATCGCGAACGGCCTCGGAACGGTTTGCGTATCCCCGCCGTTCAATCTGTTCATCGAACTTCTCCAATAGGTCGGCGTCGATCGCGACTCCGACTCGTGCTAAATCTGACATTCCTGTTCTGCAATCCTCTCGTGGCGCACTGGTCTCCTTAGTCTCTAATAAGCTGGCTCTGAAAGCAGTGCTACGCTTGTGTAAATCGTGCTACGATGGCCCAATCCAATGGATCAAGGCACCACAGTCGATGACGTTCTCGCGAAAGCTCTCGTCGAACTGGATGCAAACCTTAAGACGATCCTTCCTGAGGAATACCAGGAGTGCTACGAGGGTGTCGAGCCTATCTCCATGGGCTCCGCCGGACTCAAGTACGACTCCAGTGGGCGGGTAGCTTGGGACGAAATCTGGGGAAGCTTTTGCGATTTGGCAATGGCCGGCGGGCCTCCCCATCGAGGAACCCTCCTGGAACCTGCCTCCGCGGCGGAGATTCAGTCCGATCCCGAGAGATACGGGATCGCCGCAGACGAGATCTGCCGGGGCATCCGCATGGTCTCCGATCTTGCGGTTGACCGCTCTCCCGACGCGGGGTGGGTAAATCTCTTCTGCACAAATGTCGGCATGGCGGGATGGATGGCGCGCGCCATCGTGATGGAGAATGTCTCGGCCCGCGCTGACGGCAGTGTCGTCCGGCTCCCGGCCGGTCCGCAGTTCCGCTTGGAGAAAGAGATCAAGAACGTAGTGACGTCGGTCGCCAAGACCGCTCACTATTTCGTTGATCACATCTGGTCAGGCCAGCAA
The DNA here is from genome assembly GCA_964395885.1 of uncultured Solibacteraceae bacterium. Classification (GTDB taxonomy): domain Bacteria; phylum Acidobacteriota; class Terriglobia; order Bryobacterales; family Bryobacteraceae; genus JAPKYZ01. The sequence continues at coordinate 5,151 of CAYNDS010000215.1, read as the reverse complement.
CGCGCCATCGCGGAGTTGTTCGAGAAGGCTGAGACGGAAGCTCCGCTTCTGCAACCTGCCCTTCCGAAACAAGCCGCTGAGGAGGAAGCGATACGAGCGCTTTGTCTACAAGCCGCCGAAAGAATCTGCCAGGTGACGGGGTTGGGCTCGCATGGACGGGAGTACCAGGGTTGGTTGGGCCTGGATTGTCTTAGCGTCCGCACGGCGATCTGGATGATGCGGGCACTGGCGGTGAAAAACAGCCTCGCTCGCCGCGAAGAAACAGTTCTCTATGTGCCGGTCAACCCGAAACTCGACCCGGCTGGTGCTCGCGTGGTTTTCGCAGTATCTGAAGTCTGGAAGCTCGCAGTAAGGAAGGGGGATGTGGTCACCACGTGAAGCCCGATTCCATTTCTCAAAGAGACAAATCCATTTCCGATTCAGCCTCGTAATGTCAGAGGAAGCACCGTGATACGAATCGACACTTCTTGCTACGAAGGCAGGCTCATATGAACCGGCTCAGAATACTCGGCGTTGCGGTCCTCGCGACAACGCTCGCCGCACAGGAGAACGGAGACGCCAAAACAAAGGCCGCGCCGGCGGAGCCCGTCAATGCGATCCAGCCGCTGAAAACCTCCATCGTCGTAACGGCAACCCGAAGCGAAGCGGAACCGGAGAAAAGTCCCGTATCCACGGGTGTTGTCAGCCGACAGGAACTCGAAGTTCGAAGTCAGCAAGTGCTCGACCAAAGCCTGGACCTCATTCAAGGCGTGTATGCGAATCGCGGGAAGGGGTTTCAGGACACCCAGTCTGGAGTCGGCATGCGCGGCTTTTCCGGCCGGGGTTCTTCGCAAGCGCGAACGCTGATTTTGCTGGACGGCCAACCCTTGAATGACGGCTACACCGGCCAGCTCAATTGGGCCACGCTGCCCATTGGTGAGGTGGATCGCGTGGAAGTCGCTCGCGGACCATTTAGCTCTCTGTACGGCGGCAACGCCATGGGTGGCGTCATCAACATCATGACTCGCCCTGTGACGCAGCGAGAAGTGGAAATCAGCGGCCAACGAGGGTCGCAGGATACGAACCTCTACTCAGTTCGCTTCAGTGATCGCTGGTTCAACCGGCTTGGCATCACGCTCGGCTATCAGCGTTTGCAGAGTGGCGGCTATCCCACCAACGGCGTTTTCACGGCAGGCGCGGCGGGCACGGCGGGCACGGCGGGCACGCTCGTCACCGGAGCGTTGCCCTTACTCACCACCACCGGGACAAGAACGTTCCAGGTAGGCAACACCGGGAACAACTGGTGGAACCAGCACGCGTATCGTGTGCGCGGCGACTATTCGTTCAGCGACAAGACCATCGTCACCGTACAATACATCCGGCAGCGGAGTGGCTATGGCTACGACGCCCCAACATCGTTCTTACGGGATGCGCAAGGCAATCCCGTATTCAGCGGTGCAGTCGTTTTCCCATTCGAAGGAGCACAAAGACGGCTCAGTCTCACCCCCTTCCAATTCCTCTCGGGAGACGGAGGCGGCGCGACGAACTTCGTCAACGCAAAGCTGTTCAAAAGCCTGAGTGCGCGAATGCGTTTCCGCGCCGGGTTCGGAGTGAACGACCAGCCGGAGTCCTATTTCTCGACGCCCGCGACTGTCGCCAACACGCCAAGTCTGATCAGCGACCGGCCCGCGCGATCCTACTTCAGCGACTTCCAATGGAACTGGGTAGTGAACTCCCGGCACGCGCTCGTTGCGGGCACGGATCTCCGAAAAGACGGCGCATCGATCAGCGAGTTCAATGTTCCGAACTATACGCGCCGGTTCACAGGCCGCCAGCAGTCCTACTTGGCAAACGGGCAAGCGGTGAATCCGTCGGTGTACGTCCAAGACTCCTGGAAAGCGACTGAGCGTCTGCAGATCATTGCGGGCGGGCGCTACGACTACTGGCGCACGTATGGCGGCGAGAACAACAGCTTCGGGACCACAAACGTCGCGCCCCGCCAGTACCCGGATCGATCTTCCAACGCCTTCACCGGCAAGATTGCAGCCGTGTATCAACTGCCCGGCGGCGTGAACGTCCGCGCGAGCGCCGCCAATGCATTCCGCAATCCCACGGTGTTCGATCTCTATCGCACATGGCGCGCGGCTAGCGGCACGCTCTTCGTTTCGAACCCCAACTTGCAGCCAGAGCGACTCAAGAGTTGGGAAGCCGGTGCGCGAAAGCAGATCGCGGGCCGCATAGATCTCGACGCGGCCTACTTTGAAAACCGCATCGAGAACCTGATCTACCGCGTGACAGACTTTGCCGCCGATCCAACTGGAGCCACTCGTCCGGTGACGAACGCCGCGCAAGGCATCACAAAGGGCATCGAGTTTGGTGCGACCGAGCGTGCGCTGAATTGGCTGACCCTCAAGCAAACCTACACGCATACCGACGCGACGATCTCGCGAAATCCGCTTATTGCGAACACCGAGGGCAAGCGGATTCCGAACGTACCGGCGAACATGGCGACGTTCGGCATCCTTGCCGCCAGGTCGCGCTGGACGGGCGCGATCACGGGCCGCTACGTCGGAACGGTCTTCAATACAGATACGAACACGGATATCGTGAAGGGCGTCCCCGGCAGCTATGATCCATACTTTGAGATGGACGTTAGCGCGGCAGTCCGCGTCACGCGCAACGTCAGTTTTCAGGCAAGCGTGGACAACCTGCTCGATCGCATCTACTACACGTTCACACCCTCGCCAGGCCGAATGGTTTATGCCGGACTGAAGCTTCGGTTCGGAAGGAGCACCCAATGAATCTTTACCAGTCCGCCACACAGCTTTTCTATCAGCTGTCGCTGATTTTCTTCTGGCCGGTTTGCATTTCGTTGCTCTTGCTGTTTGCGTGGAGCCTCATCGATCTTGGCGCGATGCTCGTACAAAGTTGGCGCCGGCAGCGCGAACCGCGTACAGATCTGGCCGGGCTCGGAGATCGGCTGGACGACTACTTCGTTTCAGGAACGCCGCTAGGAGACCTTTCCCCGCGGCTCGCGAGATTCTGGGCGCGCGTGGAGCCACATCTGGGACGCAACATGTCGTCGAAAAGCTTTGACCTTTGGCTCGAAGAGATGCTGCAAGAGGAAGAGCTAGCCATAGCCAATCGCCTGGACCGCACACGCGCCATGGTCCGGCTTGGGCCTATGCTCGGCTTGGCGGGAACCATCATTCCGCTGGGGCCTGCGCTGCAATCCTTGCTTACAGGCCAGATGACGGAGATGGTGAATCACTTGGTGATCGGCTTCGGCGCGGTGGTGAGTGGACTCGTGCTCAGCGGCATCGCTTATGTCATCACGCTATTCCGCGAACGGTGGGCGCGTGTGGATGTGAAAGAGATGGAGAATCTAGCCGAACTCCTTCTGCGAGCCAAGGCGGGCAGCGGATTGACACCGCAGAATAAGGATTGGACGCGTGCGTCTGCTGAGTAGGAAAAAGCGCGGCTTCGGCGAACTCACCAGCGTCCACCGTGAGGACCCGCTGAGCGGCGTCGCGAACCTCTTCGATGCGTCGATCATCTTCGCCCTTGGGTTGATGGTGGCTCTGATTCAAGCGCTGAGCCTCAATCAACTGCTCGATCCGAATTCGGAGTTCACGATCGTCCGCAAAGACAAGCTGACGGGCGCAACAGAAATCATCGAGAAGCAGGGCAAGCAGATCAAGGTCAAGAAGATGACGGCCGAACAAAAGTCCGGGCAAGGCACGCGGCTTGGCGTCGCCTATCAGTTGCCGGATGGCTCGGTGGTCTACGTGCCCGAAGGCGGCGACAAACCCGCCCCGGCAAAGCCATGAAGTGGTGGTGGGCCGCACTGGCGCTTGCGGCGGTTCCGGCACTTGCGGCGGACCCGGTCCGCGTTGTCATCGTGACGCGATCCAGCCAGCTGCTGCCGCAGGCTCTGGAACGCTTCGAAGCCGCGCATGGCAAGGGGCTGATCGATCTGCACTATGGCGATGGCGCAAGTTCGCCGCTGCCGTTGGCGCAAGCCAACATCACGTTGTTCTATTACGGTGGGCAGGACGTCTACACCCGGAATGCGGCGGCCGTCCGCGCCAGCGCAAAGGCAAGCGGGCGCTTGCTGGCGATCCCACGGGAGAATGCCGATCGGTTGATCGGATTTCCCATCGACGCAAGCCTGAATCAAAAGGCCAGCGACTACTGGACAAACGGCGGCGTAGAGAACCTGACCGGCCTGCTTGCTCTGCTGTATCAGGCAGGCGGAGGTAAGAAGGAGATCCCGCTTCCCGTCGTGGCTCCGCTTCCCGCTTCCGGGCTCTATCATCCGCAAAGCCCCACACCGTTCCTGACGCTCGACGACTATCTCCGCTGGGATGCGGCCAATTCCCGGCTTCCGAAAGACGCGCCGCGCGCCGCCGTGCTCATCTATCAGGCGAACTACAAGAATCACGACCTGGCTGTTTTCGATGCGCTGATCGCGGAGTTGGAAAAGACCGGCATACGGGCAGTGGGCGTCTACGGTTGGCCCGTACATTCGCTGAAGCCGCAGTTGACTACTGCTGAGGGACAAACGCCGTTTGATATCTTCCTCGCCAATAACCTGAGCTTTGTACAGAGCGACGATGCGCCGTTTTTGGAGCGGCTGGCCAAGCCGGTCATCAACATCATGACCTCTCGCTCGACGGAGGGGGAATGGGCGGCGAGTCCCCAGGGAGTGACGGCTGATCGAGTCGCTACACTCGTGGCGAATGCCGAACGCGTGGGCGCGATTGATCCGCTCGTCATTGGTGCAACCGAGTTGGACCCGGCAACGAAAGCGCCGCGCACCGTTCCGATTGCCGAGCGAATCCACATGGCGGCGGCTCGCGCGAAACGTTGGATCGCGCTACAACGCAAGCCCAACGCAGGAAAGCGCATTGCGATCCTTTACTTCAACAACCCACCCGGCAAAGGAAACATCGGCGCGAGCTATCTGAACGTCGCGCCATCTCTCGTGGCCATGGTCAACCAGATGCGCGACGAGGGATTCGTGGTCGGCAATCCGATGCCGGATGAAAAGCAGTTGCTGGCGATGCTTGAAGGCACAGGACGAAATATCGAACAGTGGGCTCCTGGCGAACTCGACGCGATGCTCGAAAAAGGGCATGTCGAATTGGTGTCGATGCAGCAGTACAAGAC
>CAYNDS010000214.1:5117-7758 GCA_964395885.1 uncultured Solibacteraceae bacterium | reverse complement strand
GGGATGTACTGGCTGGCGCCGGTGACATTCGGCCGGATGGCCACGCCGATGCTGCCGATGTTCTGGCGGGCAACCGGGTTGTAGCGCAGCGTTCCGGGCAGGCCGCTGGTCATCGTGTTGATGACGGTGAAGCGCCAGCCTCCGGCGAGTGCGTCGAGACCGCGATTCCACGACGAGCCGAACTTGCGACCGCGCCCGAACGGAAGATCGTAGACGACCGACGTGGTGTTGTTGAACGTCTGGTCGTAGCTGCTGACGCCCTTCTCGTTGGCAAGGTTGAAGGTATTGGTGCGGGAATCGTCGCCGAAGAACGTCTCCAGGTGGCCGGCGGCGTTGTCGAGCGTCTTTGAGTACGTGAAGGAGTTCAGCAGGTAGAACCCGCCATTGAAGCGGCGCTCCAGGCGGACCTGCAGCGCGTGGTAGTTGGCGAAGCCCAACGCCGGCGCGGTCTGGATCTGCGTGAAGCCGCGGATGGGCCGGCGGGCGTCCACGGTGAGATTCTCGCCGGGGCTATTGAAGCGCGCCAGGTTGAGATCGCCGAGAATCATGAGCTTGTCGGAGCGGTTGCCGACGTAGGCCACGTCCAGCACCAGGTCTCGGGTGATCTCGCGCTGGATCGAGAAGTGCCAGTTCATAACGTAGGCCGTGCGCAGGTCCGTCGGGATATGAAGGCTGCGCGTCGTCTGCGTGCTGACGTTGCGGACGTCAAGGAAGCCTTCCGGGTAGCCGTCCTGCGTGGGACGGAAGCAGGTTTGCGGCGCCTGACCCGGGGCGCAGCGTCCCTGATTGGGAAGTTGGTCAATGCCGGGGCGCAGCACCCACGGGATATTGCCGGAGAGGATGTTCTCGCCGCCCAGGCGATTGAAGTGGATGTAGCTCATGCCGTAGCCGGCGCGAATGACGGTCTTCGGATTCAGTGAGTACGCCAGGCCGATGCGCGGGGCCCAATTGTTGAAGTCAGGGTTGATGCCCGTCCGACTGCGGATGGAGCCGTCGCGCGCGGGCACCAGCGTGTTGGTGGCCGGGTCAAAGTTCGACAGCCGGTTCTGCGCCTCGTACTGCGGCGTGCCGAATTCGTAGCGGATGCCGAGGTTCAAGGTAAGGTTTCGCGTTGCCTTCCAGTCGGCCTGCGCGTAGCCGAAGTGCATCTGCTGGCGGTACTGCGCCACCAGCACGTTGGCCGCGTCGTAGCGATTGCGCAGGCCCATCAGGAAGTCGGCAACGTTGTAGATGCTGTTGGCGGGCCGTCCGTCCGGACGGCTGAACTGGCCGCTGTAGTTGTCGCGGCCGTATTGCGGCGTGAAGTCCTGGATCTCGGTGTGGATGCGCTGATACTCGTAGCCGGTCTTCAAGCTCCAGGTGCCGAAGGTCCGGGCGTAGTTCACCTTGGGGTTGTAGACGGACGGGTTCTGGAACTGCGGGTTGCTGGCCTGCCGGCCGAGCGCGGTGTAGCCGCCGATCAACTGCGTGTTGAGGCCACCGGCGTACTCCGGGTCCTCTGTCAGCCCACGAATGCCGTAGAGCGTGAGCATGTTTCCGTTGCCGATGTCGATCGGGCGGCGTCCGCCTTCACTGCGGGAGAGACCGAGGCGGAAGTCGAGCAGCGATACGGGGCTGATCGTGTAGTTCAGCCCGAACACGCCCTGGCGGTTCATCTCGCGTACGAAGCCGTTGCTGGATCCGCCGGAGGGAGTGGGCAGGCTGGCCTCTTCAAAAGCATTCGCGAGGCGGTGGCTGTAGCGCCCGAAGGCGTTCCACTTGCTGTTGATGTAGTAGTCGACCTTGATGTCGCCCTTGTCGTCCTGCTGTCGCGCGCGCGGCAGAGACTCGTAGTTGTTGGCAATGCCGGGGCGGTTCGGCGCGGGCAGGTCGCCCAGGACGCGGCGTCCGAAGGCGGAGATGTCGCTGGCCGGGATGCGTCCATCGGGGTACAGCGCACCGGTCAGCGGATTGCGAACCGGCAGCGGCTGTCCGGCGCCATCGACGATGTTGCCGGTGCGCTGGGCAAGCGTCGGAATGGTCGAGAGCGCAAAGGACGTCGTGGTGCGGCGGAAGCCTTCGTAGTTGCCGAAGAAGAAAAGCTTGTCCTTGAGGATCGGGCCGCCAATCGCACCGCCGAACTGGTTCTGCACCAGAGTGGGTTTGCGCCCGCCGGCGGGCTGGAAAAAGCCGATCGCGTTTAGCTGCGTGTTGCGGAGAAACTCCCATGCTGCGCCATGGATTTCATTGGTTCCGCTGCGCACGGAGGTGTTGATGATGGCGCCGCCCGCGCGGCCATACTCGGCCGAGAAGCTGTTGGTCACCACCTTGAACTCCGCTACGGCATCCGGCGACAACTGCACCACCTGATTGGAAAAGCCCTGGTTCGAAGTGCCGTAGGAGTTGTTGTCGACGCCGTCGATGATGAAGTTGTTCAGCGAGGAACGCATTCCGTTCACATTGAACGACGCGTTGCGCGGCCGGCCGCCTTCGCCGGTGAACGACAGCACGCTCGATCGGACGCCGGGCGCCAGAAGCGCCAGGTCCGCATAGGAACGGCCGTTCAGGGGCAGGTTGACGATCGTGTCGCGTGTAACGATCTGGCCGCGGTCCGAGGAGTCCACCTCAAGAACGCGCGCCGCATCGGTCACGGTGACGGTTT
>CAYNDS010000214.1:0-5107 GCA_964395885.1 uncultured Solibacteraceae bacterium | reverse complement strand
GTTTCGGCGGTAGCGCCCACCTTCAACTCCAAGTCCACGCGCTGGCGGGCGCCCCCGACAACGGTCGAATCAACCGCCTTCGCGGTCGCGAAACCTTCCTTCTGCACTTCGACGACATAGCGTCCGATGCGGACGTTGAAGAACTCATAATTGCCGGATGCGTCGGTGGATGTTCGTGTGACCACGCCGGTGTCCAGGCTTTGGAGGGCCACGCGCGCCGCGGGGATCAGCGAGCCGCTGGCATCACGGACGGAGCCGAGCACCGAGGCAGTTTCAAACTGTGCCCACCCAAGGGCACTTCCGCACAGCAGCAGGGAAAGGATTCGGCTTCGCATAAGTGATTTTTAAGGAGAATACTGAGATAGCAGTGTAGGGGGAGAAACTTTCAAATGAATGACGAAGCGCATTCATCGAGATGAAAAGCTGGCGGGGTATGCTTCCAGGACGGCCCGTGGACGACTTCGATCAGATCCTCTCGCATTGCCCGCTCGACGACCTTCGTGCGCATGTCGAAGGTCTGGAACCGGCGCTGGACATCCGCATCCTTCGGCAGCCGACGCTGTGCCTGACCATGGTCCGCGCCGAGGACTCGCTGGAGAAGCAGGAGTTCAATCTCGGTGAAGCGCTGACCACCGAGTGTGAAGTCGAGGTGAACGGAGTGGCGGGCTACGGGATCAGTCTGGGCGAAGATCCGGTACGCGCCTACTGCGTCGCCGTTCTGGATGCCTTGCGCGAGCAGGATCGTTTGAGCGGCGACACAATGCGGTTCCTGGAGCGCGAGCGGGAGATTCACCGCGCCGAGGACCGACGCACCGCCGCGCGCGCGGAACGCACTCGGGTGGACTTCAAGCTTCTGGAGCAGGAATGAGTTCGGGACGAGCCGTGGCCATGTTCGACGAAGTGCATGACGCGCAGCGGCTGTACCGCGAGATTCTGGATGCCGTTGCTCGACCCGGATCGCTGCGACGCCTGCACGGTGTGCCCCCGCATCCGGCGGAGTTTGCGGAAGCAGCCGCCGCCGTCGCGCTGACGCTGTTGGACGGGTCCGTGACGCGCGCAACGGCCGGCTACAGCGGTGAAGTGGGTGCGTGGCTGCAGGCAAAGACGCGTTGTCCGGAGGCGGGCGCCGCCGATGCGGACTTTCTGTTCCTGGGCGACGCAGCATCGCGCCCGGAACTTCTCGCCACGGCGCAGGCGGGAGACCCGCTCTACCCGGAAACCGGAGCGACGGCGGTGATTCAACTGGTGCGTCTGGAGGCTGAGCCGTTCGAAGGGGCGCTGCGGATGCGACTGACCGGACCCGGCGTGGAGGGTTTCGCCACGCTTTATGCGGGCGGGTTGGATGCGGTGACGCTGGCGACACTGGCGCACCGGAACGCGGAGTACCCGCTCGGCATCGACGTTTTGTTCGTGTGCGGTGACCGCGTGGCGGCGGTTCCCCGCAGTGTGCGCGTGGAGTGGGAGCAATAGGCAAATGGGTTACGTCGCGGTCAAAGGCGGGCAGGAAGCGATTGAGAACGCCGCGCGTCTGGTGCAGTTTGAGCGGCTGCGGCATGGAACGGCGCCGATCGAAGTGGGCCAGATCCTGACACAGATGCGCGCGCTGGTGGATCGCGTGATGGGCGAAGGATCTCTCTACGCGCCGGAGCATGCGGCGCTGGCCTTGAAGCAGATGGAGGGCGATAGCTTTGAAGCCGCGTTCCTGCTGCGGGCGTGGCGGGCGACGCTGACGCGCAAGTACACCTCAGCGCCGATCGACACGCGGGCGATGCTGGTGCGCAGGCGGATCTCCTCCGCCTTCCGCGACATTCCGGGCGGCCAGATTTTGGGGCCCACGCGCGACTATACACAGCGGTTGTTTCAACCGGAGTTGGGTGAAGAGACGCCATCGTCCGCGGCGGCTTTCGTGAGCGAATTCGAGGCGGGTGAGCCAGAGGCGCTGATCGACCCGCCGCGCCTGCCCAAGGTGGTGGATCAGCTGGTGGCGGACGGGCTGATGCGGACGGGTGGGCATGAAGCGGAAGACCGGACGGTGGTGGATGTGACGCGGGAGGCCGTGCGCTTCCCTGCCCCGCGGTCCGCCAGCCTGCAGATGCTGGCGCGCGCGGAAACGGGCGGACTGATGGCGATGGGCTATTCCACGATGCGCGGCTTCGCTGCCGGAGGGCACGGCACCGTCGGTGAGTTGCGTGTGGGCGAAGTGGGCGTGGTGGTGATGGACCCGCGCGGACGCCGCCGCTACATCGGGCGGATCACCGTCACCGAATGCGAGATGGTGAACAACGTCAAGCCTGCCGGTGGCGAGGCAGTCCCCTATCTGGGCGTCGGGTACGGGTTGTGTTTCGGACACAACGAGACCAAGGCGATTGCGATGGGGATGCTCGACAACTCGCTGCGGGAGCCGAATGAGGCCAGCCCCGCCAACAGCCAGGAGTTCACGCTGTATCACACGGAAGGGGTCGAGTCCTACGGCTTCACCAACCACTTGAAGCTGCCGCACTACGTCACCTTCCAATCGGGCTTGGACAACCTTCGCGAGACGATGGCGCGGGCGCAGCAGATCCGGCGCCGTATGGCGATCGGGCTGCAGGACGCGGCGCCGCAACCGGTAACCGGCGGGATGGAGGGCGTATGATCGCGGCGAAGCGGCTGGAAGCGGCCTACAATTTCGCGTTCATCGATGAGGGCACCAAGCGGGAGATCCGCCGCAAGCTTCTGAAGGCGGTTGCGATCCCCGGCTATCAGGTACCGTACTCGTCGCCCGAAATGCCAATCGCGCGCGGATGGGGAACCGGCGGGTTGCACGTCACGCTGTCGGTGATCGGGCGGGACGATACGTTGAAGGTGATCGATCAGGGCAGCGACGCCAGCGTGAATGCTTGTAGTCTGCGACAGTTTGTCGCGCGCATGACCGGCTGCGCCACGACGGTTCACACCGCAGAGGCAAGCGTGATTCAGTCGCGGCACCGCATTCCGGAAGAGGTGCTGACCGAGAAGCAGATCCTGGTGTTCCAGGTGCCGCAGCCGGAAGTACTGCGGACGGTGGAGCGCTTGGAGAGCCGGACGCGGCAGATGCATGCCGAAGGGGATTATGCGCGGATGTGGGTTTCGCTTTATGAGAGCTACGTCCGCTTTGGATCCCTTATGCGTGGCGCCGGCTTTCCAGTGCGCGTGAACGGGCGGTATCTGATGTCGCCTTCGCCCATTCCGCGTTGGGATGTGCCGAACCTGAATCAGGCGCGGTGCCTTTACCTGTTCGGCGCCGGACGGGAAAAGCGCCTGTATGCCGTGCCGCCGCACACCACGGTTGCTCCGCTGGAGTTTGAGGATGTCCGCTTCCGCGTCGAGGATTGGCAGGGTATGCGATGCGCGTATTCCGGGCAAGGCGACGCGTTCCTGGACGAACTCTTCGAGGCCGACGGCAGGCGGAAGTTTGTCGTGAACGATAGCGACTTTCTGGACCAACTGCGAAGCGGCACGCGCCCGCCGCAGCGGCTCTTTCGGAATCCGGAATGAAGAACGTGGCAAATGAGGGCTGGCTGCTGCGCGTCCGCGGCCTGACAAAGATCTACGGCCAACCGGACGGCCTCACGTTGGAGCGCACGGGTCCGGAGGCCGGGACGAACATCTGTGCCAAGACCGGCGCGGTGGTGGCATGCGCGGGAATTGCCTTCGACCTGTATCCGGGCGAGGTGCTGGGTGTGGTCGGCGAGAGCGGCTCCGGAAAGTCGACCCTCGTCCAGTTGCTGTACTTCGATCTGGAAGCGACGGCGGGCGAGGCCTGGTTCCAGCCCGTGGATGACGGAGGCACCAATCTGCTGACGCTATCGGCGCAGCGGCGGCGGTGGACACGCAATCATCTGCTGGGCATGGTCTATCAGAACCCGCGCGATGGCCTGAACTTCCAGTTCACCGCGGGCGGCAACATCGCCGAGAAACTGATCATGGCCGGGCAGCGCAACGTGGCGCAGATGCGAGAGCGGTCCGCGGGGCTGCTGGAACGCACGGAGGTTCCGGTGGCGCGAATGGACCAAACGCCGCGCACCTTTTCCGGCGGCATGCAGCAGCGCGTGCAGATCGCCAAGGCGATGGCGAACCACCCGCCGCTTCTGTTTCTGGATGAAGTGACCAGCGGGCTGGACGTCTCCGTGCAAGCGAAGGTATTGGACCTGATCCGGCAGCTGCAAGCGGACTTGCAGGTATCGATGATCGTGGTCTCGCACGACCTGGGAGTGATCCGCATGCTGACGGACCGGACTTTGGTGATGAAGCATGGCCGCGTGGTGGAGAGCGGCCTCACGGATCAGATTCTCGAAGATCCCCAGCATGCGTACACGCAGTTGCTGGTGAGCTCTCTTCTATAGGAACGCGATGGCCCTGCTGCTAGAGATTCACGGTCTGGAGAAGACGTTCTGCCTGCATCAACTGGGCGGCAAGCGGATTGCCGCGTTGACAGGTATCGAAGGTACGCTGGCGGAAGGCGAGGTGCTGGGCTTGACGGGCCGCTCCGGTTCCGGCAAGTCGACGCTGATGAAGTGCGTCTACCGGACGTACCTTCCGACGGCGGGCTCGATCCGCTATCACGCGCGGGAAGGCACGGTGGAACTGGCTTCTGCCGACGAGCACACGGTGCTGGGGCTGCGGCGTCGCGAGATCACCTACTGTGCTCAGTTTCTGCGTGTGATTCCACGAGTCCCCGCCGTGGAGGTTGCGGCGGAACCACTGCTGAATGACGGCGTGGAGCGCGCGGAAGCGTTGGCGAGAGCGCGGGAAGCACTGGACCAACTCGGGCTGCCGCGCGAGCTTTGGGACGCCTACCCGTCGACGTTCAGCGGGGGCGAGCAGCAGCGGGTGAACATCGCCCGCGCGGCCATCGCACAGCCGCGCCTGCTGCTGTTGGACGAACCGACGGCATCGCTGGATCAGGCAGCGAAAGATGCGGTGATCGCGATGGTGCGCCGGCTGCGGCAGCAGGGCACTGGCATGCTGTTGATCACCCACGATCCTTACACGCTGGACCGTTTGGCGGACCGCCGTTTGCAACTTCACGAAGGACGCCTGGCGGAGGTGTTGCATGCGTAAGGGACTGGCTTGGGCTGTGCTGGTT
>CAYNDS010000213.1:0-7764 GCA_964395885.1 uncultured Solibacteraceae bacterium | reverse complement strand
TCGGATGCCAACGCCGACGAGGGCCTGCGCGAGGGCCGCCTGTGTGTGCGATCCCCCGTACTGGCGGTTGAACATGCTGATCGCATGGGGTGCTACCAGAGAAACGCAAGCAAACTGGCTCGGGTCTTGAGACTTGTCCGGGTCTAGTAGTGCATTGACGCGCTCATAGGCGAAGGACTCCCCGCCTCCGCCAAGCCCACGCAAGTAGTCGGCAACTAGTCTGTGCATCTGACCATAGAAGATTCTGTCGTGGTCGTTCTCGAGCAGCATCACAAGATTCCGGCTGCGCACGCTTCTGATTGAGGGGTCGCCGCCGAACTCATCTGGCAAGCCTTCTACCAGATCGTAGGGAATCGGTTCAGGACCAAGGTGCGACAGATACAAGACCAGTCGCTTTGCCGGGCCGTCCAGCGATTCGAACGAGATTCGAAACACCTCGGTAACGCCGCGCAGGTAGCCGGGTTCGACTTGCTCCCCAAGCGACTCGGCTTCGGCGTCCAGCGGCCCGGTAAGCGAGGGTGCCGCAAGGATCCGCTCCGCGATGGATGCGGGCGATGCCACCGCGTGTTCCAGGATACAGTTGAGCAGCAGCAGGGCGACGGGCAGATCTCCGACGGCGGCGGCCAGCCGGTCCCAGGTGTCAGGCGGGAGCAGACGCGGCGAAAGGCCGGCCTGCAGCATCAGAATTGCCGCTGGGCGCGACAGGGGGCTGACTTTGATTGAGTGCACGCCGTCCCCGGTGAAGTCTCGGCGCGAGGTGGCGAGGAGGGTCACCGAGCCTTTCGCAGGGCACCGGGTCGCCAAGGGATCTGTTGTGTTCTCCGGGACGTTGTCGACCACGAAGAGCACTTTGCGGGCAGCGGCCTGCTCGAGCGCGCGGCGCAACTCGGCTTCGACGTCGTCGATCTCCTTCAACTCGCGGTTGTCGTTCGGGCAAAGCGCTTTGTAGACGTCGAACCACTCGGATTCGATTGCCCGCGCGCCGCTGCCATCGATCCAGAAGACGCCGCCCGGGTAGTGGACCGGGCCGTAGCGGTGGACATACTCAATGGCGAGGCGGGTCTTGCCGAAGCCGCCGCCGCCGGTTAGTCGGCCGGTCAGCGCCGCGCCCGTCGACGTGGCTTGCGAGAGCTTCCAGTGCAGGTCGTTGAGGTCGTCCGCGCGGCCGACGAAGCGGTCGCCGATGCTGACGTTGGCCGCGGGCGGAATGCGGTGGGGGATGCTCCCGTCGAAGCGGCGCGGCCAGGGGAGGCTCGCTTCTTCCTTGGCCAGAGCGACGCGCTGCTGCCAGTCCCGCTCCGGCAGGCTCTCGCGCAAGGGCTTCGGACACTCGTCGAGGCGCCGGCGGATCAGCTTGACCAGCTTCTCGGTCTCGTTCTCCCGTGGCCAGCTCGACAGGCCGACGGGTCTGGGAAGCAGATCCAAGTTCGCTGAGCCGCTTCCCGGTAGTGCCACGATCATGTGCCGGGCCTTCTCGCTGTGGCCGGCCTCGCGCGCGGCGCGCAGTTCAAACCGGCAATACCAACGGTCAAAGTAGGTGTCGGTGGCGAACACGACCACGACGCGGCTGTCGAGCAGCGCTTCCAGCAGCGCGGACGGGAACTCCTCACCGTCTTCCAGATCCTGCGTGTCGAGAAACGCGTCCTCGCCGAGCGCTTCGGCCAGCTTTCGCGCGTGCTCCGCCGACACTTTGCGGGCGTAACTCAGGAAGATCGGGCGGGACATGCTCTGACAGCATAAAGCGTTCAGGCGCGAGTCCGTTTCCGAGGAGCGCTATTTCGTCAAACGGAGAATCGTGCCAACATCGGTCAGCACGGTCGGCTCGCCGGTCGGCGTGAAAGCGAGGCGCGCTTGGGTGGCGGAGGTGCGATGGTCGACGGCCGAGGCGCTCCCTTTGCGGAAGTCCGCGCCTGCGCCCGCCACACCGCCACTGGCGCGGGCAGCGGAATGCCTCGGACGGCGCTGCGCACCTCGATGCTGTGGCGCACGCGGTTTCATCAGCCTCAACCGGCTGAAACTAACCGATTCCGCACGAGTGAACCTCTCGTCAGCGATCAAGACAGGTCGAAAACGGCCGGCTTCGAGATTCAAGAGGCAGACCGCGCGGTTCAGGAAGCCGACGGCCACCTCACGTGAGGCGGGAGAGATGGCGAGGTGGCAAACAGCAACGCCTCTTGACCGGCGCCGCACAACAAACAGGTCTCGATCCCGGATACTTCGGATCGTCGGACCAGTTCGACCGGCGAAATCGTCGTCGGTCTCTGGAATGGCGATATCCTTCTCCTTTCCCCCGCTGGCTACGGCGAGGGGCCACACGTCGTTTTCCTGAGTTACGGGGATGCGCCATTCTTCGATCCATCAAGGGTCCAGAAGGCGATCGCGCCAGCCCCGGCCACGATGACGCGGTGTCCATTGGCTGAGAAGGCCAGATCCGGGCACTCGGCAACAAAGCGCTACCGTGTGCCGCTAAACGCACGCATCCGTTCGACCTATTGGGCCGTTCCTAGTGACTGCCAATGAGGAGACGGGTAAAGGGCGGCTCGCTGCAGATCGCCCCTGTACAGTCCCCTTGCCGGAAAGTCGGCCATCCATCACTTGACGAGTTGTGCGTAATCCGTCCGAAGGGACGTCGGGGTTCAGTCTCCGATATCGCCGTTCATCGGGCCTGATCGAACCGCTGGCGGCATTGGAGGCCACCGGTGTGCGTCGTCTCAGCGCGGAAAAAGGACAAGCAAGCGCGTCCCCCAAGACTGTGTGGCCTCCCGGGTCAGATGGTTCCGCCAAGGACGGCAGTGTGAGTGCCGCACCGGACGCAGCGGTCGGTCGCTTCGGCTACTAATCGCTCGACGAAATTGAGCCAACTGGCACCGTTGGGCGCGAAGTGGACGTGGAAGTGCCCGTGACGCGCCAACCATGCTTCACTTTGGCGCCCGCCGCCGCTGTCCGGTCCTCGCCGTACGGGTGATGCGCGCTGCCGTCGCCGACGCTCCCGAGCCTGTCCGTCGCCGCCAGCGCGCCGTTGCCAGCCACCAACCGCCCGCCAAAGTACTGGAACGTCTCGAGCGACTCCCACACCATCTCCGGCCGCGTGCCGTCCGAGAACACCAACTGCCCCGCCACCTGGCGATATCGCCCCAGCAGCCGACCATCCGGCAGGTAGAAGAAGTGATTCGTCTGCCCGCCCTTCGTCACCTGCGTCCGCTGCCCGCGCCAGTTATACCGATACCTCTGCACGCCGTCGCTATTCGACACCTGCGTCACTCGGTTGAACGCATCGTACTCCAGTGTCTGCGTCGTCGCCGAGTACGGCATCTGCGTCATGTTGCCCGCCGCGTCGTAGGCATAGCCCGCCGCCGTGATCCGATTCGTCAGCCCGTCCACAGTCAGGTTCATCATCGGCGCCGAGCCCTTCACCACCGTCTTCGACAGCAGGTTGCCGAAGCCATCGTAGCCGAACTGCTGGCCCCATTGCGCGCCGCCCGTTTGCGTCGTCTCCGCCCGAGTCAGCCGGGCCAGCGTGTCGTACTGATATTGCACGTCCTCGCCCGTCAGATGGTTTCGCTGCGAGGCGATTCGCCCGTCGTTGGCCGGAAAAACATGCTCAGATGCCACATCCGACCCCGATTGTCCTCGCACGCCGCATCTGCACCAATCGAATCACCGGGACACCTTACTCACTTGCCGGAGCCGGAGAGTCCCACGAGAGGCGTTACGTTGCTCGACTCACCGCTTGGTGCGCCGTGCGAGCTTAAACACGCCCCAGTTCATTGCGCCCGCGATCACTACGTATGCGATGTAGCGGGCAACAGTCGACGCTATCTGGTCCGGATGCACTCTCAACAGAACATCGAACGTAACCGTCATCCCGAATAGGCAGCCACTGACGAAGGGGTTGGACCAAGCCTTTCGCTTGAGCCATCTATCAAACCCGAAGCATGCACAACCGACAGAGATCCATAAGAGGATGCCAGCAGCTGAGTAAGTTGATTTCACGATAGATCTACTCACGATCGGTTAGGGTAAGAAGTGTCGCTTGCAAGCAGCTATATCATCGAGCCAGTCCCGGCTGATGCTGTTCCTAAGGCTCCAGGCGGCCGCTTCAGTCCAATCCGGGTGAGCTTCGATCCTTCGCGATCGGGCGAGGTAGAACTCAAAGTGTGCTTGTAAAAAGAGATGGCCGTAAGCGGCAACAACTGCGAGCGCTGCCCCATCGCCAGCACCGCCGTGCCAAAGGTATGCCACTAGCAACTGCGGGGACTTTTCTAAGAAGAAGTTAGAGACGAACTTGTGCATGTCGATTGGTTCGGGTATGTGGCTCAATCGCTGCTGCTTGACCTTCTCGGCGGCTTGGTAGCACTGTGAATACAGCGAAGATGACGACTGCCAGCCGGTTGGTGTGCCTGGCGGCGGCCCCGTCGGTACGGGTGGGCGATGCGCGTTGAAGATCGACCCAGGCATAGCTCCTGGCCCGTACGTGTAGCCGGGTGTCCAAGATGAAGGCGACATGGCCGTCACCGTTGTCGAAAATGTTGGGCAGGAGAAGTTGACAGACGCACCCGCCTGAGCAGGGCGTTTTAGCCCGTCCATGCAGCCGTTCGCCGCGATAGCTGACTGCCCATTCTCGTCAACAAAGGATATCGGGTCATTGAGTACATACGCATACCGATTCCAGCTATCAGGATAGTTCGTTGTCGCACTGCCATCCTCTGGATCCACACTCGTAAACCGCCCCAACCCCGGACCGTGATACCGTTGCTGCGCGTAATCCAGTCCACTCTGCCCGTCACGCCAGTACGTCGCGAACTTGAACTGGTCATTCGCCGCTGCCGTCCGATCCTCGCCGTATGGGTGATGTGCGCTGCCGTCGCCGACACTCCCCAGCCGGTCTCGCGTGATCCGCGCCATCGCCGACCCGAACGCTCCTCGCCGCGCCACCAGTTGCCCGCCGAAATAGAAGAACAGCTCCTGTTCCAGCCACACCTGCGCGCCCGACGTGTTCGTCCCGTCGGTTACGAATCCCGCCGCTTGCCGATACCGACCCAGCAGCCGCCCATCCGGCAGGTAGAAAAAGTGATCCGTCTGCCCGCCCTTGGTCACCTGCGTCCGCTGCCCGCGCCAGTTGTACAAGTAAGTCTGCACGCCATCGGAATTGGTCACCGTCGTCACCCGCCCGAACGCATCGTAGTCGAGCGTCTGCGACGACGACGAGTACGGCATCTGCGTCATGTTGCCCGCTGCGTCGTAGACAAACCCCGCCGTCGTAATCCGATTCGTCAACCCGTCAACGCTCAGGTTCATCATTGGCGCCGATCCTTTGGTCACCGTCTTCGACAGAAGGTTGCCGAAGCCATCGTAGCCGAACTGCTGGCCCCACTGCGTGCCGCCCGTCTGGGTGGTTTCCGCGCGCGTGAGGCGGGCGAGGGTGTCGTATTGATATTGCACGTCCTCGCCGGTGATGTGGTTGCGTTGCGAGGTGATTCGCCCGTCGTTGGCTGTTGCCGAGTAGCGGTATTCCACGTCAATCGTGCTTGGCTGCGTCAGTCGTGAAAAACCCCGCTCCGATGGCATGCGACCCGGGTTCCCCACCTCGCCGCGCCACCAGTTGCCCGCCGACGGACTATGCTGTCCATGGCGCTCATTCTCATTGCGCTCTCGTAGTGGGGAAACTCTCCTCCAATGCCATGCGACCCCGATTTTACCCGCTCCGATGGCATGCGACCCAGGTTTTCCCGTGTAAGTGGTCTCCGCGCGTGTGAGGCGGGCGGCGCGCCGTACCTCAAATTCCACTTCTTCGCCGGTGTGGTTCCGCTGCGAGATGATCCGCTTGTGGTTGGCCGGAAAACCCTCCTCCGGTGCCATCCGATCCCGACTGATACCCCGATTGGCACCCGAACGCGGAGAGCTATTTTAAAGAGCGACGAAGTTACAGCGCAAACCAATGCATTCTTGGGATCAAGGGCCACAAGAATGCTAATGTTCGACCACTCTGGAACCGTCCGCCCTTGACCTCGAAAAGGCGCACCCGCGGCACGCCAAACACCCACCACTCCTTAGTTATCGCAAAAATGAGAGAAGAGTTCGGCAGCCAATCGAGTCCCCAGATTGGGTGAATGGAACCATCGACGTGAACTTCACCCGAAGTGACATTTAGGAGTCCAGCAGACCCCATTGTCGACACAAACGAGATCACCGTGCCATCTGGCGACCAAGATCCCAACTTGCCATCCACTAAGTATTTCCACCGCTCAAGCCAGGCGAAGATTTTGCCATTCTGTTCGATCGCTAGCCTTTTACCCGTTCGATCAACTGCGAGTTTGCTAACTTCTGACTGCTGCGGTAGCGGTAGAGTTCGCCACTTCGCGCCGTTTGCTCGCCAACTCGCCGTATGAACTCCGTATATTGTCGCAGCGTCAGCCCGTCTCAACGTTCCCGCAAATGCGACGACGCCGCCATGGTCGGAGGTCGACAGTGCAGTCATCGACCCGAACGAATCACACATTCTATCTCGCGATTTACTAGCGTGAAACACTCTTTCCAGGCAGTTGTAAGGGCTAAGTGATGGACCTGACCAGACCGCAGAGACAGTGACTGTGCCGTCCGTGGAGACTGCATATCGAAGTCCCGGCGACCACAAATCAAGCGATTTGCCCCTTAGCCTTTCTGGGAAAGCTATCTGGACGGAACTGCCGACCACGGAACCCAGTCCAATAGTCGAGCTTCGCTCCCAATGTTCGAGTTCAGTCTCTGACTTTGAAACAGAGAGCGGGAGAGCGAGAACGGCAACAACAATAGCAGCGGAAGAGTATTTCATGCCTTTTCAGTAAACCGGTGTATTCCAACCCCAGAGATGAGAGAACTGAACGAAGTGTCCGGAGACGCCAGCCGCCTGCAGAAGATGATGTACGAAGGAATTACTGTTTGGGCCCGTGAACGGATTGTAAGCCACTGGATTCGTGGTGTATGAGTCAGCAGCCGCCGTTAACAAGCCCAGAGCGGCACAATACTCCGATCCTGAGAGGCTCAGTGATGGCGCTCCGCTTCCTGGGACGGTTCCGGGGAGAGGGGACGTCGTCGCTAACATCAGGCCGAACGACACTCCGGCGGGTACCATCACGCACGTACCTAAAGGATTCAGCACGCAATTGTATATTGGAACTGGCGGATTGTGTTGTGGTCCGGCCTCGATCGTTGTGGTCTGCACTCCTCCATCGGGGGCAGTAACGGCCAAAGATACATACGCATGGTCGAAGAGAAGGCCTACAAATGGAACAGTGAGGGGCCTGTGCGACACCGTGATCGAGCACGTTGCCGTGGCAGGGGTACGTCCGCCGCTCTCTATAATGTTCCACGCAACCTCTACCTGTAAAGCACAAAAGGTCCCAGGTGCCCAACCAAGCGCATTGCATCCGATGCCCCAGCTACCGCCCCACCAGCCGCCCCAGTCAACTCCGTCGATCGACATAGCGTTCAAGCTGGCAGCATTCCAAGCCCAGGTCCCCTGCGGATCCACCTTGTTCGCGGGATCGAAGTCTGCATACTGGTATCGATTCCACGTCCCCGGATTCGTCGGCGAGGCGCTGCCATCGGCGGGATCAACACTCGTGAATCGCCCATAACCCGGCATGTAGTGCCGCTGCTGCGCGTAATCCAGGCCACTCTGCCCATCGCGCCAATACGTCGCGAACTTGAACTGGTCATTCGCCGCCGCGGTCCGATCCTCGCCGTACGGGTGATGCGCGCTGCCGTCGCCCACGCTCCCCAGCC
>CAYNDS010000212.1:0-7796 GCA_964395885.1 uncultured Solibacteraceae bacterium | reverse complement strand
GCTGTTTACCCTGCCGCCGCTGCTGTCCATTCGCCGCATCCGCCCGGTGCTGATCCTGCGCCGCGAAATGGCCGACGCTCGCACTGGACGCCGCTGGCCGTGGGAATCCCTCGCCACCGCCGCCGCCATCATCGTCGGCATCAGCCTGCTCGCCGCCTGGATTGCCGGCGGCAAGCTCCCCGACGCCATTCGCCTCGGCGCCTACTTCGCCGGCGGCATTACCTTTGCCCTTGCTGCCCTCGCCGGTGTTGCCTGGCTCCTGCTCAAGATCCTGCGATGGGTCACCCGCGTCCGCGCCATCCCGGCCCATATTCGTCATGGCTTGGCCAACCTCTACCGGCCCGGCAATCAGGCGCGCCCCGTGCTCGTCGCTCTCGGCCTCGGCGTCATGTTCACCGCCACCATTTACTTCGTGCAGAAGTCGATGCTGGAGGAGATCACCGCCAACGCCCCGCCCGGCATGCCGAACGTGTTTCTGCTCGACATTCAGCCCGCGCAGCGCGACGGCGTCGAAGCCATTCTCCGCGCCCACCCCGGCCGCGAGAACGAGTTTGAGATCGCCCCCAGCGTCGCCACTCGTCTGGTGAAGGTCAAGGGAACCGCCGTCGAGCAGTTGGACCTCAAGGGCTTTGGCCGCCGCTTCCTCCAGACGCGCACCGCCACGTGGTCCGCCCAGCAGCCCAAGCAGACGAAAATCCTCGAAGGGGTCTGGTGGCCCAACGCCGTCGCCGGCCTGGTGTCGATCTCCGAAGACGGTGCCCGCCTGCTCAAGGTGAAGCCTGGCGATGATCTGGAGTTCACCTCCAACGGGCGCACCTTCCTTGCCCGCGTCGCCGCCGTGCACCGCGCCGAGTCGATCCGCCCCGGCGCCGCCAATGACTTCATCTTCACGCCGGAAACGCTCGCCGGCCTGCCCGCCATCTACTTCGGCGGCATGCGCGTGGCCGCATCCACCGTGCCGGACCTGCAGCGGAAACTCTACGCGGCCTTTCCCACCGTCACCGTCATCAATGTGGCCGACGTGATCCAGACCATTCAGGAAGTGGTCGATCAGATCGCCCTCGTCGTCCGCTTCATCTCCGCGTTTGCCATCCTGGCGGGCGTCATCATCCTGGCCTCCAGCGTCGCCGGTACGCGCTTCCGCCGCGTTCGTGAGGTCGTGATCCTGAAGACGCTCGGCGGCACGCGACAGCGCATCTCGCGAATCTTCTCGGCCGAGTTTTCGATTCTCGGCGCCACCGCCGGTGTCATGGGCTCACTGCTCGCCGTCGGTTTTGCGAACTTGATCCTCATCCGGTTCTTCGAAGGAGAGTTCCGCGTGGAACCCATCCCGGTCCTCGTCGCCATCGTCGGAAGCGCTCTGGTGGCCAATCTTGCCGGATGGCTCGCCAGCGCCCGGATTCTCGGCCAGAAGCCGCTCGAAGTACTCCGTAGCGAGTAGTCACCAGCCGGACGGAACTCGATTTCCCGCCGGCTCAGCGGGTTGCGCTCCGGACCGCGCGGGCCGATCGTCGGCTCGGCGATCCTCTCGATGAGGTCTGGTGAGTGACGGAAGTCCCCAAATGTCTCACTGCTTCCCGTTTTCGCCAAAAAAACGGAAGTGTGCCTTACCGGTGCGGCACCATCCGGCCTTCCAGCAGGTCGATTTCCCGCTCAATCTCCCGCATCGCCTCATCGCCGATCTTGCGCTCGCGCCGCAGCGCGACGATCGTCTGCCGCTCGGTCCGCGCCAGCTCCCACCACAGCCGTTGCTCGGCGATGGTTTGGAAGCCCTCCGGCAGCGCGCGGTCACCGACGCCTTCTTCGATCTCGCGCTGCGCCCGCAGGTACGTCAACCGGTCTTCAAAGAACCCGCGCACTCGCGCCAGCACCGCAGGCGGCGCTGCCTGCGCTTTCTCCAGCTCGCTCATCCGGTCCAGCGCCCGCTCCGTCGCCAGGATCCGCGCCCCCAACTGCTCGGACTCCGAGGAATGGTCCTCCGGCAGCTTCAGCCACCGGATCAGCCGGCACAACGTCATGCCCTGCAGCAGCAGCGTCGCCACGATCACCGCGAACGTCAGCAGCAGCACCAGGCTTCGATACGGGAAGGGAAGTCCGCTGTCGGTCTCCAGAGGCAGCGCAAACGCCGCGGCCAGTGAGACCACGCCCCGCAGCCCCGTCCAGGCGACCACCGTGATCGAGCGCCAGTGCGGGCGCGGCTCCCGCTCCCGGATCGTCTTCGACAGCATGTGCGGCAGCAGCGCCGCCGGATACATCCAGATCACCCGAACGCCGATCACCGTCAGCGCCACCGCCGCGCACCAGCCCAGCAGCGCCTCCGCCGGGTAGCCGCGCAGCCCCGCCAGAATCCGCGGAAGCTGCAGCCCGATCAGCAGGAACACCAATGCATTCACCAGGAACACCACCGTTCCCCAAACGGCCAGGGCGCGCACCCGCATCGTGGCGCTGAACAGTTCCGGCGCCCGCCAGCCCAGGTACAGGCCCGTCGTCACCGTGGCCAGTACGCCGGAGGCGTGAACCGTTTCCGCCGCGACGTAGGCCGCGTAGGCCACCAGGAAGGTGCCGATCGTTTCGATCTCGGCATCGCGGGTCAGCTGGAAGACCGCAACGAAGGCAGAGCAGATGGCAAAGCCGATCACCACCCCGCCCACCGTCGACCACGCCAGCGCTCCCATCGCATCACGAAAGGAGAAGCCGCCGCTCACCACCGCCGCCACCGCAAAGCGATACAGCGTCAGCGCTGCCGCGTCGTTCACCAGGCTTTCGCCTTCCAGGACCTGCACGATCCGCCGCGGCAGACGCAGCCCGCGCAGGATCGACACTGCCGCTGCCGCATCCGGCGGAGAGACGATCGCGCCCAGCACGAACCCCGTCGCCCAGTTCATGCCCGGAATCAGCCAGACGCAGAGCGCCGCCACCGCCGCGCTCGTGACCGTCACCAGCACAAAGGCCAGCAGCAGGATCGAGCGCCGCCACCGGACAAAGTCCCGCCAACTGGTAAAGTACGCCGCCTCGGCCAGAATCGGCGGCAGGAAGAGGAAGAAGACAAGGTCCGGATGGAGTTCGACAGCCGGCATGCCCGGCACATAGCTGAACGCGATGCCCGCCACCACCAGCGCGATCGAGTACGGCACTTCGAAGCGCTTCGCGAGTGCCGCCACGGTCAGCGCCGTCACGATCAGGATCAACAGCAGGGAAGCGGTAAGGATCACTCCTTAGGGATCGTAGCCTAAGGAGCTCCTCCGGCGAGAGCGGTGTCGAATCGAGTGGAGGGCAGCCTGTTCGACCAAACCCTTCTTCCCGCCGGACGTCCCGGCTGGGCAACTCCGGTATCGCTGGCGGTGCATGCCGGCACGGCGCGAATCGCCCCGGTGCGCATTCCAAGGCCTGCGGTGATGCTGGCCGACGGTCCAGGGGGGCGCAATCCCCGCCGGGGTGGGCGCGCCCGAAGCGCCGTCGTCGGCGGCCAAGTGCAGGAGGCGATGCTGATCGAGCGCGTCCAGCCCGTCTACCCGCCGCTTGCCAGGCAGACTCGCATCGAAGGCCGCGTGGAGTTCCCCCCCGTCATCAGTCACGAAGGTGCGATCGCAAACTTGCAATTGCTCTCCGGTCATCCCCTCCTCGCGGGTGCTGCGCGCGATGCGACGTCCCTCCACGCTCAGCCCGTCGAGGTGATCACGCAGGACCAGTGTGGTTTTCACCCGCTCGCGGTAGCCTGGAAGGAGATGGGCTTTTCTGATTCGTTCTTCGCCCAGAAGTTCGGCATTACTACGCAGAACCTGGAAAGTTATCTCTCGGAAGCACTCTCCCAGGGCGGCGACTACGCCGACCTGTACTTTGAATCCGTCGCCTCCACGTCGCTGTCGATCGACGAAGGCATCGTGAAGAGCGCCAGCCAGGGCGTTTCGCTCGGTGTAGGCGTCCGCGTCATCAGCGGCGAGAAGACCGGCTACGCCTACTCCGCCGACCTTGCTCCGGAGAAGATCCGCCACGCCGCCCGCACCGCCGCGTGCATCGCCGCCGGGCCGTCCAAGGTACTCAAGACCGGGATCGAGGAAGGGGAGCGGCGCAATCTCTATCCGGTTCTCACACCCGCCTCCGACACCTCGCTCGCCGAGCGCGTCGAACTCATCAAGCGGGCCGACCGTGCCGCCCGCGCCTACGATGCGCGCATCTTCCAGGTACGCGCCAACTTCGTCGACAATGTGCGCCACGTCCTGGTGGCCACCAGCGACGGTGTGCTGAACTTCGACAAGCAGCCCATGGCGCGGCTGAACGTCTCCGTCCTCGCCCGTGAGGGCGACGGCTCCCCGCAGGAGGGCTTCTCGGGAGGCGGCGGCCGCATCGGCATCGAAGCCTTCCTCACAGACAAGACGCCGGAACGCTATGCCACGGAAGCCGCCCGCCAGGCGATCGGGCAGTTGAGCGCCGCCGAGGCGCCTGCCGGCGAGATGACCGTCGTGCTCGGCCCCGGCTGGCCCGGCGTGCTGCTGCATGAGGCCGTTGGCCACGGTCTTGAAGCGGACTTCAACCGCAAGGGTGTTTCCGCCTTTTCCGACCGCATCGGCCAGAAGGTGGCCAGCGAACTTTGCACGGTGATCGATAACGGCACCATCGCCGACCGCCGCGGGTCCTTGAACATGGACGATGAAGGCAACGTGACGCGCGAGAACGTCCTGATCGAGAAGGGCATTCTCCGCGGCTATCTCCAGGACAAGCTTTCCAGCCGCCTGACCGGGGCTACCGCCACCGGAAGCGGTCGCCGCGAGAGCTATCAGCACGTGCCTATGCCGCGCATGACGAACACCTACATGCTGGCGGGAGAGTCCGATCCTGCAGACATTATCCGAAGCGTTCCGAAGGGGCTCTACTGCGTCAACTTCGCCGGCGGGCAAGTGGACATCACTTCCGGCAACTTCGTCTTCTCCGCCAGCGAGAGCTACCTGATTGAAGACGGCAAGATCACCCGGCCGGTCCGCGGCGCGACGCTGATCGGCAACGGTCCCGAGTCGATGAAGCACGTATCGATGGTCGGCAACGACCTCAAGCTTGACGAAGGCATTGGCATCTGCGGCAAGGAAGGCCAGAGCGTTCCGGTGGGTGTCGGCATTCCGACGATCCGCGTCGATCGCATGACGGTGGGAGGGACGGCGTGAGCGATCTCGAGCAGCTTTCCTCCGATGTTGTGAAGCGCGCTCTCGCCCACGGCGCCACGGATGCCGAGTGCACCATCGCAGAAGGAACGGAGTTCTCCGTCAACATTCGGCTTCGCGAAGTGGAGCAGTTGAAGGAGGCGGGTTCGCGTGGGGCGGGGCTTCGCGTGTTTCGCGGACAGCGCACCGGCTCTGCCACCACCTCCGATCTCACCCCCGACGGCATCGAACGCATGATCCGTGCCGCGCTCGACAATGCCGAAGTGACGACCGACGATCCGCACGCGGGATTGCCCGACGCCGCTGACTTTGGCCGGCTGACGGACGAACTGGGACTTTACTCCGATGCGGTGGAACGCCTGGAGGCTCCCTGGAAGATTGCCCAAGCCAAGCAGGCGGAAGAGGCTGCCCTTTCCCTTGATGCGCGCATCGCCAACTCCGAGGGAGCGTCGTTCGATTCCAATCTTTCCGGACGCTGGTTTGCCAACTCCCGAGGCTTTTCCGGCGGCTACCGGTCCTCGTCCTGCTCCTTGAGCGTCGTGCCCGTGGCCAAGGACGGCGAGCGCATGGAACGCGACTACTGGTTTACGCTCGGCCGCGCGCCGGAGCGTCTTCAGGACGCCTCAGAGGTGGGCCGCATCGCCGCGCAGCGCACCCTGCGCCGATTGGGCGCGCGCAAGATCGCCACCCAGAAGGCACCGATCCTTTTTGAGCCGCGGATCGCGCGCGGGTTGCTGGGGTCCATCTTTGAAGCCGTTTCCGGAGACTCCATCTATCGCCACGCTTCCTTCCTGGACGGCAAGCTTGGTGAGAAGGTGGCGAGCGAGTTCGTGACGGTATACGACGACCCGACGCTGCCGGGGCTGTTCGGTTCCTACCCGTTTGACGATGAAGGCGTGCTGGCGCGTCCGAAGACCGTGATCGAGCGCGGCGTGCTGAAGACCTATTTGCACAACAGCTACACGGCGCGCAAGATGGGCGAACGGACCACCGGGAATGCCGGCCGCGGCCTTGCCGGCAATCCGTGGGTGGACCACGGCAACTTTTACCTACAGGCGGGTACGGTCTCTCCGGAAGAGATGGTCGGGCAGGTTTCGCGCGGTTTGCTGGTGACGGAACTGATGGGGCAGGGCGTGAACGTCGTCAACGGGGACTACTCGCGAGGGGCGGCGGGCCTCTGGATCGAGAATGGCGAGATCGCGTATCCTGTGTCGGAAGTAACGATCGCGGGCAACCTGAAGCAAATGCTGCTTGACATTGAAGCAGTGGGAAGCGATCTGGTGTTTCAAGGGTCCGTGGCCGCGCCGACGATTCGCATCCGGGAGATGACCATCAGTGGTAGCTAGGCTCGCCGCACTCGCTGTCGTGGTTCTGTTAGGCACCGGCGCATTCTGGTACTACCGCTGGCGCGTGGCGAACCCCGCGCAGCAGTCCACGATCACGCCGGAAGCCAAGGCCTATACGCGCAACCTCGGCCTGAGCGACGTGAAGATGGAGGCCAAGGAGTCCTTCACGGGTGGCCAATTGGTGGAGATCACCGGCAAGATCGCGAACAATGGAGAGCGTCCCGTCGCCGCAGTCGAGGTGACGTGCGTCTTCTATGATCCGTACGGGCAGGAAGTGCTGCGGGAGCGCGTGGCGATCGTGAAGGCGCAGGGCGGCGGGCTGAAGCCGGGCGAGACGAAGCCCTTCCGGCTGCCGTTCGACACGCTGCCCGCAAGCTGGAATCAGGGTCCGCCACAGTTGGTGATTGCCTCCATCCGCTTCAGCTGATCCATGCGGAGAATTCTGGTGGTGGAGGACGACGCGGATCAGTTGAAGCTACGAGGCCTTCTGCTGGAGCGGCTCGGCTACGCCGTCGACCTTGCCGCCAGCCCCGCTGAAGCACTGCCCTTCGCCGCACAGGCGGATCTGGCGCTGATGGACCTGAGCTTGCCGACCGTCGAAGAGGGTCGAGCGCTGATCCGATCCCTGCACGAGGCGAAGGCCGCTCTGAAGATCATCGTCCTTACGGGTGCGCTGGACGGCTTACTGGGTCACGCTGAGCGGGCGCTGACAGACGCCGTCTTGCAGAAGCCCTGCCGGTTCTCGGAACTCTCGAATGTCATACAGCGATCGCTGGTCACCGGGGAGGCGTAGCTGGCAGGGTCTCAGTCGGTTTTTTTGTAATTCCGGATGTACTCTTCCCAGTAGCCTCGGTCCGCGATGGGGCGAGCGCCGAGGTCGAGCCGAACGGGCGTCCCCCACGTGCCCTCGTCGATACGCTTCCAGAACTGAAGGCTATGGATCGAAGCACGATACGGAACAGGATCCGCAGGGTGGCCAACTGCACAGGCGCCACTCGCCTTGCTCTCGCTGTCTACTCCGCGGAG
The DNA here is from genome assembly GCA_964395885.1 of uncultured Solibacteraceae bacterium. Classification (GTDB taxonomy): domain Bacteria; phylum Acidobacteriota; class Terriglobia; order Bryobacterales; family Bryobacteraceae; genus JAPKYZ01. The sequence continues at coordinate 271 of CAYNDS010000212.1, read as the reverse complement.
GCCAGCACTTCCGACGGCTTCGGCATTCCGCGCTGCGCGAAGCGGATCTTGCCGTCCTTGCCGATCAGATAGACGGTCCGCTTCACGATGAGGCCGTTGGCATTGTAGAGTTTGGCGACACGCTGGCCTTCGTCGACCAATAGCGCGTACGGCAGATGGTGCTTGTCGCGGAACTTGCGGTGACTCTCGGCGGAGCCGGGGTTGACGCCGTACACGACGGCGTTCCGCTTGGACATCTGCGACCAGTTGTCGCGAATGTCACAAGCCTGCC
>CAYNDS010000211.1:0-7808 GCA_964395885.1 uncultured Solibacteraceae bacterium | reverse complement strand
CGCCGGGCGAGCCTGACAGGTTTTTGAAGAAGAGCGGGCGGAGAAGGTTCCTTGCCTTCTCCGCCCAAGTGCGGTTTGCAGTGTGTTCTGCTCTTTAAGTCAGCCGGGCTCGGCGTCCAGCCACTGCCCGGTAGATGATCAGCAGAAGAACCGCTCCTAAGATCGACATAATCCAGCCGGCAGGTTCCCCCGGACGGTAGAAGCCCAGCGCCCGGCCCACGAAACCACCCAGCAATGCCCCTGCGATTCCGAGCAGGATCGTCACAATGATTCCTCCGGGGTCGCGCCCGGGCATGATCAGCTTGGCAAGAGCGCCAATGACCAGTCCGAAGATGATCCACGTAATTAGCTCCATACGCACCTCCAGTCAGAGTGAATGCAACCGGCGTGCCAACTGAGGCCCGCGTCCGTAGGCTGTCCAAGTGCAAGTCTCTGCCGGGAATGCGCACGCCCAACGCCTCCTGGCACTACATTGAGACCGTCGCCGCTCTGGAGCAGGAGTCCCGGCAGAAACGCCGCTGGCCGGACCGCCTGGCCGAGACGATTGCCCGCTTTGTCGGCAGCCTTCTGTTCGTCGCCCTTCATCTGGCCGGATTCGCGTTCTGGGTTTACGTCAACACCGGCCAGGCGTCATGGATCAAGCCGTTTGATCCGTTCCCCTTCATCCTGCTCGCTCTCTTCGTGTCCTGCGAGGGCGTGCTGCTATCCACATTCGTCCTGATCCGGCAGAACCGCATGAGTCTCGAGTCGGACTATCGCGCGCACCTGAACCTGCAAATCGACCTATTGGCTGAGCGGGAGATCACGAAACTGCTGCAGCTGCAGCGATTGATGTGCGACCGGTTGGGGATTGAGGAGGCGAAGCTCGATCATGAGCTTCGGGATCTGAGCCAGATTACGGCAGTCCGCGCTTTGGCGGACCGCCTTGCCAAACAACTGGAGGACCAGGCCGGGTGAAGGCCGGCTACTCGCCGCGGCTCACGAGCTTGTTGAAGTTGCTCGTTTTGCCGCCCGCCGTCTTTTCCTGATAGAGCAGCGCGAGCTGGTTCCGTTCGAACTGTTCGAAGAACTCCTCCCACGAGATCGGCGTCAATCGCCCCTGTCCGGAGTAGCCCGGAAAATCCAGGCGCAGGATGCCCGTCTCGCTCCCTTTGCGTCCCGTGCCTTCGACGCGTGCGGGCTTCGCCTTCCGCGCTTCCGCCCACTGCCGGATCTCGTCATGGTCCGTAGTCGTCTTTGCCTTCGTGATCCGGTCCGCGCGCTTCTGCGCTGCGCCGGTCTGGTTCTGTTTCGCCGCCGCGGTGCGTTTTGGAGCCGTCTCGGCCGCGTTCTCTTGTTTCTTGCTGGTTGTTGTTGGCATGCTCTGCACCTCAACTGCGAGATCCCGCGGTGGTGCCCGTCCAGGATGGAGGATCACTCGCGGGGAAAGATTCATCGCTCTGCTCATCGACGAGGCTCCAGGGGATCGGGTCTCGCCGCTGGTTCAGAGCACAGCGCAGGAGGATCACTCCTGCGATTGCGAATACACCAATCAGGAAAGGTCGCATGGGGGTAAAGAGGGGCGCAGCCCGAAGGTGGCGCCCCAATCGGATTCGGCTAGGCCGCGTCCGAGCCCAGCAGCTTCACCATCTTGTTGTACAGGCCGAGGGAAAGAAACGTCGGCGCCCAGTGCCCGACGAAGTTCGCCTGCTGTGTGCGTCCCGCCAGCTGAAATCCCGCCGAGATGGCGATCGATCCCAAAGCCAGCCACAGGAACGTATCCGACGGCAGCTTCGCCGTTTGCTGTTCGATCGTTCGTGCAACCGGACCCTCCCGGTGCTCCGCGCGCGGCTGAAACTCGGGCGATGTCTTCGGTTCAAGTGCGTCGTCGAGATGACGTTCAATCGTGGATGTGTCCATGGTCAGGTAGCCTCCGCTCCATAACCCTGCAAAGCGGGTGCCAGACACCGCAGCGTGTGGCCGGACACGTGCTTTGCACGGACAGCGTGACGCAAGAGGAGATTCGCGGCCGCGTCCAAGTGCTCGGCCCCTGGTTTCACAACATGGAGCTCGGTGGCGTCCGCACCGCCCCGGACCATTTTCTCGGCGACTATCCCGGGATGAAGTGGCGCCACCTGCAGCCCAACCTTCCGGATGTCCGCGGCAGGACGGTGCTCGATGTCGGCTGCAATGCCGGCTTCTACGCCATACAGTGCCGCAAGCTCGGCGCCGCATCGGTGCTCGGGATTGATGAGGATCCCCGTTATCTGGCGCAGGCCAGGCTTGCGGCGGAAATCGAAGAAGTAGACATCGCCTGGGAGCGCATGTCCGTTTATGACGTCGCGCAGCTGGGACGAACCTTTGATGTCGTCCTCTTCATGGGAGTTTTGTACCACCTCCGGCATCCGCTGCTGGCCCTGGATCTTCTCCGCGATCACGTGGCCGCTGATTGGCTTGTGTTTCAAAGTCTTCTTCGCGGAAGCGGGAAGGTTGCCGACGTTGCCGCGGACTACGGCTTCCACGAGACCGAGATCTTCCACGATCCCGGCTTCCCGAAACTCCATTTTGTGGAGCACCACTATGCGGAGGACGGAACCAACTGGTGGATTCCGAACCGCGCCTGTGCGGAGGCCATGCTTCGCAGTTCCGGTTTCCGCATTTGCCGCGAACTGCCCGGTGAGATCTACCTGTGCCGGGCGGCCGAGATTCCTGCCGGAGCGCGACGTGGTTGAAGCGGTGATGATCTGGAACGAGCCGAATAACCTGTCCCACTGGGACTTTGAGCTCGACCCGCAATGGACGACGTTCAGCGCAATGGCGTCACTCGCCGGCGACGCGATCCGCGCCGAGGCGCCCGCGCTCACCCGGGTGATGGGCGGCATCTCCCCCATTGATCCCGGCTTTCTTCGCCTTCTGTCGGAGCAAGGTGCCCTGCGCCACGTTGACGCCGTCGGCGTTCATGGCTTTCCGCTCGACTGGAATCACTGGCAGATCAATGACTGGCCCGAGAAACTGGCCGAGGTCCGGGCGGAAATCGATCTGCCGATTTGGATTTCCGAGGTCGGGGTCTCCACCTTTGGCGCGGATGAAGTGCAGGATTTCGGCCTCCAACGTTCCGCCGAACTCCTGATCGGCAAGGCGGAACGAATCCATTGGTACAGCCTGCACGACTTGCCGAAGGCCTGGCCGGCAACCACGCGCCACCGCGAGGCAGAAGGTTCTTCCTATTACCGCCATTTCTACATGGGCCTGATTCGGGAAGACGGAACGGAAAAACCCGCGCTGCGGCGCTTCTCGCAGTACACGCCGGAGCTCGGCGTGTGCCAGTGGTTCCACTACGAAGACCCGCGTCTCGATCGCAGCGCCCGGCTGCTTCGCGACCTCGGCGTGGTGCATGTGCGCACCGGATTGAGCTGGGCAGACTGGCTTCGCGATGGGGCGGAGCATTGGTTTGACCGCCAGATGAGCGCGCTGGACAACTTCGCCGTCACCCTCACCTTCTGCTTCACGCCGGAGAGCCGCGGAGTCCGCGCTCACCACACCAGCCCGCCGGTGCGGGTCGAGGAGTACGCAGAATTCTGCGCCCGTATGGTCCGGCGCTATGCCCGATGAAACCGATTGTCTGTGTGGATCTGAACGGCGTCCTGAACATGTTCGACGGATTCCGGGGTGCGGACTACTTCCACCCGCCCCGTCCGGGCGCGCTTGAGTTTCTCCAAGAGCTTTCCGCTGCCGGCTATCAGGTGGTCGTCTTTACCGACCGTTGGGCGCCACACGTTTGGGACTGGCTTCAGCAGCATGGTTTGGCAGGAGTGGTCGAAGAGGTCACGGATCGCAAACCGGCGGCTCACGTGTTTGTCGACGATCGCGCGATCTGCTTTCGAGGGGATTTCTCGGAGCTATTGGAAGACGTCCGGCAGTTCCGGGCACATTGGGAGGAAGCGGGCAGCCTCCGAGTTCCGCCCGCTCCCCACGCCGACGAGTGAGTTAGTTGTTGTTGTTATTGTTGTTGTTACTCGGCGTGCCACTGTTGCGGTTCCGCCCATTGCCCATCGTCGACTGTGCATCCTGCGCCATCCGAAGATGTTCACGGAGAATGGGCAGCTGCCGGCTGGCGAACTGCTTCACCTCCGAGTCACCGCCGGACATGTTGGAATGCCGCTCGTACAATTGAATGTCCTTCTGGTGATCCGTGATCATTACTTGCAGGAACTGGCGGTCGAACTGTTGACCCGTCTTGCCCTGCAGGGATTGCATGTGCTTCCGATGTGTCGCATCCATGTCGCCGGACATGGAGGACCCGGACGACGTCTGCCCACCGTGCGCACTCTGCGAGCCGCTTCCACCCGAAGTGGAGCCCGATGCCGTCGAGCTGCCCGAAGTCGAGCTGCTGCCGGTTGAGCCGCTGGTCGTCGAACCGCCCGAAGTCGAATCCGACCCAGTGCTGCCCGACTGCGCGGTGCTGCCGGAACCAGAACCAGAGCCGGAGCTACCCGACATGTGACCTCCGGACATGCTGCCCGTCGAGATCCCCATCCGCTGCGCGATTTGCATCAACTCCTGGCTGGACTTCGTGTGGTCTTCCACAATCCGCTGCGCCAGAGTCTTCACTTGCTGGCTGGACGCCTGGCTTTGCGCCATCTGCGCCAGCTGGATTTCGGACTGGGCGCCCTGAATCGCTTTGCGCACGAATTCCTGGTCGCTGCCCTTTCCGTCCCGCTGCCCGGATTGATTCGCTCCGGAGCGCGAGGCCTGCCCGGTTCCTAACGATGTGTCGTTGCCCTGAGCTCCGCCCGTGCTGGACGAACCCTGGTCTCGCGTCTGCCCTGTCGGCGAACCAGAAGTGCCCTTCCTTGTCCCACTCTGATTGCCACTCTGATTGCCACTCTGATTGCCGCTTTGATTGCCACTCTGATTGCCGCTGGTGCTGGATCCCTGGCTGGAACCAGCGGTCTGAAGTTCTAACGATCCCGCGAGTGCCAGAAGCGCGGCGACCGAATACGCATAGTAAGTTCGATTCATGTGGGGGTTAATCCTCCAGAGAGTCGGCTGCACGGCGAAGGCCATCCGGTGCTCCGGTTGGGAACGGTAATTGCACTTCTGTCCGCCAGGAGGCTTTACGATGGTCAATACCGCAGAAGCAAATACGCAAGACACGGGCACACGCCTGCGAGAAAAGGTTTCCCAAGCGCGCGAAAAGTTATCGCATTACGCAACGGAGGCCGAGTCCAAGATCAATGAGTCGCGCACGGGCGCGGCCTCGGGCTTGGATCGAGCTGCTTCCGGGCTGCAGACGGGCGCCGAAAAGGTGGCCCAGGCGACACAGACCGTTGCCCAGAAGCTGCGCAACGCGGCATCTTACGTTCGGGATAAGGATGCACGTTCCATGAGTGACGACATCTGCGAAGCCATTCGCAACAATCCCACGCAGGCGCTGGCGATCAGCTTAGTGGCCGGTTTCCTCGTCGGCCAGATCTTTACTTCCTCGCGAGAACGTTACTAGATACGAGGTCTGACGCATGGAGCGGTCATTTACGGAAGTGCTTCAGGACACCTTCCTGAGCGTCCGGGACATTATCCGTTCGGAGGTACGCCTCGCCCGAACCGAGATTGCGGCCGATGCCCAACAGATGGCGGGCGCCGGCAAGCAGCTTGGCGTGGCAGCACTCGTTGCCTTCTATGCCGGAATCCTGCTCTGTCTGGGGTTGGCTCATCTGCTGGCGAACTGGATGTCCTTGGAAGCGAGTTACCTGTTAGTCGGCGTGGTGCTTGCCGGAATTGCCGCCGCGCTCTTTTTCGCGGGGCAGAAGAAGTGGAAAGAAGTCCGGCTTGGTCCGGAACGCACGGTCGAATCAGTAAAGGAGAACGTCGAATGGTTGACCAACAGAACCAAATAGAGCAGGACATCGAGCGCCATCGGGGCCGCCTGCAGCAGAACTTACAGGAGCTGGAAGGGAAGTTCCGCGAAGCCGTCGACTGGAAAGGATACGTCCGCCGCTACCCGTGGGGAGCCGCCGGAGTCGCCTTTGGCGCCGGAATCCTTGCTGCCCGTGCCATCAAGGGCGGGTCCCGTTCCAGCAGTTACTCCTCCTCGTCGGGCTTCACGTCCAGTTCCGACTATGCGGCGGAATCGGCCCGTGCCTATGAAGGCGGCACGTCCAGCGGCGTAGCGACCAGGTGGGGCGCGATTGGAACGGCCTTGGCTTCGGTAGCGAACAACAAGCTGCACGAAATGCTGAACGAGTTTGTCCCGGGCTTCCGCGAAGAGTTTCAGCGCCAGGGTGCTTCCTCTCACTCGGATTCTTCTTCGCGCGACCAGGGTTACACGACGGGCTCTGCCTATTCGGAGTCGGGCCGCCAGGGTCCGTGGGGCACACCGGGGTCTCCCGCCGGTACGGGCGATTACACCTCAGGCACCAATGCCCTGTAGGCTGGATCACCGCACAAACAAAAAAGGAGGGGCAAGGCGCCCCTCCTTTTTCATTTGATCGGACTTACCGGAAACTAGGCCAATGCGGCCAGAGCCTTTGCGGACTCCTTCAGCGCCTCTGCCTTGTCCGTCTTCTCCCAGGTGAACCCGTCGCCGGAGCGTCCAAAGTGGCCGAAGGCAGCAGTCGCGCGATAAATCGGGCGGCGCAGGTTCAGCGTCTCAATGATGCCCTTGGGCGTGAGCTTGAAGTTCTCGCGGACCAGGTCCGTGAGACGGCTCTCTTCCACGGTGCCCGTGCCGAAAGTGTTCACCATGACCGAAACCGGTTCGGCGACGCCGATCGCGTAGGCCAACTGCACCTCGCAGCGCTCGGCCAAGCCGGCGGCCACGATGTTCTTGGCGATGTAGCGGGCCATGTAGCAGGCGGAGCGGTCCACCTTTGTCGGATCCTTGCCCGAGAACGCGCCGCCGCCGTGACGGCCCATGCCGCCGTAGGTGTCGACGATGATCTTGCGGCCGGTCAAGCCGGTATCGCCGTGCGGTCCACCGATTTCAAAGCAGCCGGTCGGGTTGATGTGGATCTTCGTGTTCGCATCGATCATGTCCGCCGGAACCACGGGGCGAATGATCTTCTCGAGGATGGCCTCGCGCAGACCGTCCGGCATGGTGTTCGGAACCGTCGGATGCGGATCGTGCTGCGTGGAAACCACCACGGCCTCAATGCGCTTCGGCTTGTTGTCGACGTACTCCACACTCACCTGGCTCTTGCCGTCCGGACGCAGGTGCGCCACTTCGCCGCTGCGGCGTGCTTCGCTCAGGCGGCGAACCAGATTGTGCGCCATCTGAATCGGCAGCGGCATCAGTTCGGGCGTCTCGTTGCAGGCGTAGCCGAACATCAGCCCCTGATCGCCCGCGCCGCCGGTGTCGACACCCATGGCGATGTGCGGACTCTGGCCGTGAATCAGGTTCATGACGGAGCAGGAACGGTAGTCGAAACCGTACTCGGAATCCGTGAAGCCGATCTCCTTGATCACCTCACGCACCAGATCCGGGATGTCCTTGAAGAACTGCAGATTGGTGGTCGTGATCTCGCCGGCGACCACACAGGTTCCGGTGGTGACCAGCGTTTCGCAGGCGACGCGCCCCGTGGGGTCCGCCGCGAGGATCGCATCGAGAATGGTGTCGCTGACCTGATCGGCAATCTTGTCGGGATGCCCTTCCGTGACCGACTCCGATGAGAAAATAAAGCGGTTCTGCTCTTTCACCCTTGCTCCTTCCAGTTTCGGGAATTCTCCATAGTATCCAAGGGCTGTTTCAGGGGTCAAATGGGAGCTTGGTACGGGAGCGGGCTATTCCTACTCTCTCTCTTTGACCGGAAGGGCGAAATCCTGCTACACTT
>CAYNDS010000210.1:4845-7815 GCA_964395885.1 uncultured Solibacteraceae bacterium | reverse complement strand
TTACAGCACTCAGTCAGTCGCAGCGGACGCCCGTCCGCGATGTCCCTTTTTGTCCGAAATCGGATATTGATAAGTCATTTGCAGCATGCCATACTGCCGGAATCATGGTTCGTCTCGTCTGCCTGCTGCTGTCCATCTCGACCCTCAGTTTTGGCGGCACCGTGCAAGGCCGAGTGATTGACACCTCGGGTGCCGTCATCCCCGCGGCGCAGGTGGAACTCCGGAACCCGCTGACCGGATTTCGGCAGCAGGCGTTGACCGACGCGCAAGGCCGCTTTCGATTCCTGAGTGTGGCGCCGAATACCTACCATCTCGAGTTCGTCAAGCAGGGCTTTGCGAATGCAATGCGGGACGTCTTTGTCCATACCAACGTGCCGATCGAGGTGGAGATCCGCATGACACTGGCGGAGCAGACTCAGTCCATCGAGGTCGAGGCGTTTGGTTCCGATATCCTCGAGAACGTTCCACACACCCACTACGATGTCGACCGCAGTTCGCTGGAGCGGCTGCCCGTCAGTTCGCCCGGAGCCTCCTTCAGCGACGGAATCACGTTGACCGCGCCCGGCGTTGTGGCCAACTCCAACGGCTTCTTCCATCCGCTGGGCGATCACGCGCAGGCAGCCTTCGTGGTTGATGGGCAGCCCATCAACGATCAGCAGTCCAAGCAGTTCTCAACTCAGCTCCCGCTGAACGCAATTCAGGCGATGGAGCTGATCACCGGCGGCGTTGCGGCGGAGTTCGGCGACAAGACCAGTCTGGTGGTGAACGCGCAGACGCGGTCCGGAATGGATGCGGGGCGGCCCAACGGCAGCGTGGCGTTTGGCTACGGCAGCTTCGGCTCTCCCCAGGCGGAGGCCACACTCGCGGCGGGCACGCGGAAACTCGGTAGCTTTCTCGCTCTGAACGGGCTCCGCACCGGCCGCTTTCTCGATACGCCGGAATTCCGCCCAATTCACGCGATCGGCAACAACGGCTCGGTGTTTCACCGTTTCGACTTTCGGCCCAACGACAGGCACCATTGGGCCGTCAACTTCTTTGCTGCGCGCAACTGGTTTCAGATCCCCAACACCCTGGACCAGCCGAATCAGGACCAGCGCCAGAAGTCCGAAAGCTGGAGCATCGCGCCCAACTACACCTGGACCGTGAATGCGACCACGGTTCTGAACCTGAACGGCTTCACGCGGGAAGATCGCATCAACTATTACCCCAGCCGGAATCCGCTGGATGACCTGCCGGGGACGATCTCGCAGCGGCGGCATCTGGGCAACTCCGGCGGGCGGGCGGATCTTTCGATGGTCCGCGGCAGGCACACTCTCCGGTTTGGAGCGCAGGCGATGGCCACGCGGCTGGACGAACAGTTCCGTTTCGGCGTCACCGATGAACATCTGGTGGAGGACGCTCCCGGGCTGCTGCCCTATCTGCTGACGGAAGGCGGCCGACCATTTCAGTTTGCTGGACGGCGCACCATCGCGCAGTATGCCGGGTATGCGCAGGACTCGATCTCGCTGGGCGGACTGACCGTCAACGCTGGTCTGCGGTTCGACCGCTACAACGGTCTCGCGACGGCCACGGGCTGGCAGCCGCGCTTGGGTGCTTCCTACCAGATACGGCGCACTGGCACAGTGTTGCGCTACGCCTATTCGCGCACGATGGAAACGCCGTACAACGAGAACCTGATCCTTTCGAGCGCCACCGGCGCCGGCGGCTTGGCCGAGAATGTGTTCGGCGCCTTCGGGGCCACGCCACTCCAGCCGGGGCGCCGCCATCAGAACAATGCCGGAATTCAGCAGGCGTTCGGACGCCGCGTCCAGGTGGATGCGGACTACTTCTGGAAGCAGACCAACAACGCCTATGACTTCGGCGCGCTGTTCGACACCTCGATCTTCTTCCCGATTTCCTGGCGCCAGTCCAAGATTGACGGCCTCGCCGTGCGCGTCGCCTTGGCGGAATGGCGTGGGCTGCATGCCTACACACTTCTTGGCCGCAGCCGCTCCCGATTCTTCGGCCCCTCGAATGGAGGCCTGCTGTTCAACTCGCCGGTGGAGACCGAAGTGTTCCGCATCGACCACGATCAGGCGTTTCAGCAGACGACTTTTGTTCGCTACCAGTACAAGCGCGGGCCCTGGGTGGCGTTCACCTGGCGCTACGACAGCGGACTGGTCGCGGGTGCCGGCGATGACAAGGACGAACTACTGGAGTTGTCCGGCGCGCGGCAGGCAGCGATGGGATTGTTCTGCGGCTCCACGTTTGCCCGTCCCGGAGCGCCCATCACCGACTGTGGTTCCGGTCTCGGCGCGACCCGAATTCGCCTCTCGCTGGACGGCAATCCGGACCACAATCCGCCCCGCATTGCCCCGCGGCACCTGTTCAACCTGAGCGTCGGCACCGATAACCTTTTCCGAACGGAGCGTTACCGAACGACGCTGCGGCTCAACGCGGTGAATCTCACCAATCGCGTGGCGCTGTACAACTTCCTCTCGACGTTCGCCGGGACGCACTTCATTACGCCGCGAGCCTACACGGCCCAACTCGGCTTTGTGTTCTAGGGTTAGGCCGACCGTTTCTTCCGAGTCTCCGCGACGAGGTTGGAGGCGCGCAGCAGGGAATCGAAGGTGCCGGCGTCGGTCCACCAGCCGTCCAGATGCCCATAGGTCAGCGTGCCTTCGGCAATGTAGTGGTTGTTCACGTCGGTGATCTCCAACTCGCCGCGTAGGGACGGCTCGAGCGTGCGAATCTTGTCGAACACCGTGCCGTCGTACATGTAGAGACCCGTGACGGCGAGATCAGACTTCGGCTGTTTCGGCTTCTCTTCGATGCCGACGACACGGCCGCCGCGAATCTCGGCCACCCCGAAACGCTCGGCGTCGTGCACCTTCTTCAACAGAATCTTCGCCCCTTTCTCCTGCTTGCGGAAGTCTTCGACGTCCTCACGGATGGAGCCTTCAATCAGGTTGTCGCCCAGAATGACGA
>CAYNDS010000210.1:0-4835 GCA_964395885.1 uncultured Solibacteraceae bacterium | reverse complement strand
TCCGTGAAGTGCTCGCACAGGCCGAGGGCCGCCGCGATTCCGCCTTCGCCGGACTGGTAGGTGTAGTTCAGGTGCTTCAGCCCGAACATCTTTCCGTTACCGAGCAGTTCGAGAAACGCGCCCGCGTGACGCCCCCCCGTGACAATCATGATGTCTTCGATTCCCGCGTCGCACAGCGTCTGAATCGGGTAGAAGATCATCGGCTGGTCATAGACCGGCAGCAGGTGCTTGTTGGTGATCTTGGTGAGCGGAAACAGACGGCTGCCGGTGCCGCCTGCGAGAACAATTCCCTTCATGTGTCTAACAGCATGGCAGAAACAGCAAGCCGGAATGGCAACGGAGATGCCCTGGGAGTACTATGTCGCAACTCCCGCCCCGACCCAACAATACGTGGCCGGTCGTCGCGGTGGTGGGGGCTGGCTTCGGTGGCTTGGCCTGCGCCAAGCGATTGAAGGGCGTGCCGGCCAACGTGGTGCTGCTCGACCGTACGAATCATCACCTCTTCCAGCCGCTGCTTTATCAAGTGGCCACGGCGACACTCTCACCGTCCGACATCGCCGCGCCCGTGCGGAAGGTGCTGGCTCGCAATCGCAACGCCGTTTCGGTGCTGGCTGAAGTGACGGAAGTCGATCCGGCGAAGAAACTGCTGTATCTGAACTACCTCGACTATGGCGAGCAACCGGAGCCGTTCGACTACTTGGTGATCGCCACCGGGTCGCGCCACAGTTACTTCGGCAAAAATGAGTTTGCGGTGCATGCGCCGGGATTGAAGACACTGGCCGACGCCACCAGTGTGCGCGCCCGAATTCTCCGTGCCTTCGAGAAAGCCGAGATTGAGCGCGACCCGAAGGAGCATCAGGACCTTCTGACCTTCGTGTTGGTGGGTGGCGGACCCACCGGTGTGGAGATGGCCGGGGCCATCGCCGAGCTCTGCCGGGACTCTCTGGCGCGCGACTTCCGCCGCATCCAGCCCGCCGAGGCGCGCATCATCCTGATCGACGGCGGCTCTCGCATCCTGTCCGGGTTCGACGAGAAGCTCTCTGATGCGGCGCGTCGCCGGCTCATCGGCATGGGTATCGAAGTGATCACCGGACGGACGCTCGCTCATGTGGACGAGGCGGGCGTGCTGGTCGGTGGAGAGCGTATCGCCGCGCGCACGGTCATCTGGACCGCCGGCGTGGAACCCTCCCCAGCCGGGCAGTGGCTGAATGCGGCCACGGACCGCAGCGGACGCGTGAAGGTCAACCCCGATCTCTCCATTGCCGGGCATCCCGACATCTTTGTCATCGGCGACACTGCGTACGTGGAGCAGGATGGAAAGCCCCTGCCCGCCGTCGCGCAAGTGGCCCTGCAGCAGGGCAAGTACGTTGCCGACCTTCTCCGCGCGCGGATCTGGAAAGAACCGGCGTGCCCCCCGTTTCGCTATCGCGACATGGGAAGCATGGCCGTGATTGGCCGTGGGTACTCACTGCTGCAATACAAGAAGGTCCGCATCGCGGGCTGGAGTGCGTGGATTGCCTGGGCGCTGATTCACGTGCTCTATCTGGCAGAGTACGGAAACCGCGTGCGCGTCCTGGTGCAGTGGGCGTGGACGTACTTCACGGGGCAGGGCGGCTCCCGCCTCATCGTGGATCCTTTCCCGGACCCTGTTCAGGCATCCAAACCGGAAGATCCCGCCTGACCGCATCAGAAGGAAAGATCGGGCCAGCCAAGGATCAGGCCGATGCTGCGCCAACTCACATAGAGCAGAACAACGAACTCGAGGGTGATCGCGATGCGCTGCAGCGTCACGTTCATGAACTCGAATCGAAGGAGCAATCCCAAAAGCAGACCCGCAACCGTCACTTCCTGCCGGTAGCCGTGCTCAAAGATTCGGGCGTGCCCGAACATCCCCAACCAGAACATCAACGGCAGGTTACTTTCTGCGCGTCCGGCGTAGCGGATATAACCCACTAGAGCCGCAAAGCAGGCGATCAGCAGGCAGAAAAAGGTGAACGGCGTGACCAGGATCCCCAGTAGCATTTAGAACGACCACAGCAGACTGCTATACGCCGTATTCGCCCGATAGTTTTGCACAGCCAGCCGCCGCTCGCCGTAGCCGTAGAACTGATAGCCCGCATTCCAGCGAATGTTGCGCCGCAGTGGGACGGACAGCCGGAACATGGGGGAATGATATAGGAACGGAAAGCTCTGCGCCAGCGCCAGGCCGCGCAGCAGCACGGGAAGACCCGTGCCGCCCTGGTCCGAGATGCGGGACCACCCGGCGTAGACATCCGCCTTCCGTCGAATCGACGAATGCACGCCCATGTAGATCGTGTGCAGGTTGCTGACGTAGAGGGAGCGGTCCCGTTCAAACGGTTCGAAGTCGACGAAATAGGCCAAGCCTGTCAGCGTCGTCACGTGAAGCTTCGAGTACCCGGCATCCAGCGACAGCCACGACAAGCCCGTATAGGACACATCACCGGAGTACTGCCGCGTGCGAGCGCTGTGCGACCAGAGACTGACGGAGTTGAAGTTGTCGTTTGACCGCGCCTGCACCATGGCCCGAAAGTTCTTGCGCTTGTACTCCAGGCGCGCATTCAGCCCGTGATAGCGGCCGTCGCTGGTGGGATAGAACGGATTGTCGGCGCGCCCGATCTCGCCATCCAGATTCAGGCTGATGTTCTTCCAGCCGCGTACCCGAACGCCGAACTGACCGGCGTGCAGCGTATTGGTCTGTTCTGCGCGATCGCCGTCCTGGTTCGATCGGATGCGGCGCTCTCCGAAGTGGTAGCCGCCGTGGAAGCTGAGCCAGCGCGTCGCCTGATACAAGGCGTCCGTGGTGTTCGTGACCATGCGGATGCCGAGAAAGTCGAGCAGACGGAAGCTGAAATCGCGTGTCCGGTTGTTGAACTCCGTGTAGAGGCTATTGCCCTCCATGCGCGTGTCGGTCAGGGAGGTGTGATTGGTGACGGTCAGCCTTGCCGTCGGCAGAATCGAAAGGGTGTAGTTCGCCGCCAGCAAGGGGCGCCGTGCGTTGCCTCCGACGACGAGTTGTCGGTCTCGCGCCGCGCCGAAGCGGTCTGTGCCAAGCGCGGTCTCGTCGAACAGAAAGCTGCGCCGCCCGTCAACGTAGGTGAAGCGCCCATTCATCGCGTACCAACGCTTGCGATCGGTGAAGAGACTGGCTCGCCAGCCGTTGGAGTCTCCGGTGTAGGGTTGGGTGCGGGTGAGACGAGTGAGGGCAGTCGCACCCGTTGCGGCGGTGCTGCGCCCAGCGGAATCCGCAGTATCGTCCCGGAAGTTCTCCCAGGTCCGCATGGCCGACAGGCGGAAGCCAAGGAACTCCGCCTCGGCGCCCAGCCGGAACTCGTCCTGACGCCGGCTCACGTCGGAAAACAAAGGAAACTCCGCGCCGGCATGCAGGTCGAACAGATTCGTTGTCGTCAGAGCCGCGCCGAACTGGCTATTGCGCGAGTATCCGCCGAGCACCCGCCACTTCTGTCCAGGGCGAATCGTCAGCGTGTGGTCTTGCAGGCGGCGCAGGGTGTCCTGCCGGTGGAGCCCGTCGACGATGGCAAGGCCGGGATTGAAGTACTCGTTCTGCCGCCAGCCCATGTCGTAGCGGTACCAGCGATTCTTCTCGATCCGGAGCGAAGTGAACTGATAGGGGTCGTTGCCGAGGCCGAGCGTGTTCAGCACAATCTCGTCGAACCACTTGCCCTTGCCCTGGCGCGAGTGGATGTCGAGCTTGGAGCTGAGCAGCCGCACTCCATTGCGATAGTTCACGTCGGAGCGATACTTGTCGCGGCTTCCGTCGACGGAAAGAAAACGCGCGCCGGCTTCGAACGACTGCCGGATGTTGTAGCCCAGCCAGTCCTCGCCGCGGGCGATGCCGACGGGCTCATCGGTGGGCGCGATGGTCTGCTGCGCGGCGATGCGCAGGGCCAGCAGGATGACCCAGTGCTTCATCGCAGGAACCTCGGGTCGGCGTTCGAGCCATGCACCCGAACGTGACAGGCGGTGCAATTCTGATACCGGGGATCGGTCATGGAGTGCCCGGCGGAGGGCGGTGGAATGCCATCCGCGCCGCGCCCGAACCGGCCTGCCCCGTTGTGGCACTCCAGGCAGAGCGGCAGAATCGCCGGACGCTTCAGCAGCCGAGCGTTCGCTGAGCCATGCGGAAGGTGACACGCCTCGCAGCCGTCGACGCGCACGGCGGCGTGCTCAAACGCGAATGGTCCACGCTGGTCGATGTGGCACTTCAGGCAGGCCTCTTCGTTCACCAGCGCCTGATCGACCATGCGCGGCCGCGCGCCCATCCGCCACGTGGCAGCGAAGACGCCGTGCGGATTGTGGCAATCCGTGCACTGCATGAACCCCTCATTCACGCGATGCTTGAACGGCATGGAGAACTGCGCGCGAACGTTGGCGTGACAGCCGTAGCAGAGGTCGGGCTGCGCGCTGGCCAACAGCAGTTTGGGCGTCCGCGCCTTGTGAATGGAGTGGCAACTCGAGCAACTCACCTCACCATTCGTGTGCGGGGAGCGGCGGATGTTGGCGCGCGGAAACTGCCGCTGATGGCAGGTGAGGCAGTTGTCGATGGTCTCTCGCGGCTTCAGCAGGGAGAAGGCAATGATGGTGGTCTTGCCGCCCTTGGCTTCAATATGTGCCTTGCCGGGGCCGTGACAACTTTCGCAGCCGACTGTACCGGGCTCGGCTTCCTTGCCGGACAGCAGGGTCTTGGCATGCGCGTTGCGAAAAAAAGTAGAGGCGACGTCGGGATGGCAACCGCGGCAGGCGGCGCTGCCGACGAACTTCGCCTTGTCGCCCTCCGCGCCCGCGCACACTCCCAG
>CAYNDS010000209.1:6339-7837 GCA_964395885.1 uncultured Solibacteraceae bacterium | reverse complement strand
CGCGCGAGTACGTGATCACCGATGGGCGGCATACGCAAGCGGCTCCTCTGTACGAGCAGACCTACGGGCGCCTGAAGAGCCTGCCACGCGACAAGGTGGTCGTCATGGGCGGCTTCATCGGCGCCACGGTCGATGGGGTGACCACGACGCTTGGCCGGGGCGGAAGCGATTTCTCGGCTTCGATCATCGGCGCGGGGCTGAACGCAGAGGAGATCCAGATCTGGACGGATGTCGATGGCATGCTGACGGCGGATCCGCGCGTCATGCCCGGCGGGTACCGCGTGAAGGCGCTCTCGTTTGCCGAAGCCGCGGAATTGGCCTACTTCGGCGCAAAGGTGCTGCACCCGTCGACGGTGGCTCCTGCTGTCGAACGCGATATTCCGGTGCTGATCCTGAACTCACGGCGTCCGGAAGTGGAAGGCACGCGCATCGGCAGCGCCGAGATTGCCTGCCGCAATGTGATCAAGTCGATCGCCTGCAAGCCGAAGATCACGGTGGTGAACGTACAGTCCAACCGCATGCTGATGGCGCACGGCTTCCTGCGCCGGATTTTTGAGGTGTTCGATCAGACGCAGACGGCGGTGGACATGATCACCACCAGCGAGGTGAGCGTGTCGCTGACGATCGACAACACCGAACGGCTGGGCTACATTCTCGATGCGCTGCGGGAGTTTGCGGATGTCGAGGCCGGGAACGATTCCGCGATCATCAGCCTGGTGGGCGATGACATCCGCAGCACCCCGGGCGTCGCCGCACGCGTGTTCGGCGCGCTGGATAAAATCAACGTCCGAATGATTTCGCAAGGGGCATCGAAACGGAATCTCAGCTTCGTGGTGGCCGAGAGTGATCTGCGGCCGGCCGTGGAAGCGCTGCATGCCGAGTTCTTTTCCGAACTCGACCCGGCGGTATTCGCATGAATCGCAGGCTGGCGATCGTCGGCTACGGCAAGATGGGGCGTCAGGTGGATGCGCTGGCCGAGGAGTTCGGCTTCGATGTCGTGCTGCGCAGCGACGAGACGCCGTCGCGGCAGGTGGAAGCCGATGTCGCCATCGAGTTCTCGACGCCGGATGCGGCGATCCGGAACATTGAACGTCTGGCTGCCTGCCGCGTGAATACGGTCGTCGGAACGACGGGCTGGCATCGCGATCTCCCGCAGGCACGGAAGCTGGTGGAGGCGGCGGGCACCGGGCTGGTCTATGGCGCCAATTTCTCGATCGGCGTGGCGTTGTTTGCAAAGCTGGTGGAGCAAGCGGCGCGTCTATTTGCCTCCGAATCCGACTACGAAGCCTGGGCGTGGGAAATGCATCATTCCGCAAAGAAGGACGCGCCGTCCGGGACATTGCTAAAGCTGCTTTCCGACATGGAAGGCGCCGGGTACCGTGCGCGGATCGACGTGAGTTCCTCGCGCGCGGGAAAAGTGCCCGGGACGCACGAGATCGGGTTTGACTCTGCGGCGGACACGATCACGCTGCGGCATACGGCCCGCAGCCGGGAGGGC
>CAYNDS010000209.1:0-6329 GCA_964395885.1 uncultured Solibacteraceae bacterium | reverse complement strand
CGGGCCGCCCAATGGGTGGTGGGCCGGCAGGGCTTCTACGAGTTTAAGGAGATCTTATGAGGTTTACCGGTTGCGGCACGGCGCTGGTGACGCCCTTTCAGGCCGATGGTTCGGTTGACGAACGCGGCCTGCAGGCGCTGGTGGAAAGGCAGATTGAGGAAGGCATTCACTTTCTGGTTCCCTGCGGCACGACAGGCGAATCGCCGACGCTGTCGCGCGAAGAGCATCTGCGCGTCGTGGAGCTGACCATTCAGCAGGCGGCCGGACGCGTTCCGGTCCTTGCCGGCTGCGGCGGGTATCACACGGCGGAAGTCATCGCGCTCGGCAAGGAGCTGGAAGCGCTGGGTGCAGACGGGCTGCTGAGCGTCACCCCTTACTACAACAAGCCGACGCAGGAAGGGCTGTATCAGCACTACCGCGCCATCGCGGAAGCGGTCCCGCTGCCGATCATTGTCTACAGTGTGCAAGGGCGCACCGGTGTCAATGTCGAACCGGCGACGCTGGCCAGGCTGGCAGCGATTGAGAACATCGTCGGCGTCAAAGAAGCGTCGGGCAACATCGCGCAGATGGCGCGGGTCCTGCATGACGTGCCCGACGACTTCGCGGTGCTGTCGGGCGACGACGCGATCACCATTCCGCTGATCTCTCTCGGCGGACGCGGCGTCATCAGCGTGGTCTCCAATGAGATTCCGGGCCCAATGGCCGAATTGGTGGATGCTGCCCTTGCGGGCGACTACGATCGGGCACGCCGGCTGCAACGTCTCTACCTGCCGCTGATGGAAGTTAATTTTGTCGAATCGAACCCGATCCCGGTAAAGGCGGCGATGGCGGAGATGGGCCTTCTCGCGCCCGTGTGGCGGCTCCCGCTGGTGCCGCCGTCGCCCGCCAGCCTTGCCCGGATTCGCGCCACCTTGGAGGAGATCGGACTTGTCGCCAATCACAATCGAACGGCTCGAGCAGTTTGAAGAGTTCAAAGGCGCGCTCAATCGCGGCGAGATCCGTGCCGCGGAGCCGGACCCGGGCAGCCCATCCGGATGGCGCGTCAATGCCTGGGTGAAGCAAGGGATTCTTGCCGGGTTCCGGCTCGGCGCAATCGTCGATATGTCGATTGACGCGGCGCGGCAGCCGTTCTTCGATAAGCACACCTATCCGGTGCGCCCGATGACGGCGGCCGACGGTGTCCGGATCGTGCCGGGAGGCTCCTCGATTCGCGACGGCTGCTTTCTCGGGCGCGGCGTCACCTGCATGCCGCCGATGTACATCAACGTCGGCGCCTGGGTGGGCGACGGCACGATGGTGGATTCCCATGCGCTGATCGGAAGCTGCGCCCAGATCGGCGCGCGCTGCCATATCTCGGCGGCGGCCCAGATCGGCGGCGTGCTGGAGCCAGTGGGCGCCCTTCCGGTTGTGATCGAGGATGAGGTCCTGGTGGGCGGAAACTGCGGCGTCTATGAAGGCACCGTCGTGAAGCGGCGCGCCGTGCTGGGTACCGGCGTGATCCTGAACCGCTCCACGCCGGTCTACGACCTGGTTCGGGAACAGGTTTATGCCGCCACAGACGACGCGCCGCTGGTGATTCCGGAAGAGGCGGTGGTGGTGGCCGGTTCCCGTGCCGTCTCCCGAGGAATTGGCAAAGACTGGGGAATCTCCCTCTACACGCCGATCATCGTGAAGTATCGCGACGCCAAAACGGAAGCGAAGCTTCAACTCGAAGAACTCCTGCGGTAAGGCGCGCCGCCTAGGGTCGCGCGAAGTACACTTTCAGGTCCTCCGTCGCTCCCCCGATGCAGGCGATATCCGCGCGACCATCGCCGTTCAGGTCGCCGACTTCGCAGGAGTTCGCCGAAATGGCCCCGTCGAGGACGGTCTTTTGCCACGTCCTTCCGCTGTGGCGATACAGATTGACGCCGTGCGCCTTCTGACCGCGGTGCCCGGCGACGATCGTCGAGCCTTGCCAGACCTGTATGGTGTGGCCGGTGTCGAGCGTCGTGTCGATCACTTCCCGCTTGCCTTTGCGGTAGACGACCACCTGGTGTCCGTGCCACGGCTCGATGGCGGCCAGGAAGTCCTTGCCGGTGGCGACGTCGCTGGCGCCGGACTTCGGCCAGGGAGACGGGTCCCCCTTCGTGATTTCTTCGCGTGTCCATGCCGTGCCGGTCCAGCGATGGGCGTGGACGCCGAGGAAGCTCGCCGTCAGCAGCCGCTGCCCGTCGACCAGAATCCCGTGGACGACGCCTTCGTTTGCATCGTGAATGGTTTCGCGTTTCCACGCGCCCGGCCGGTAGAAGACAAGCGGGACGCGAGCGCGGAACTCAGGTGCCTCGGCCCCGAAACCGGCCAGCGGCGCGTTGATGGCCACCCAATCTCCCTTCCCGGTGCGGTCCATCCAACGAATGCGGTGGGAAGTCGTCAGCCGGTCGATCTCGACCTGCGTCCACGGCGCCGCCGGGTCTGGTCCGGAACGCAGCAGGCTGACCCCGCCGATCGAATTCTTGGGCTGATTGTCAAACTGCGCGGCGAGCACGATTTCCGGGAGCCCATCCCCGTCCGTGTCGCGTGCAGCGCAGTTGATCATCCGGCTCTGACCCCCAAGCAGGACATGGCGCGGCCAGGCCGCATCCGGCTTGCCCGGATTCTCCAGCCAGAGCAGTTCCGTCAGGCCGCTCGCCAGGGCGATCAGGTCCGGGCGGCGGTCCCGGTTCATGTCGGCCAGGACGACCTGATAGCCCCCCTTCAGTCCGGTGGCGATCGTCTGCGGAGTGAAGGTCTGGGCGAGGGGCAGAAGCAGGAGAGCGGTCCACATAGCGCGGGCATTAGGGTAGCATTTGACAACCCTGTGTCATTCCATCTACACTGGGAGGGTTTGCTGGTGAGTTGAATTTCCACTCCCGCGCTACCACCGTTCGCAAGCGGCGGGCCCGGCTAAAGGGTTTCGCAGGCGAGGACGGTCCGGCAGGGGGTCGGCCCCGAGGTTCCGTTTGCCTTTCACGGCAGATCGAGAGCATGGGCTAGTCAAAGAAGTCACTCCATTTTGTGCAGTTTCGCGGTTTTGCTGCCGTCTGGCTTTCGGGCCGGGTGGAGCAACTCGGTTTCAGATCCGGTATTCCAGTCTCGTGGAATCGTGCGCCGTGGGCTTATGAGCGGTGCGGGGTTTTTGCGGGATCTCGTGCGAGCCAAGAGGATATTTCGTGCCGACGTTTAATCAGCTAGTGCGCAAGGGCCGCCGCCCGACGAACTACAAGACGGCCAGTCCGGCCCTGCAGGCCTGCCCCCAACGGCGCGGCGTCTGCACCCGCGTGTACACGACGACGCCGAAGAAGCCGAACTCGGCGCTGCGCAAAGTGGCGCGCGTCCGGTTGACAAACCAGATTGAGGTCACCACTTATATCCCGGGCGTCGGCCACAACCTGCAGGAGCACTCGATTGTGCTCATTCGCGGCGGCCGCGTGAAGGATCTGCCGGGTGTGCGCTACCACATCGTGCGCGGCACGCTCGATACGGCGGGAGTCGCCAATCGGAAGCAGGGCCGCTCGAAGTACGGCGCCAAGCGTCCGAAGGAAACCGGTCAGGGCAAGGCTGCTGCCGCTCCGGCCAAGGGCAAGAAGTAGGGATTGAGGGTCTAAAGAAGCATGTCTCGACGCCGTCAAGCTGAACCTCGTGAAGTGGCCGCCGATGCCGTTTATGGCTCGACGCTGGTGGAAAAGTTCATCAACTCGATGATGTGGGATGGCAAGAAGAACGTCACCCAGCGGATCTTCTACCAGGCCCTGGAGATCCTGGGCCAGCGCGCCTCCGACGAACCGTTGAAGGTGTTCAAGAAGGCCGTGGAGAACTGCAAGCCGGTCCTCGAGGTGAAGACGCGCCGTGTGGGTGGCGCCAACTACCAGGTGCCGATCGAGGTGCCGCAGAATCGCCGGACGTCGCTTGCCATTCGCTGGATTCTGATGAATGCCCGTTCGCGCCCTGAAAAGGGAATGATCGAGAAGTTGGCCAGTGAGTTGAACGACGCCGCCAACATGCGCGGTGGCGCGATCAAGAAGAAGGACGATGTTCACCGCATGGCGGAGGCCAACAAGGCCTTCGCGCACTATCGCTGGTAACCGCCAAGGCGAAAGAGACTAGGACACCATGCCCCGCACTGTACCGCTCGAGAAAATGCGCAATATCGGCATCATGGCCCATATTGACGCCGGCAAGACCACGACGACCGAACGCATTCTCTATTACACGGGCCGTACCCACAAGATCGGCGAAGTTCATGAAGGCACGGCCACCATGGACTGGATGGCGCAGGAGCAGGAGCGTGGCATCACGATCACGTCCGCGGCGACGACCTGCCAGTGGCGCGACATCACGATCAACATCATCGATACGCCCGGTCACGTCGACTTTACGGCCGAGGTGGAGCGCAGCCTGCGTGTGCTGGACGGTGCCGTGGCGGTGTTTGATGCCGTGGCGGGCGTGCAGCCGCAGTCGGAGACCGTGTGGCGTCAGGCGGATAAGTATGGTGTGCCCCGCATCTGCTTCATCAATAAGATGGATCGCATCGGCGCGGACTTCTACCATGCGGTGGACACGATTGTCGAGAAGCTGAATGCCCGCCCGGTGCCGATTCAGATTCCGGTGGGCGCCGAGGATCAGTTTAAGGGTGTCGTCGACCTGATCGAGATGAAGGCGCGGATCTGGCGCGACGAGACGCTGGGCGCCAAATACGACGACGTCGAGATTCCGGCCGATTTGCTGGACAAGGCCAAGGAGTATCGCGAGAAGCTGGTCGAGGCGGTTGCCGAGTCCGACGACGCGATGTTTGAGAAGTTCGTCAACGGCGAAGCGATCTCGAACGAAGAGGTGCGCGCGGGTCTCCGCAAGGCGACTCTGGCGCAAAAGGTCTTCCCGGTCATCTGCGGCTCCTCGTTCAAGAACAAGGGCGTGCAGAACATGTTGGACGCGGTCTGCGACCTGCTGCCAACGCCGCTGGACATTCCTTCGATTGAAGGGACGTCGCCGGATGATGCCGACGAGAAGATTACGCGCCGCGCGGCTGACGATGAGCCCTTTTCGGCCCTGATTTTCAAGATCATGACGGACCCGTTCGTCGGCCAGCTGGCCTTCTTGCGGGTGTACTCGGGCAAGCTGAATTCGGGCGAGACGGTCTATAACGCCTCCAAGGGAAAGAAGGAGCGGATCGGCCGTCTGGTGAAGATGCACGCCAACAAGCGTGAGGAGATTACCGAGATCCTCGCGGGCGACATCTGTGCCGCGGTGGGCCTGAAGCAGGCGGTGACGGGCGACACGATCTGTTCCGAGCAGGCGCCAGTGCTGCTCGAATCGATTGACTTCCCCGAGCCGGTGATTCAGTTGGCGATTGAGCCGAAGACGAAGGCCGATCAGGAAAAGCTCGGCATGGCGATCGCCAAGCTGGTGGCCGAGGATCCGACGCTGCGCGTGAATACGGACCAGGAGACGGGCCAGACGATTCTCGCCGGCATGGGCGAGTTGCACCTGGAAATCATCGTTGACCGCATGAAGCGCGAGTTCAACGTCGAGGCGAATGTCGGCAAGCCGCAGGTGGCCTATCGCGAGACGATTCGCAACACGGCCGAGGCTGAGTACACGCACAAGAAGCAGACCGGCGGTTCGGGCCAGTATGCGAAGGTCAAGCTGCGCGTGGAGCCGAAGGAAGGCGACTTCGAGTTCGCCAATGAGGTCTTCGGCGGCGCGATTCCGAAGGAGTTCATCCCGGCGATTGAGAAGGGTGTGACGGAGTCGCTTGAGGCGGGTGTGCTGGCGGGCTATCCGATGTCGGGCGTCAAAGTCGTGGTCTACGACGGCGGCTATCACGAAGTGGACTCGTCGGAAATGGCGTTCAAGATCTGCTCGTCGATTTGCGCCAAGGAGGCGTTCCGCAAGGCGAAGCCGGTGTTGCTGGAGCCGGTGATGCGCGTCGAGGTGGTGGTGCCGGATGAGTACCAGGGCGCGGTGAACGGCGATCTGATTTCGCGTCGCGGGCGCCTGGAAGGCACCGAGATGAAGGGTTCGACCACGATGGTCAAGTCGATGGTGCCGCTGAGCGAGATGTTCGGCTACGCGACGGACCTGCGGTCGCGCACGCAGGGCCGCGGGGCCTTCACCATGCACTTCGGGCAGTACGAGGAAGTGCCGCGGTCGATCGCCGAGGAGATCATCGCGAAGGTGCAGGGGAAGGTGGCCCGCTAGGGCGGGTTTCGAGCGAGTTTCTGGGAAGAGCGAGGCTTAATCATGGCAAAAGAGAAATTTGACCGCAGCAAACCGCACGTGAACGTGGGCACGATCGGGCACATCGACCACGG
>CAYNDS010000208.1:0-7858 GCA_964395885.1 uncultured Solibacteraceae bacterium | reverse complement strand
AGTATAGGGTGCCTGTCCGCCGGAAACCGAAAGCGTCACGGGACCGTAGCTGGCCGCCGCCACCCCGGAAGGCAATGGGACCAGCGGAGTGGCCTGATTCATGGTCACCCGCAGAGCCGACCCGGCCGCATAGACGGTCATTTGAAACGGCTGCCAGAACGCCAGTTGCACCGGAGCCGAGGAATCCGCCACCAAAAGAGTGAAGCGGTAGCGTCCCGCAGCCGTGGGTGTTCCCGTGATGACATTGCCCAACAGGGACAGTCCCGGCGGCAGAGCCCCATCGGTTACGCCCCAGAGCAGCGGTGCCGTACCACCCCCTGCCGAGAGCGTCAGGCTGTAGGCGGCGCCGACCGTGGCCGCGGGCAGAGGCGAGGCCATCAGAATCCGCAACCGCGAGGCGCTGACGGCGTTGGCATACACCGGGATGTTGACCGTCTCAGACGCCGAAGCACCATTGAAGTCCGTTACCGTGACGCGAAACGTCGGCGAAAAGCCGGAGACCGCGGTGGTGGTGCCGGCAAAAAACGCGTTTCCGTTCACCGACAGCGTCGCCGCCGCCGGGCCGCTCTGCTGCGGAAGACCGGGTGGCCAAAGCGAACCGATGAACGGCCTGGCCGGCACGATCGTCATCGTGACCGCAATCTCAATGGTCCGCACCGCCCCGCCGGTCGTGGTGATCCGCAGAGTCCCGGTGTAGGCCCGGGGCGCGAGTCCGCGTGGATCGACGGTCACGGCAATCAAGTTAAAGAGTCCGGTCACGGAGATCGCTCCCGAAGGGTTGGCGCGCAGCCACGGCGCGCCGACGACGGCCACCGTCGCGCTGATGGGGCCGCCACTGGAGGCAAGCTGCAGATTCTGCGTCAGCGACGGAGAGGGCACCGGCGTGCCCGTGACATAGGTGAATGTCAGCGACTGCGGCGATGCCGATAACGTGGCCGCTCCCGCCGTGACCGACAGCGTGATGGGAACCGTCCGCGTCGGCGCCGGGTTGCCGGAAGCCGCCGTCACGGTCAGCGTCGCCGAATGGACCCCCACGGCCAAACCGGTCGGGTTGACCTGAACACGAAGGGCCAGCGGAGCACGTCCGCCCGTGGCCGACAGTTGCACCCAGGCACCGTTGCCGGGCGAACCGGTCACGCTCACCGTAAAGTCAAACCCGGGTGGTTGCCCGGTGACCTGCACGGTCTGTGCCTGCGGAAGCTGCGCCGCTCCCTGTTGAAAACTGAAGTTCAGCGCGGCGGGCGTTGTGGTCAGAGTTTGTCCCCACGCGGTCCACCCGCCGACCACAAACCCAAGGATGTGAACGAGACGCCGCATTCCAAGCTCTGGCTGGAAATCGACGGTCCCGCGTCAAAACTTTAGGCTGCGCCGTTTGCTTTGAACCAGGCCTTCAGTTTCTCGAACGCGTCGGCTGCTGCTTCCTTGTCGTAGCTCGGCCGGTAATCGGCGTGGAAGCCGTGCCCCGACTTCTCATACACCACGATTTCCGACTTCTTGCCCGCCGCCTTCAGCGCTTCGCGCATCTTCTCGACCGTGTCCAGCGGGATGCCCTGATCCTTGCCGCCGTAAAGGCCCAGCACCGGCGCGTGGAGTTTCGCCGCCACCTCCACCGGATGCACCGGTTGCAGCGGATTGGCCTGCCCCACAAGCCGTCCGTACCAGGCGGCGCCCGCCTTCACCTTTGGCTGATGGGCGGTGTAGAGCCACGTAATGCGCCCGCCCCAGCAGAATCCGGTCACCCCGAGCTTGCCGGTGTTGCCCTTGCCGGATTTCTCGGCATAGGCCACGGTGGCGTCCAGGTCCGCCATCACGGAGGCGTCCGGCGTCTTGGAGACAATGTCCCGGATCAGCGCCTGCATGTTGTCGATCTTCGACGGATCGCCCTGGCGCGAGAACAGCTCCGGAGCAATCGCCATATGCCCCAGCTTGGCAAAGCGGCGGCAGATGTCCTTGATGTGCTCGTGAACACCAAAGATCTCCTCAACCACCAGAACCACCGGAAATGGACCGCCCGAGGCCGGCATGGCGCGATAGGCCGGAATCTCGCCGTCCGCCACGGGGATCTTCACCTCACCTGCCATGAGGCCATTGGTGTCCGTCGAGATCGCCTGCGCGGTAACCGGTTGCACGGCCAGCGCGTACCCAACGGGAAGCGAGGTAACGCGCAGAAAAGTGCGCCGCGAATCGTCAATCAATTTGGGGTAGAGGCCTGCGAGTTCCGGGTGCATGGCCGCGAGTGTAGCACCATCCCACACGCCCGCTCCGGCGGCCGTGCCGCGGGTCACGCCGAGGCCCGGAATTGGGTGGAGGCGGCAGGGGTTCGACGGCTATGCTCGGGGCGTGGCTGCTCCTCGTTTCACCGTCGTCATCCCGTCGTTTCGGCGTCCGGAGCGGTTACGCCGCTGCCTGACGGCGCTGACACATCTGCGGTATCCGGCGGAGCGTTGGTCGGTGGTGGTGGTGGACGATGGCAGTCCGGAACCGCTGGCTCCGGTGGCGCAGACGTTTTCCGATGCGCTGAAGCTGCGTGTGATCCGCCAGGACAACCAGGGTCCGGCCGCCGCCCGGAACCGGGGCGCGGCGGAGGCGGAGGGCGACTGGCTGGCGTTTACCGATGACGACTGCCGCCCGGATCCCCTCTGGCTGCATCACTTGGCGGAGGCGGCGCAGTGTCATCCAGGCGCGGCGCTGGGCGGACAGGTGCGAAACGCGCTACACGACAATCTCTGCGCCGAGGCCAGTCAATGGCTGGTGGACTACCTCTACCACTACTTTCGGCATCGCCCGGTGGCGCCTGCCTTCTTCACCAGCAACAATCTGGCGTTCCCGGCGGAGGCGTTTCGGGAAATCGGCGGCTTTGACACCTCTTTCCCGCTGGCGGCGGGCGAGGATCGCGAGATCTGTGACCGCTGGCGGCGGGGTGGACGACCGCTGCGCTTCGTGCCGGACGCCTTGGTACTGCATGAGCACAGCCTGAAGCCCGCGACGTTCTGGCGGCAGCACTTCCACTACGGACGGGGCGCGTATCAGTTTCACCAATCGCGGCGGCGGCATCAGCAGGACCGGGTGCAGGTGGAGCCGCTGCAGTTTTATCGGGATCTTCTGCTCTATCCGCTGTCGCGGCAGCCCGGTTGGAAAGGGGCAGCCGGGTGCATGCTGATGCTGGTTTCGCAAGTGGCCAATGCCTCCGGCTACGCGGTGGAGCGTTGGCGGGCGGCGCGGCTTAGCGGGTCCGCCACCGGCGCCATTGGTCCCGGATGAGGATGCGTTCGGCGGGCTGAATCTCGCCGGAAAGCCCCAGCAGGACCACCGCGGCGAAGGCCGCGTGCACCCACGTCATGCCGTGCGGCCGTCCCCAGGCCACCAACAGGGCGACGCCGAGCGCCGACAGCACGCTGCGGAGCGCGGTTCCATACGGGAGAGGAAAGCGCAGGCGTTGCGCGACGGCGGCCGTGGCCAGGCAGGCGGCGATGGTCATCGCCAGGGTGACGGAGGCGGCGCCGCGCTCCGCCCAGCGGGGAATGGCCCACAGATACGCGGCCGTTCCGGCCAGGCTGGCGCCCAGCGTAATCCCGATCAGCGGGCGCACGGCATTGTGCGCGATCAGAATGCACTGCAGGAAAGCGAGCAGGATCACGGCCGGAATGGCGGAGACCAGCAGACCCATCGCCGGGCCGATAAAGGCGAAGCGGCCGCCGAAGATCAGCCGCGCCAGGTCCTCGCCAAACAGTGACGCGGCAAAGGCAGGGGGCATCAGGCAAAGCGCCACGCGCAGGGCCAGCGTCCCGGAGCGCCGCGCCAGTTCGGTTTCACCCTCCCGAAGGGCGCGCGCCATCGACGACAGCAGCACCGGTGACGCGGACCCGGTGACGATGCCGGCCAGCACAAACAGGTTCTGCGCGGCGCCGTAGCCGCCCACCAGGTGAGAGGCGACGCCCATCGCGCTGAGAAAGAACAGGTCCATGCGTTCCACCAGGCGCATCAGCACGCCGACCAGGGCCAGCACGCCGGATTCCCGCAGCAGCGTCCAGGGCACCACGCCCCGGAAGCGAAGGCGCACGGGACTGCGAAAGCGGTTCACCCCCAGGTCCGCCAGCGTGGAGAGCATGTTGGCCGCAATCGCGCCGGTGACGCCGAAGCCCGCGCCCACCAGCAGCAGGATCAGCAGCAGGCGCACCAGCCATCGTGCCGCGCTGCCGTAGGCGCGTCCGCGGTGCAACCCCAGGCCGGCATGCACGGAACGGTAGCCATGCGTCAGGGAGAACAGCAGCACGTCGCAGGCATACCAGCGCAGTGCCGGTTCCACCGCCGGGTGATGGAACAGCGCCGCCAGGCTGCCGGCGGCCAGCAGCAGGATCAGAAACGCGGCCGCGCCGCTCCAGGCATAGACGCGCAGGAAGGCTTCCGCGACCTCGTGCGGCGGGTCGGCGGTACTCACCGCGCGGATGGATGGTCCGGCCCAGAGCGAGGCGATGGTCCACTGGACCCAGGTGACGCATCCGGCGGACAGAGAAAGCAGCCCGTAGTCAGCCGGACCCAACTGCCGCGTCAGGAACGCGGAGGTGATCAGCCCGGTGGGGAGCGCAAGGCTCTCCGCGGCGGCGATCCAAAACGTGTCGCGGAGGGCGGCCGAGGGCGCCGCGCCGCGTGGGGACACATGGCTGGTGACGATGAGAGGCCTCTCCCCGCTCATCCAGCAGCATGGCATCCACGGACGGCTTCGTCACCTTGCCGGCGTGCGCTTTGACATGCTTGGGGTGGCGCGGCTAGAGATGGCGTAACAAGTCGCGCATCTCGGCGGCGGCGGCGGCCGACCCGCCGAAGCGGCACTCGTTGTACAGACGCGTGAAGCGTTCGACGTGCGGCTTCCAGTCGGCGGCGGGAAGCTGTTCCACCCACTCGGCGGGTGTGATCCAGGCGGGTTTCTCGAACCCCTTGTGCCGCAGCCGGGTGAGGAGTTGGCGGTAGAGTTCCCCGGCTTCGGTGGGCGAAGCGCCGCGCCGGCGGAGGCGTCGCCACTCGAGGCGGCTCAGCAGATAGAGCAGGGCCATGCCGCCGACCAGCACCGGCGCAATGGCAAGCAACTCGTCGCCCAGCCGGCGGACCCAGTGCAGGCTCCAGGAAAAGCGCTTCTGCTCGGCGCGGGCAGCCAGCGAGAGTTGGCGCTCCAGGTTGTAGTTCAGCACCCATTCCTGCCAGAAGGTATCCAGTGCATCGGCCCAGAGCGCCAACCGCTGCCGCAGGCCGTCGCGCGGGGCGGACGGGTCCGCGGGGGTGGGATCATAGGTCACCCAGCCGCGCCCGTCGATCCAGGCTTCCACCCAGCTATGGGCGTCGGCGGCGCGGATCACCTGCCAGCCGCTGATGGGATTGAAGGCGCCGGCCTGAAAACCCGTCACCACGCGCGCCGGGATGCCGTTGGCGCGCAACAGGACGGCCATGGCGGAGGCGAAGTACTCACAGTGCCCGGCGCGTTCTTCAAACAGGAAGTGCGCCAGCGGGTCGGACCCGCCGTCGCCGGAGCGCTGCAGCGTGTAGCGGAACTCCGCGCGGAATCGCCGCTCGATCGATTCCGGCGAGCCCCAATCGCGCGCCAGGGCGGGAATGCGCGCGTCGAGCGGCGGCAGCGCCAGATGCGCCGCGCGCTCGACCGGTGACAGCGAAGCCGCGGCGGCGGGCGGCGTGGCCGACTCTTCCAGAAACGCATAGACGCTGTAGCGCGGACCACCGAGACCGGGGGCGCGCAGCGTGCCCGTTGCCGTCCGCTCCAGCGAGGGCGCCTCGACGGCGACAAACTCGGCCGTGCCGGCCAGAAACAGCGTATCGCCCCGCAGCGCCCGCGGGACCACTTCATAGCTCAGCCGCCGCCCGGCACGCCACCGCTGCGCATTGTCGGCCAGCCGAAACAGACCCTGTTCCTGGCGAAGCGTTTCCGATGGCTCCGGCGGGGCAAACCAGCGGCGTCCGTCAAAGCGGGTGAGCGCCGCGCCGCGCCACTTCAGCGAGGGCAGCCGTCCGTCACCGCTGAAGACGCGAACATGCAACACCGGGGTGTCCAGTCGCTGGAAGTCGGTCAGGCGGCCCAGCGTGACTTCGTTGGCAAATCCGGCCACCTTCCAGGAGTCCGGCACCAGATGCTGGAACGCGGCGCGGGCAGTTCGCGGCAGGGCGAAGAACATCAACCCGCCCAGCAGCAGGACGCCGCCCGCGATGGCCACGGTCAGCCCGGCCAGGCGCCAACTGGCCCCTGGCGCCGCCGGCATCGCGCGCACTCCGGCGGTTTCCGCCGACCGGCGAATCTCGCCCGACGCGAATGTCGCAATCGCGAACACCAAAAATGCGGCGAGAGCGGCGAAGAACGTCGTGCTTCCGGACAACACCGCCGCGGCGACAATCTCGAGCAGGGCAATCAATTGGACGGAGCGCGCGTCGCGCATCGTGCGCGCCGTCAACAGGCGCACGCCCGCGACGAAGAACAGCAGGTGCACCGTCGCCTGCAGGAAGTCGCGCGAGAGGTACTGCCAGTCCAGGAGGAAGAACAGCGCGTAGCCGGCGGCGGCCAGATTCACCCAGGAGGCGGGCGGCGTCCAGGCCCGGACGAAGAGCAGTTGCGCCAGGCGCGCCGCCAGAATCAGCCCGCCGGCCCAGGCGGCCAGCGGATCGAGAAAGCCGGAGCCCGCCACCGCCGCATAGCCGCTGGCCAGCATGCCGAGCAGCGCGAAGTCGTGGAAGCGGGCGACCGGGGTCACTTCAGTTGGACGCGCAGCTGACGGCTGAACGTTTCCAGCGCCGCACGGTCGGCAGCCTTCGGGATGGCAAGCAGCGCGCCCTTGTAAAACGGCATCGATCCCGGCGGCACCGTGAGCTTCTGAAATGCTTCAAACGCCACCGTTTCGGAACTGAACTCTTCGAGGTCGACCGTGACGGGCGCCGGTCCGTCGTAGCTGCAGGAAACGCGGGAGTTCAGCACTGCGGAACCGCTGCCCAACGTCCACGCCCCCACCTGCTTCGGGCATTCCAGGGGCGGGCGCGCGGGGGCGCAGCCGGACAGGAGCAACGGAACTGAAATCCACCACCAGCGCATCTGAGGCCAATGCTAGCATCGGAATCGAGAATGGCGAAGTTGAAGCCCGCCAAGGGCGGGAAGTCGAAACAGGGCGAGGCGAAGAGCTTCGTCGGCGCGGTTCCGTGTCTGGTGCTGATCATCGGGGGCCTCGTACTGGTCTTTGTGCTGCTGAACGCGATGTTGCGCTCGCAAGGGGGGGGACGATGAAGCGGGGCGATGGACGCACGCCGGAGCGGATGCGGCCGGTCCGCATCACCACGAATTTTCTGAAGACGGCGGAAGGCTCCGCGCTGATTGAGGTGGGTGAGACGCGCGTGCTGTGCGCCGCCACGGTGGAGGACGGCGTACCCGCCTTCCTGCGGAATCAGGGCAAGGGCTGGGTGACAGCGGAGTACGCGATGCTGCCGCGCGCGACAACGACGCGCACGCCGCGCGAGGTGTCCAAGGGCCGGCAAACCGGGCGGACGCTCGAGATCCAGCGGCTGATTGGGCGCTCCCTGCGGGCGGTGGTCGACCCGGCGGCGCTGGGAGAGCGCACCGTGACGGTGGACTGTGACGTGCTGCAGGCCGATGGCGGCACGCGGACCGCTTCCATCACGGGGGCCTATGTCGCGCTGGCGCTGGCGCTGCGGAAGTTTGTCGCGGCCAAGGTGATCAAGAAATCGCCGCTCGTCGATGCCGTGGCGGCCACCAGTGTCGGCGTGGTGAAGGGCGTCCCAGTGCTGGACCTGAACTATGAAGAGGACTCCGCCGCCGACGTGGACATGAACGTCGTGCTGACGGGCGCCGGGC
>CAYNDS010000207.1:0-7860 GCA_964395885.1 uncultured Solibacteraceae bacterium | reverse complement strand
GTTCTCGCCGGTGAGTTCCATGACATCGGCCACCGTGGCAATCGCCGCCAGTTTCAGGAAGCTGTCCGCCAGCCGGGCCTTCTTCTCCGCCGCCCACGGCTGCCGCGCCACCAGCGCTGCCGCGAGTTTCCAGGCCACTCCGGCCCCGCACAGATTCTTGTTGGCGTAGGTGCAGTCGCGACGGTTCGGATTCACCACCGCCAGTGCCGGCGGCAATTCCGCTTCCGGCAGGTGATGATCCGTCACGATCACATCAATCAACAGCTGCCGGGCATGCCGCACCACTTCCGCCGCACGAATGCCGGTATCCACGCTGACGATCAACTTCACGCCCCGCCCGGCGGCCGCCTCCACCACCTCCGGACGCATGCCGTAGCCTTCCTTCAGCCGGTGCGGCACGTAGTACTCGCACACGCCCCCGCAGAGCGAAATCGCCGTCTGCAGGATCACCACCGACATCGTTCCGTCGACGTCGTAATCGCCGTACAACAGCACCGGTTCCCGATCCCGGCAGGCGCGCGCCAGACGCTCCGCCGCCTGATCGAGATCGGCCAGTCCGGCGCCGTCCAGCAACTGGCTGTGATCCGGCGCCAGAAACGCCCGCGCACTGGCCACGTCGCCATAACCGCGCGCCAGCAGCACCCGCGTGGCGGGAAGCGTCAGCCCCAGCGCCGCCGCCAGTTCCCGCGCCTTCTGTTCTTCAATGTCGGGGAAAGTCCAGCGATACAAGTCAGTTCGCCGAGTAGTAGCCGCCCAGCGGCGGATCCTCGCCGCCTTCTTCCGCGATGGCCGCCACTTCGTCGGACAGGTCGGTGAACTCGCGGTACCACTCCGTCCGCAACTCAAACGTGTAGACCGTCGCTTCGTGCGCGAAGCTCAACTCGATCGAGCACGTGAAGCCCGAATAGTTACGGAAGTCCTTCAGCCGCCGCTCATACTCGCGCCGTTCGTCGTACGGCAGATCCGTATCTTCCAGATCCTCCAGCGCGGCTTCCACCATGAACTCCTGAAACTCGTGATCGCGATACACGATCACCTTCACGCCCATCGCCGCGGCCGCCGCAATGAACTTCGTGTGGTCCGGCTCCCGATGCACGTCCCAGGTCACGATGGGGCGCTCATCGTGCTCGCGCACGCCCTGAAACAGGATCATCCCCTGGGCGGCAAGATGATCCGGGATCTCGGTTCGCAGCACTTCCAGATTGGGGTTCATTCCGTCGGACGCTCCTTTGCGGGCATGGCTGCATGATAGTCCGCCAGCACCAGCCGCGTGTAGAACTCCAGCAATTCTTCCACGCGCGCCAGACGCGGCGACCGCACGACCAGCCCGACGTGATGCCGCTTCTTCATCCGCCAGCTCACCTCCGGCGCGTCAAACGGCGAAAGGTCCGGCCACTCCTGCCGGGCCAGCGAGACCAGCAGACCCGCGTAGTCCGTGCGCAGCTCCGGCAGCCGGTAGTCGCCGTCGAGACACTCCAGTTTCGCCCACTCGCGCCACGGATTCAGACCGGTGGCGTGCTCCACCAGGTCGGCGATATTCGCGCCGCCCACCCGCGCTGATGTCTCCAGGAAGTACACCTCGCCGTCCGCATGGCCGACGATGAACTCCGTGTGTGACACGCCTCGCTCCAGCCCCATGGCCTGCATCACGCGCCGGTTCTTCTCAATCAGCCGCTGCTCCAGGCTGGATCCGCGCTCGATGATCCGCGTCGTAAAGATCCCGCCGCCCTGCGATACCGAAAGCGGCGGTGCGCCGTAGCGGCTGGCGACCGCAAACAACACTTCGCCGCCCGAAACGACGCTATCGACGTGATAGACGTCGCCCGGCACGAAACGCTCCAGCAGGTAGTAGGACTGCTCATCGCCCAACGCTTCGATGCGCTGCCACAGTTCGGCTTCGGTGTGGACCTTCTTGATCCCGATCGCCCCCGCCATCAGCCGCGGCTTCAGCACCCACGGCCCCGGAATCTGCGCCGTGTACTCGCGCACCCACGGGTGATGGAGGATCGGGACGAAGTCCGGAATCGTCAGCCCATGCCGCTGCGCCTGCGTCCGCATGGCCAGCTTGTCGCGAAAGAATCGCGTCTGGGAATCGCCCAGGCCCGGCAGCCGCAGATGCTCCCGCAGCATCGCCGCCGTCTCCAGGTCGAAGTCATCCAGAGGCACCACACGGTCAATCGCTTCCGTCCGGGCCAGATGCGACACTGCCTTCAGGGTGTGGTCCCGGTTCCATTCCCCGCTTTTGTCCGGCATGAAGAAGACGCCGTCCAACTCCTGCGGCCACCAGGCGCGCTCGCGCAAGCTGAGCGAGGTCAACAGCAGCACCCGCGTACCCAGGCTTTTCGCCTGCGTCAAAAAGTCGTACCCTTTCTCATAGCTTGCGAGGCAGAGAATGGTCCGAGGCCGATTTGCCATACGAGTCTTTAGCGTAGCGCTTCGCACTCTCGCGCTCACCGCCGCGCTGCCCGTTGCGAGCAGCGCGCAGCCGTTGGCCGCGGGCAAAGTGCTGGTCGCCGCGCGCGGACTGCCCGACCCGAACTTCGCCGAGACCGTGGTTCTCATCACCCGCCAAGGCAAAGCAGGAGCCATGGGCCTTGTGCTCAACCGGCCCACCACGCTGACACTCGCCGAAGCCGTTCGCGACTGGAAAGGCATCTCGCCGCGCCGCGACCTGGTCTTCAAGGGCGGCCCCGTTGAAGCCGGCGCCATGTTCGCGCTGCTCCGTGCCCCCGCCAAGCCTGCCGACAGCACGCACATCTCCGGCGATCTCTATCTCCTGGCGACGCTCGGTTCGCTGGAAACCGTCCTCGCCACCGCCCCCGACCGTCTTCGCGTTTTCGTCGGTTATGCCGGCTGGGGACCGGGGCAGCTCGAACGCGAACTGCGCGGCCAGGCCTGGCATCTGCTCACCGCGGATTCCGAAATGCTGTTCTCGGAGCCCGGCTCACTCTGGCACAAGCTGATCGCCCGAACCGAAATGCTGCAAGCATCGCGATAGAATCTCGGACGCTATGTCCGCAACCTCGCGCCGCTACTTCCTCGGAGCCCTGACCGCCGCCAACGCCGCCCGTGTCATGGGAGCCAACGACCGTGTGCAGGTGGGCTTCATCGGCTTCGGCCTGATCGGCGCCCAGCACGTGTTCGACTTCAAGAACCAGCGCGACGCGGACCTGGCGGCCGTTAGCGACACCTACCAGCCACGCATGGAGCAAGGCATCGAAGCCTGCGGTCCGCGCGCGGCCGGCGGCAAGGCGAAAGGCTACTCGGACTTCCGCAAGCTGCTCGACGACCGCGACCTGCAGGCCGTCGTCGTCTCCACGCCCGACCACTGGCACGCGCTCATGACCATCATGGCCTGCGCCGCCGGCAAGGACGTCTACGTCGAAAAGCCCATGACGCTCTTCGTCAAGGAGGGCCGCTGGATGACCGACGTCGCCCGCCGCTACAAGCGCGTGGTGCAGGTCGGCACGCAGCAGCGCAGCGGACGGCACTATCAGTCGGCCAAGGCGCTGCTCACCACGCAGGCCTATCTCGGCAAGGTCCACAGCTGCCGCATGGGCGCCTTTCGCAACATCAATCCCGGCTTCGGCATCCCGCCGGAAACCAGCGCGCCCTCGGAGCTGAACTATGACATGTGGCTGGGTCCGGCCCCGGCGCGCAAGTTCGCCACCCATCGCGGCCTCTATCATTTCCGCTGGTTCTGGGACTACTCCGGCGGCCAGATGACGAATCTCGGCGCCCACGAAATCGACATCCTGCAATGGATCTTCAACTTCAAGGGACCCGTCTCGGTCGCCTCCACCGGCGGCCGCTTCGTGCTGAAAGATGACGGTGAGACCCCGGACACGCAGGACGCTCTCTTTGAGTATCCCGGCGGCCTGACCGCGATCTGGTCGCATCGCGAAGCCAGCCGCGGCCGCGCCTGGGGCAAGAGCGAGTACTTCGGCGAATACGGCAGCCTCTCCATCGCGCGCGACGGTTGGGAGGTCCATCCCGACATGAAGATGCCGCCACAGAATGCCGTGCCGCAGTTCCGCGGCCAGCCGACCGGCGGCGTCAGCCGCGTCGAAGTGAAGCCGGAACCGTGGGTCGAGGCTCGCAAGGAGCCCGGCTCGTCCAACGAACAGTTCGACCTGCACGTGCGCAACTTCCTCGACTGCATCAAGACGCGCCAGCGCACCGTCGCCGATGTCGAGGACGGCCATCGGACGGCCGTCGCCTGCCATCTCGCCAACATCAGCCTCCGCACCGGGCGGAAACTCCGCTGGGACGCCGACAAGGAGCAGATCCTCGGCGACAGCGAAGCCAACGCCATGCTGGAACGGCCCTACCGCAAGCCCTGGGATGGCGTGCTGAACAGCATCCTGAAGGGATAACGGAACCGAGTGATACACTCACTGACCGAACGCGCTATGACCCGTCGCCACTTCGCCACCGCTGCCGCCGCCGCCGCCGCTGCCCGGCTCGCCGCCGCTCCGCCGCGCTCGCAGATGGGCCTGGCCACCACCTGCTTCATGAGCTACCGCCGCCCGAAGGATGCCGCCGAGTTTCTCGAATACACCCACTCGCTGGGCGCCGGCGGCACGCAGTCCGTTCTGCCCAAGGACCCGAAAAGCTTCCGCGCGCGCCTGGAACAACTCGGCATGTGGTACGAGGCGATGCTTCCGCTGTCCACCGACGCGGATGCCATGACCCGCGCCGTCCGCACCGCGCGCGAAACCGGCGCCGTCGCCGGACGCATCGGAGCCCTCAGCGGACGCCGCTACGAAACCTTCGCCACCATGGCCGATTGGAAGCGCTTCGTCGATGACGCCCGCGCCAAGATCGCCGTCGCCGCCAAGGTCGCCGCCGCGGAGCGATTTCCCCTCGCCCTCGAGAATCACAAGGATTGGACCCTCGAAGACGCTCTCGGCCTGATGAAGGAGTTCGGCGGCGAGTACTTCGGCGTCCTGCTCGACACCGGCAACAACATTTCGCTGCTCGATGACCCCTATGAACTGGTCGAGAAGCTGGCGCCCTACGCCCTCTCCACGCACGTCAAGGACATGGCCTGGCAGGAGCATCCCGATGGCTTCGAAATGTCGGAGATGCCGTTCGGCGATGGCCTCCTCGACATGACCCGCATCCTGGCGGCCATCCGCAAGGCACGGCCCAAGACCAAGATCACCCTCGAGATGATTACCCGCAATCCGCTGGTGGTGCCCTGCCTGACGGACAAATATTGGCTGACCATGCCGGACCGTCCAGGCAGCGCGCTCGCCGCCACGCTGAAGATGGTCCGCAGCCGGAAAGCCGTCGACAAGCTCCCGCGCCTGGAAGCGCTCGATGACGCCGCACGCCTGCGCTCGGAAGAGGAAAACGTGAAGGCCTGCCTCCACGTCGCCCGCGAACGCCACAACCTGTAGTTCGATCGGTTGTCGGTCGCTCAGTTGCCTAGGCCGGAGCCAGCGGAAGCCGCGCGGTGACGCGGGTGCCCTCGTCTTCGGATTCCACCTGGAAGCTCCCGCCGAGCAGCCTCACCCGCTCGCGCATCCCGCTCAATCCCAACCCCTCGGCCGCGTTCCCGATGCCTCGCCCGCGGTCTTCAATCTTGAGGACCAGCTCGGCCCCTTCCTGACGGATCCGCACTTGCGCGGTTGGGCTGCCGGCGTGCCGTTCCACGTTTCGCAAGGCCTCCTGGATCACACGAAACGCGGCCAGACCCGTCTCCGCACTGGGTTCCGGCAGGTCCGCCGCGATGTCCACCTGCACCGAGACATTGCTCCTCCGGGCAAATCCCTCCACGTACACCCTGGCCGCCTCGACAAATCCAAGCTCGTCGAGCAGCGGGGGATGCAGGAGATAGGAGGCCGTCCGGATCTCGGTCGCCGTCTCGCGCAACTGCTCCTCCAGGTCCCGCCAAAGCTCCGCGTCCGCACCACCTGCCTTTTGCCGCAGCCGCGCCGCCACGGTCGACGCCGCCGCCAGATGCTGTGCGGTCGAATCATGCAGGTCGCGCGCCACCCGCCGCCGCTCCGTCTCCTCGGCCTGCAGCAGCTCCCGCCACACGCGCCGCCGCGCGCCCCCCGTGTCTTGAATCGCCGTCAGGTCGACGACAAACCCCACGGTCTCCTCACCCTCGGCAGCCAGGTAGCTCATCGAGACCAGAACCGGCAGGAGCGATCCGTCCTTGCGGCGCAGCTCCATTCGCCAGGGCCGTCCATCGCTATTCACCCCCGCCTCGGCGATCCCCGCCGCCACCGCCCGCCGCCACTGGGGTGGCACGATATCCATCCAGCGAAAATTGCTCGACGTCAACTCCTCCGGCTCGTAGCCCACCATGCGCGCGAAACTCCGGTTGGCGCGAAACACGCGGCCATCGGTGTGGCCTAAGACGATGCCCACCAGGTTGCTCTCCAGCAG
The DNA here is from genome assembly GCA_964395885.1 of uncultured Solibacteraceae bacterium. Lineage (GTDB taxonomy): Bacteria > Acidobacteriota > Terriglobia > Bryobacterales > Bryobacteraceae > JAPKYZ01. Next base: position 1,458 of record CAYNDS010000207.1, on the reverse strand, counting down.
AGTGCGGAAGCGCTCGGAAGCCTCCTCAGCGGCGGCGCGCTCGCCCGACACGACCGCCGCCGTCTGGCGCGACCGCTCCGTCAGACCGATAATCCCCGTCCCGACGGTGAGATAGATTCCCGCGCGCAAGAGTTCGTCGGCCGGAGTGACCAGCCCATACGGCACCATCACGCACAGCACTCCACCCACGATCAGCACCCCATAGGCGAAGGCGGACGCCAGCCACTGCGCGCACAACAATACCGGCAGCAGCATGAACAAGAAGTAGTGCTTCGGCGTCACCCAGGGGCGAAGCAGGAACCAGAGCGCCACATCGGCACCGATGGCAGCAAAGGCGATGGCGAACGCCTTCGCGCCGGAGATCGGCACGGGGTTGCTCGGGGGGAGCATCGGAAAGAAGTGTAGATCAGGAGACGTGTACCGAGTTGTTAACTCTTCGGCCCTCTCGATTTCGCATGCGAAGATTCCTTGACACGTTCCCACTCATGTTTTATATTGGTTCTGGGATTAGATCCCGGAGGCAATCCAAAATGGCAATCACTCGCTACAACCCCTTTGTCGATATCGATGAGTTCACCGGACGCTTCTTCCAGGACGCCATGAACCGACTGGTCGCCACCGACCCGTCCGGACGCCCCTGGGCCCCGGCCGTCGACATCTTCGAAACCGACCACGAGCTCACCGTCAAGGCCGACCTTCCCGGCATCCGCATTGAGGACGTTGATATCCGGATGGAGAACGGCACCCTCACCCTGAAGGGAGAGCGGCGGTTTGAGAAGACCGAGAACAGCAAGGGCTACCACCGCGTCGAGCGGGGCTACGGCACCTTTGCCCGCGCCTTTGCGCTACCCGACACCGTCGACCCGGAGAAGGTGAAGGCGGACTTCAAGCAGGGCGTTCTCACCATCACTCTGCCGAAGAAGGAGATCGCGAAACCGCGTCAGGTCAAGGTGGAAGTGACGGAAGCGTAAGTAGTACTTGCAGTCGTGAGAAAGGCGGCGCGCTCGTCCCGAGCCGCCGCCTTTTTCGTTCTCCTTGCCTGGATCTTTAGAGACTCACCACGGGCACCGGACTGTCGCGCACAATCTCGTACACGCGCGACCAGACCTGTCCGAATGCCTCCTGCGCCCGTCCCCTTCCGCAAACGACCATCGCGGTTCGCTGTTCATCGACGACTTTCTTGAGGACCTCGCCGAGCAAGCCTGTCGTGACTTCAATCTCGGCGTCGAGCCCCGCCTCCAACTCCAGCGCACGCAGCCGCCGGTCCGCCTCCGCGCAGAGCTGATGCCGGAAGGCGTCGAAGTCCACCTCCCATGCCATGGGCGGCGTTTCGACCACGTGCAGCAGCCGCAGCCGCCCTTCCAGCCGCTTGGCGAGCGCCGCCGCCGCGCGAATCACGCCGTTTGCCTGCTCGCCCAAGTCGACGACCGCCAGGACGTTTCCACCGGGCAGAGGCTT
>CAYNDS010000206.1:0-7894 GCA_964395885.1 uncultured Solibacteraceae bacterium | reverse complement strand
GGTCTGAAGGAGAACGTCATCGTGGGCCGGCTGATCCCGGCCGGTACGGGCATGGAGTACTACCGCGCGGTGAAGATCGCCGGTGAGGACGTGGTGGAGGAAGAGGTAGTCCAAGAGCCCGATTCTCTGCTCGACTCCATGACGGGCTACGACGACGAGGCGCGGGCGCTGTACACCGGCGGCTTGTCGGAGGATCTCGGTCCGGAAGAGACTCTGGCCGAGTAGTTCCGCAGGACAGAAGGCAACCCAAGGCGGCGCGGGGGATTCAGTCCTCCGCGCCGTTTGCTTTTGGCGTACCCTTTCGAGGAGTGATCTTTCCTCCCGGGCCCCGCCATGACCGGACTCCGAAGAAGAGCACCGAGTGCCTGTGCGACTTCCTGCAACGGTCCGCGGCAGGGTCTGGCCCGTTTCGAGATGTGGCTCCATGCTCCGTTCCGGGAGCTCGGGTACCGGATTGAGTACGAGACAGGCGGAGGACGCGCGTCGGGATGCGACTTCTTACTTGTTTCCTTGGATCACTGCGTCGAAGTCGAGGCGAGTGTGCGGGGGGCGGATCCGGATGACGGCTGGGGCGTACTGATTGATGTCTTGCGGGAGATTCCGAGCATCGACTGGCGACTGGTAATCCGGTCACAATCGCGGTTCGACGGTCATTCCCGACCGAACATCCAGCAGGACGCCTTCAGGGCCTTGCGCTTCCGGTTGTGCCTCCGCGCGCGGGCACACTCTTCGGGATTGGCGCCGCACGCACGTACAGCAGCAGAGTGGTTCAATCGATTCGAGGAAAACTGCAGCAGAAGGCGGCAAAGGCGTCGGGGAAGCATCCCTTCGTCATCGCACTGCAAGACTCCGACTTTGTGGACCACGCCGACGAGGATGACGTCGTGACCGCCCTGTTTGGCGACGACGAGATCACCCGAATGAAGCCACTGGACGGCCGCCCGGCCATTCCAGGAAGCAGTCGAGCGAGGAACGGCTTCTGGTGGGGCGGGGAACCACGAAGACGACTGGTCAGCGGTGTGCTCTTCTGCTGGGGAGGAATCGAACAGGCCCGAAAGACTCGCCTCTCTCTGAACCCCATGGCCCAACTGCCGTTGAGCGGACCACTCTTGCAGTTGCCGCATCGAAGGCTGGGGGAAGACCGGTACGAACGCCGCGCCGGACTCCACCGCAGCGCCTTGCTGCGCGACGAAATGCAGCCAGAGGAAGGGTAGAGCGGACTCGCCCGAATCCCGGCCCGTCGCGGCAAGCGCCGGAGGCCGGGGGTTCGGAACGAGATGACGATATCTGACTTAGCGCTTGCGCTGACCCTTGGAGGCGACGCGGATCTTCTTCTTCTGCGAGCCGCGAGCCACGTTCTCCGCGCGAGGCTGCAGCGGATTCTTCTCTTCGGCCTTCTTGCGCGCGACGCGCTTCAGCTTCTTGCGCTCGACCTTATCGGTCACTGATTTCGTATTCATTCTTTCACCGTAATTCCTGCGTATTTCTGAACCAGCTTCACTAACCCGCGACCCGGAAAGCTGACGGTGAGCTTGGCATCGTCACCGTCGCCCTCCTTGCGGAGAACCGTTCCCCGGCCGTACTTCGGATGCTCCACGATGGAGCCGCTCCGAATGCCCCCAGCCGCTTTCTTCACCGCCGGCTTCGGACCGGACGGCTTGGGCGGCGGCGGAGGCAGGAAACTCTGTTGCCGCGGAACGGGAGGGGCAGTGGCCTGCGGACCCGTCACGGACCCTCGCGCCGGAGGAGCCGCCAGAGGCGGGCGTTCCGGCTGCGGCGCGCGACCCAAAGGAGCCTGTCCTTGCCTGGCTGGGGGACCCTCCGGCGTTCGTGCCGGCGGCCTGGGGGCCACCTGCATCCCTTTGTCGGCGAAGAACTGCGCGATGTTCTCCACTGAATTATACGTCTTTCCGGTGAACAAGTTGCGGCGGGCCGCCTCGCGCGCGTAGCTCTGCTCTCCGTACAAGTTCACCTCATCGGCCGAAACGCCGTCTTTGCGCATTTCGACCAGGTGAACCGGAATCTCATTCAAGAAGCGCGAGGGGATCGACGCTTCCGGCATTCCGGCGCCGAAGCGGCGGCGGTAGCGTGCCCAGGTCAAATACAGGCGGCGTTCGGCGCGCGTCATGGCGACGTAACAGAGGCGGCGCTCCTCCTCGAGCGCCTCTTCGCTGTCGCGGGCGCGGCTGTGTGGAAACAGGCCCTCCTCCATGCCGGCAACAAACACCACGGGGAACTCCAGCCCCTTGGCGTTGTGCATGGTCAGCAGCGAAATCTGCGACTGTTCGTCGACGCTGTCGGCGTCGGAAACCAGTGCCGCGTGGTCGAGAAACTCCGTCAGGGTTTCGCCGCGTTCCCCGGCTTCGGCGGCGGCGTTGCCCAACTCGGCAAGGTTGGCGCGGCGCGACTCGGCTTCCGGACTCGGGTCGTCTTCCACCATCTTCTGGTAGCCGGTCTCATCCAGAATCCGGCGCAGCGTCCCCTCCGGACCGAGTTGTTCGGCCTCGGCCTGAATGCCTTCGATCATGCGGCGGAAAGCGCGCAGGGCGGATTCGGCTCGTGTCGAGAACTGCCCCGCGGTCAGCATCTGACCCATCGCGGTCCACAGCGAGACCTGCGAGGCAGCCGCCGTGCGCTCCATCTCCTCCAGCGTGGTCTTTCCGATGCCCCGCGCCGGGGTATTGATGATGCGCGCCAGGCTGATGGAGTCCACCGGGCTGACGACGACCTTCAGATACGCCAGCATGTCCTTCACTTCCGCGCGCTGGTAGAAGCTGAAGCCGCCGACGACCGTGTACTTGCGGTTGTACCGGCGCAGCGCCTCTTCAATCTGCCGCGACTGCGAGTTGGTCCGGTACAACACGGCGACGTGCACGCGGTCGTCGCGCCGGATTTCCTGCTCGATCGTATCGGCGATCCAGAGCGCCTCATTCTCGCTGGTAGGCGCCTCGTACAGCACGATCTTCTCGCCCTCGCCGGAGTTCGTCCACAGGTTCTTGCCCTTGCGCTGCTTGTTGCGCGCCACGACGCTTCCGGCCGACTTCAGGATGTTGCCGGTGGAGCGGTAGTTCTGCTCCAGGCGGATGACGCGTGCGTTGGGATAATCGTGCTCAAAGTCGAGAATGTTCTTGATGTCGGCGCCGCGCCAGCCGTAGATCGACTGGTCCTCATCGCCCACCACGGCCACGTTCGAATGACCAACGGACAGCAGCCGCATCAGGTCATATTGGCTGCGGTTGGTGTCCTGATATTCGTCGATCATCAGGTAGCCCAGACGGCGGTTCCAGGCATCGCGCACGCGTTCGGAGTGCCGCAGCAAGCGCACGCTTTCCAGCAGCAGATCATCAAAGTCGAGCGCGTTCGACTGCCGCAGCCGTCCCTCGTACTGCTCAAAGACGACAGCCAGTTTCTGCGTTTTCGGATCGGCGGCTTTGTAGAAGTCCACCGCCGTTTCCTTGCGGTTCTTGGCCTGTGAGATGCGCGAGAGCGCGGCGCGGGGCTGCATGAACTTGTCATCCAGGCCCAACTGCCGGAACGACGCCTTGATGATCGCAATCTGGTCATCGTCGTCGTAGATCGTGAAGGAGCGGGTGAAGCCAGGGCGGATCTGCGCCAGGTCGTCGCCGTCCTGCCGCAGCAGGCGTACGCAGAAGGAGTGGAACGTCGAGACCATTGGCCCGTAGCCGCGTCCGTCGGGCGTGTCCCGCAGCAGATCCATGGTGCGGTCCCGCATCTCGCCCGCCGCCTTGTTCGTGAACGTCACGGCGAGAATGGCCGGACCCGGCACCCGATGATGCTCCATCAGGTAGGCCATGCGGTGGGTAATCACGCGCGTCTTGCCGCTGCCGGCTCCGGCCAGGATCAGCAACGGACCGTCCGTATGGGTGACCGCGGCGCGCTGTTCCGGATTGAGGCCTGCGAGAAAGTCCATGGAAGGCGAAGGGGGAGGGACTCTTCAGTGTAGCAGCGCGAGTTGCGGATCCCGGACACCCGCAAACGCGGGGGAATGTGCCCCGCTAATGAGTTTGCAAATCCTTGCAACAACTCTTGAACTAGTACACCCAGTACCGTTATCCTATAGGCCGCAATGTCGCAGAAGAAAGCCTCCCCCGCCGATCTCGACACTCCCGAAGTCCACCGCCAACTGGACCGTTTGTACGAGCGCCGCCTCATTGTCGACAACCTGATTCGGAGTCTGGAAGAGTACGCAGCCTCGCGCCGGCCGATGGCGCGAGAGACCACCTCCCGCCTGCCGCGCTCCGGGCACCTGCGCGTCGCCTGACTGCAGGATCGCCGGCTTCTGCGCGCGACCCGCTCCCGTCGCGCAATCGCAGCTTGTAACCTAGCTATTTGCCGCATCGCCTATTCCGAGTGACGAGCGAGCGTACTGAGTTCCGCCCGGCTAGGCCCCCGTGCTAGTCGAAGCGGAAGTCATTGAGCGCGCGCGCTCCGGTGACGATGCGGCGTTCAACGAGATCGTGCGCGTCTACCGGAAGCGGATTCTGGGCACGATTAGCCGCCTGATCGGCCGCCCGGAAGACGTCGAAGACGTCGGCCAGGAGGTCTTTCTGCGGCTGTACTACTCGATGGAGCAGCTCCGGACGCCGGACATGTTTGAGCCCTGGCTCTACCGGCTCACCGTCAATTCGGCATACGACTACCTGCGCCGGCAAAAGCGGCGCAAGGAGTCCCGCATGTCCGATCTGTCGGAAGCGCAAGTCACCCACGCCGACGCCGAGGTGTCCACCACCGCCGACCGCGAGGAAACGCGCAAGAGCTCCATCCGCGAGTTCACGCAGCGGCTTCTCGGCAACGTCTCGGAGCAGGACCGGCTGCTGCTGCTGCTCAAGGAGGTCGAAGGGTTGTCCATCCGCGACCTCGAAAAGATCTACGGAATCCAGGAAAACGCGGTGAAGGTGCGCCTGTTCCGCGCCCGCCAGCGCGTGTTGAAGGCGTTTGAGAAGCTGGGCGGCGACCCGGAGGCGCCTCTGAAGTGAGAATTGTCTCTGCGGTACAGTGTGAGGGGCATCCATGAGGTCGTCGGAAGAGAAACTGGACGGCGTCTTTCGCGAGTATCGCGAGGCGCTGCCGGACCCGGAACCGAGTTTCGCGTTTCTGCCCAATCTCTGGCGCAAGGTGGAAGCGCAACGCCGCATGATGCGGGAAGCGCGCGGCTGGACGTCGGGCATCGTCACCGTCGCCGCCATTCTCTGTCTGCTGCTTGCCCTGTTGATCTCATTTGCCTCGGGAGCCGGTCCGCAGAACTATCTCGACGCCCTGGACAATGACGATCGCGACGCGGCCGTGATCGTCAACGACGCGCAGCCGAAAGCGCCGCAGGAAAAGTCTCAAGAATGAACCGGAAGTCCTTGGCGCTATACGCCTTCTTCATTTTCGCCGCCGGTGCCAGTGTCGGCGCTCTCGCTCACCGCCTGTATGCCACGGCCAGCGGCGTTGCGGCAAAGACAACTCCTGCATCTCCAGAGGATTGGCGGCGAAAGTTCATGGCTGAAATGAAGTCGCGCGTCCACCTCGTCCCGGAGCAGGAAGAGAAGCTGAACGGCATTCTCGACGAATCCAAGATGTTGTTTGATCAGGTCCGCGAGAAGTACCGTCCGGAGATGCGCGCCATCTACCACGCTCAGGTGGCGAAGGTGAAGGCGATGCTCAGCCCGGAACAACTTCCCGAATACGAGAAGATTCTCGCCGAACGGGAGCGCGCCCGCGCCGAAGCCGAAAAGAAGGCGAAGTAGCCCCCACCCTGCTCCTCCGGCTGAGACGGCTACGTTACACTAGCGCAAATGTCCGGCCTCCTCCGCAAGAAGTCCATCGACGAACTGCTCGCCTCCTCGGAAGAGCCGGGGCGCAAGCTGGCGCGCACCATGGGTCCGTGGACCCTCACGGCTCTCGGCATCGGCGCGGTGATCGGCTCGGGCATCTTCATCCTCACCGGCACCGCCGCCGCCGGACAGACGATGAGCTATTCGTCGATATTGAACGCGCCGGTGCTGGACCTGCTGCGGGAAGGCGTCACCGCCGGATCGACTATCGGACGGCCGGGCGCGGGTCCCGGCATTTCGCTCTCGTTTGTTCTGGTGGCCATTGCTTGTAGCTTCGCCGCGCTCTGTTACGCGGAACTGGCGGCGATGCTTCCGATTGCCGGTGGCGCCTACACCTATGCCTATGCGGCGCTGGGCGAAATCTTTGCCTGGATCCTCGGCTGGGACCTTATTCTGGAGTACGCCGTCTCCAACATGGCGGTGGCGGTCGGCTTTTCCGCGCACGTCAATGATGTCCTGGAACGCTTCGGGCTCGCCCTTCCCATCTGGCTTTCGGAACCGATGTTCCTGAACGGCGCCTACACCGGGCACGTCAACATCGCGGCGCTCCTCGTGCTCCTGCTGCTGACCTGGATGCTGGTTCGCGGGATAAAGGAAACCGCGACGGCGAATAACTGGATGGTCGTAATCAAGGTGGCCGTTATCCTGGTTTTCGTCTTCGTCGGCGCCCATCACGTCAACGTGGAGAATTGGAATCCGTTCTTCCCCAACGGCGCCTCCGGCGTGCTGTCCGGGGCCGCGATCGTCTTCTTTACCTACATCGGTTTCGATTCGGTTTCGACGGCGGCGGAGGAGTGCAAGCGCCCGCAGCGCGATGTGCCGATTGGCATCATTGCCACGCTGGTGGTCTGCACGGTGCTCTATGCCTCGGTTGCGCTGGTGCTGACCGGTGTCGCCAACTGGCAGACGCTGAACAACGCGGCGCCGGTGGTGGGCGTGCTGAAGTCGCTCGGCTACAGCAACGTCCGCTGGCTGGTGGCTGTGGGCGCGCTGGTGGGCATGGTCTCCAGCCTGCTGGTCTTCCAGTACGGACAGGCGCGCGTCTGGTTTGCGATGTCGCGCGACCGTCTGCTTCCGCAACGCTTTTCGAGCATCGACGCCAAGTACAAGACGCCCGCGTTTTCCACCTGGGTGGCCGGTTTCCTGGTCGGCGTGCCGGCGATGTTCTGGGACATCGGAACCTTCGCCGACCTGTCCAATATCGGGACGCTGTTTGCCTTCACGGTCGCCAGCGTCGCTGTCATCCTGCTGCGGCGCACCCAGCCGGACCGTCCGCGTCCGTTCCGGGTACCCCTGGTGCCGTGGCTACCGCTGGTCTCCGTGGCGTGCTGCGTTCTGCTGATGCTGAGCCTGCCGCTGCAGACCTGGCTGCTGTTCGCCATTTGGCTGGCAGCGGGGCTGGCGATCTACTTCCTTTATTCGCGGCGCCGCGTCGCGGGCTGAGGGTCAGTCGACCGGTTCCCCGAACGTGAGCAGGGTTCCGTTGGGATCCAGGACGGAGAATTCGCGCATCCCCCAAGGCTTCTCTCCCAAGGCACCGTTGGGATGAATGACTCCGCGGGGCTGCATCTCGGCGTAGAGCGCGTCGATGCCGGTGACGCGGAGGTAGACCATGAAGTCGGTTTTCTTCGGATCGATCGCCATTTGAAACAAGTGCAACTCCGCCCCGTCGCGTTCGACGCTGGCATAGCCGTCGTAGCGAAACACCTCTGTGAAGCCGAGCCGCGTGACGAACCATTCGATGGTGGTGCCGATATCGTTGGCGGGGAGCTTCGGCACAGCGGCGACGATGGGCATTGGGCAAGGCTACCAAAGACCCGGCGCAAGGAAGTGCCGATCGAACTCGAAGGAAGGAACGCTACGACTCTGCCGGGAGATTGGGCCGCTCGGACTGCGATTCGATCCAGGTGACTTTGCCGGCACTGGGGGCGAACATCACGGCCCGCCGCGAGACATTCACTTGGATCGGCGATCATTCTTTTCGTGAATCCAAACGTGGTTCATCCGCAGCCCCGGGAGCGGAGCGTGCGGGAATCAATCGTGCAGGCTGACGA
>CAYNDS010000205.1:0-7897 GCA_964395885.1 uncultured Solibacteraceae bacterium | reverse complement strand
TTACTTGCGGATGGAGACAGACTAAGCGAATTTACAGAAGAAGGGTTGCTTTATCCCGCGGAGGACCGCATAGCCGCTGGACGCGAAGAGAATTGGTAGGCAGTCCCATTCGGAGATCGAGTTCAGCTCGTCAACGTAAACGGAAGCGAGTGCGTGCTCAACCAGCGTGTCATAGTTGAAGGTGATCACAGAAGCACGATGTCGGTGTATCCAATGCGCGAATCGGTAGAGCCATGAAGCCTGCTCTCAAGGGCCGTCCGTGCTGCTTCTTGTCGCTCGCGTACGACATCAGCTATCGATTGTGACAACTCGATCCCGAGGGCTCGGTTGCGCAAGTGATCAGGCGCTTGCAGCCAGGGGTGTTCTTGCAGCAAGTAACTTAAGGCAAGCTCGAGACTTTGCGCTATGAAAGGCGTTTCGTCATAACCGTGGTGCTTGGGTCGCATTCTCGCCCGAATTGGCTCCAGCAGATCTGACAGCAGAGGCATCTGGGGCGAGACAGCCCTTGAAAAGCCTGCACCCAGCAAGAAAACCGGCTTGTCATTCGAATCAGCGTTTATCGCCATACAAAATGAGCTTACCTGCTCGCCTTGCGAGACTTGTGGATCACAGCCACAGGTTCGAATAGAGTGTGAACGCCCTAATTCGCTCCGTGTCGTGACCGAACGCCAGGAAAGTCGCCACTCGAAAGTGTAGTGCGTTGCTCGGAGGTGTGCCTTGGCACCCTAGGTCCGAATAACGGGCAACCCGTCAGCAAACTGAATGCAGTCGACCCTTGTGCCCCTCGGAATTGACGCCCTCACCCGTTCGCCGGCTCGATAACGGAGGAGCAACGAATCAGCTTCAGTGGACCAAGTCCCGGGAAGCGGACCGGATCTCGTTCGATTGCTCCACGGATGGTCTCGAAGTCTGCTGCGTTGTTGTGGATCAGGAGCAGATCGGCTGCCAACGCCGTGGCAGCGATCAGAGTGTCCGCTCTCCAACGAGCGAGTCGCTCCTGACGGGATTCCACGAACTGATGAGCCCGCTTCGGAGGGGTTGGGGGCTGGGGCAGCAGCGCACAGATCTCCGCCGCGATGCTCGCCACAGATGGATCCACGGGCCAGACGAACCCGAGGTCCTGCAGGTAATCCAGTCGGGCACGCTCGACAGCCAGACGCTTGGCCGGTGATTCATCTCGCGCCAGCAGCGCGTAGCCGCGCACGCGTTCGAACACCGTCATGGCGGACACGTGGACCGGGTGGCGCTCCAGGTAACGCAACATCCACTCTTGCGCGGGCGCCGTTCTCTGCCTCGCGAACCATCCCTCTGCGCTGGTATCGAATAGGAGCGGTCCCAAGCCGGGATCGAGCATACTCAGAGCCGATGCTCTGGGATGATGCCATCCAAGATCATCATTTCCTCTTCGCTGAACTCAGCCAAGGCTCGTTGGTAGCGGGCGAATGTGGCCTTGGCACGTTCCTTCGCTTGCTGCCGCTTGAGCGAGTCGTCCAGCGCCTCCGCAACCACCGTGCTGAGCTTGACCTGCCGAACCTTGGCTGCACGCTTTGCGGCAGCAAGCGAGGCGGCGGGCAGCGAGATGGTGGTGCGGACTTGCTTGGGAACGTTCATGATTCATTGTCGCATCAACACGGCATCAGATTGCATCATCGCATCGGCCATGCCTTGCGTGATTGAGGCAATTGAAAAGTGGCGCAGCAACTTGGCGCAGTTCACTATCGTGGCGGTGAAGGAGTCTTTCACCATGACTGCGAAACGCAAAGCTTCCAAGCCTCGCCGCTCCGCGACCGCCCCGAAGACGATTCTCAAACTGCCTGACCTTGACCAGGCGAAATCCGCCGTCCTGAACAGCCTCAGCTCTCCAGACGCCCAACGCGGCTACCGCCACGCCATCGACGAATTCGTCGAGTGGTATTGCTCCGAGCCGCGCTTATCGTTCAGCCGGACGGTTGTCCTGCGCTATCGCATGCACCTCGAATCCAGATGTCTGGCTCCCGGCACGGTGAATCTGCGGCTTGGGGCAGTGCGTCGGCTTGCTTATGAGGCGGCCGATTGTGGACTCCTCAGCCCCGATCTGGCAGCTGGCATCCGGCGAGTCAAGGGCGTCAAAAAATTTGGCGTCCGGCTGGGCAACTGGCTCACCGCCGAGCAGGCCAGCAGCCTGTGGCAGACGCCACCGGAAGACACGCTCAAGGGGAAGCGTGATCGGGCACTCCTTGCTGTGCTGCTGGCCTGCGGGTTGCGCCGTCACGAAGCCGTGTCGCTCGAAATGCGCCACATTCAGCAGCGGGAGGAGCATTGGGCAATCATCGACCTGCACGGTAAGGCAGGGCACGTTCGGACTGTTCCCGTGCCCGACTGGGTCAAGGCAGTGCTAGATCGCTGGACGGAAGCTGCGAACGTGAACTCTGGCAAGGTATTCCGTCGTGTGAATAAAGCGGGCGGCGCGTGGGGTGCGGGCATGACGGAGAAGGTGGTCTGGCACATCGTCCGGCAGTACGCCGCCGCTGCTGGCATCGCGTCACTGGCGCCGCACGATCTGCGCCGCAGTTGCGCTCGATTGTGTCACTCGGCGGGCGGCGAACTGGACCAGATCCAGTTCCTGCTCGGGCACGTGTCGATCCAGACGACAGAACGGTATCTCGGCTGCAAGCAGCGGATTCGATCGGCGGTCAACGATCGGATTGGCATTGAGCCGGCTGCTTGATCTGCAGTGGAAGATCCGTGACGGTTTGCCGACGTTCCGGGAGTACACGACACCGGGCGCAGCGTGGCGATGCGTCCGGTTTCATGATCAATGCACCTCACGTGTTTCTGGCTGCCGATGTCTTATTGCAGAACGATACCGCCGGTGCGAACAAGGAATTGCCGGACGCATACACTTCTCTCCGAAACCTCAGTTCCCGATCGCCTCCGCTCCGATTCAGCCGAGGTGAGACCGGCCGGAGGCCGGCTCCACTTTCTAGGGTCAAGGCGGAACTTCGCGAAACAGCGGCAAGCCTACATTAAGGCATCTTAACACGCCGTTCCGGGGCTTTTGAAACAAGATTAATGAAAATAGTACTCGACAATATGTGTTTCTTGCTCCAAACTTTTCTTCTGTTTCTAGACAACTCGCAGCCAAGGAGACAAGTGAGTGTTTCAATCTGAAGAGCCGCTGGGCGTGCACCGTTGGCCTGTGTTGCTCGTCGCTATCGCCCTGTACTCTTCGCTGGTCAACGGACAGGCTCTGACCGCGGTTGCCGACTCGAGTGCCGTGCTTCCTTCTGTCGGATCGGTTCCAGGTCCTTTTCAACGATACGCACAGGCCGTCGTTACACGACTCACGAACCAAGAAAAGGCGCAACTGAGTATGTCTGGCAGTTTGACTAGGGCGCGCGGCGGAGCCGTCCCAGCGACGATTGCCATCCAGTTCCCTGGGAAGGTCCGGTTCACCGACGCTGCGGGCGCTAGCGCCGTCTTCGACGGAGAGAATGCCCGAGGCAAGAACTTGAACGATCAGGATGACCTCCTCGAGAGCGTCGCTTCCGATTCCATTGAGGCATTTCTTGGAGCGGTTTCATCGAACGCATCAGTTCGACTGTTGGGGACTCGGTTCGCAGTGGAAGGTGAAACTGGCTTCGGAAAGCAGGTCGACATCTTCGAGGTCGCGGCCCCGACAAACTCACGATCAGACAAGCGGCTCAGAGTGAAACACTTCATGTTCGATTCCACTACGGGTCTTCTTCGGAGCGTGTCGTATTCTGCGCCCGAGAGAGGCGGTCAGTTTCGCGTGCGGACCGTCTATTCGTCATACTCAGATGTCGCCGGCCAACTGATTCCTGGTCGCATCCAGCGCTTGGAGAACGACGTTGAAGCGTTTCGCTTTGACCGTACTTCAGCCGCGCTTACGCCTGCTGCCGCCGCAACACAGTTCACGGAGCCGTAAATGCACCGATACCTTCTCGCGCTAAGTTGCGGTGGATTACTGCTGCTCGGGCAGCAACCAACGGGAATCGGCTCGTTCAAGCCAGACCGCGGATTTCTCCCGTTCGGCTCGTATGCCGACAGCGGGATTGAAAACATCAACGAGACGACTGGGGCTGTGAACCTCTCGATACCAATAGCTCAGCTGCCGCCCGGACGGGCGGGTATGTCTTGGGGCGTCAATCTCGTTTATAACTCTGAGCTGTACGACACGCGAACCGGGACGGCCTTTCAGTGTGCCGGAGCGAACAGCACAGACTGCCTGGTCACGTTGCCCACCGGGCAGACCTCCCAGCAGGTGAATATTGCGAAGCCTTCTCAGTACGAACGGCCGGGATCGGTCTGCGTTGCCAATCAGCCCGAGACGCAACGTCCGTACAAGGCAAGTCTAATCCTCCCGGATGGCAGCAGCCACATCCTTCGGTGGCGCCAAGCTGCCGTGAACGTTACCGGGGGCGACGATGGATACTACTCCTTCGACCTCACCGGCATGCGGGCAGGGCCGACGTGCGGAACCAACTTCGCTTCGGCCATGGACTACGCCACGTCCGATGGGACGTTCATCCGCGTCACGATCACCAACGACGCAACGGCCGGGCTGATCTGGATCGCGAGCTTTCCAGACGGACGGACGGTGAGCGGTCCAGCGTTCAGTGGGCCCGGCATCAGCGATGCAACCCGGATGTGTGACCGCAACGACAACTGCGTCGACGTGGCTTAAACTGTGCCCGCTCAAGATCAGCCTCAAACGCAGCTCACGGATGCAATGGGTCGAAAGCTTTCAGTCCGGTACAACGGAGCATGTCCTCCGCCCGGGACCAGCTGTGCAAGCACGCAGGACCAGATCAGCGTGTTGCGATATGGCGCAAACGCCTCCGATCTACCGAATGGGTCGAATGCTGTTACCACAGTCGTGAACTGGACAAATATAAGCGTTGGGCCCGTTGAGTATAACTGCGCGGATCCAAACAATTCGAACTGTCGCTACTACGGAGGCGTTCGGAACGTTCAGAGCATTCAGCTGCCCGTCGGGTCAGGACTGCTCAGCTATTCGTTCTCGTATACGGGCGGCACGAGTGGTTGGGGTGAGGTACAGGGCGTCTCCCTTCCTGGACTGACGGGGGACCAAGCGCAACTCAGCTATGCGTGGCGCAGCCCATTAACGTTGCGCCGCTTCGACGTCGGTATGGAGAATCCGATCACGTCGAAGTCTCTTTCGGTGCCGGAGCGCTCCGATTCGGGTGCGTCGACGGTGGTCACAAGCAGTTGGACTTTCGACGTTGGAGATTCGTCCACAGTGATCACGAATCCTGACTTGGGGCAGAGACGGGTGTTCTTCTTCAGCAAGTCGAATCTGTCGGCACTACTCCCGGGCTTGGTGTTCCGCACGGAATCGCCGAACGGCGCTAAGACGGAGCGGTGGTGGCAGCAGAATGCCTCCCTTGCTGCGATCACTCAGAAGCGATTGAATCCCTACGTCGCTGCCGAGTATAGAACTCTGCCGGATGGATCGAGCCGGGTCGCAGCGACGAGCTATAGGTATGACAAGAACGGCAATCTTACCTCCCGTAGTGAGTTCGACTGGGTGGGCACGGTTCCGCGGGACGGTGTGACGAGTGCGCCCAATGGCACCCCGAGCGGAACACCCCTACGGACGACCGTGAACACTTTGGCGCTTCCGACGGCGGATGCCTTGGTGCCGCCGACAGCAGAAACAAACGCCTATTGGCAACCCTCCGCTCCTCGACTGCGAACTGCCGTTTCGGAGACCTTGGTGTTCGCCGGAGCCGCCCCCGGCACGCTGCCGGGCAGTCCGTCAGTTGCGTCGATGTTCGTGTATGACAATCCAGCGACGACGGGCAATCTGACGCAGGAGGCTCGCTGGGATAACAGTCTTCTAGTGACCTACAACCGCGCGCTCAATCGAACGAACGCAGCGGTGACTGACCGCTTGTTTGACCAGTTCGGAAACGTGACGCAAGAAACGGACCCCAACGGGAACGTGGCCCGAACGGAGTACGCCGTCTCGCCTGGGTGTCCGGTGAACTTCAACGGGCTGTACCCCAGCTCCGCGACAACGGCGTTCGGGACGGCGGTCGCCCAAAGAACTGAGTTCCAGTACGACTGCGCGACGGGAGCCGTGAAGCAGGTGACTGCGCTCGCCGGGAGCGCGAGTGCGGCCACAACCGTCGCCGACTACGACGTCTACGCTCGCATTACCAGCGTGACCGAGGCCCAAGCGCGGCGGACACAGACTGAATACGACGACGTGAATCGTCGCGTAGTGATCCGCAAGGACCAAACGACGATCGGTGACGGGCTGCTCAAAACGGTCTACCACTTTGACCCGCTTGGGCGGCTTTGGCTTCAGCGATCCGTGGATGACGACGCGTCGTCCTTCTCGGAAACAGGCTTCGCCACCGGAATCAAGACACTGACGTATGAGCGGATTGTAAACGGAGGACGGCGGCTGCTCCAATCGAATCCGTTCCGGGGTGGCACGATCGGTTCGCAGAGCGCCACCAGTCAACCGACACTGGGATGGACCCTTCAAGAGTTCGACACCGACAATCGCCTCCGGTTCGTCCGCAGCTTCAATGGCCCGCAACAGCCTGCCCCGTGGGGTACTAATGCAGACAACTGGGGCGTCTATCAGACCGCCTACAGTGGCGACACCACGACGGCCACGGATCCTGCCCTGAAGGTAAAGGTGAGCACGATCGACGCACTGGGTAGGTTGTACACGGTGAATGACGGCGTCTCCACCGCGACGTACAGCTATAACGTGCTGGATAATCTGACCAGCGTCGCGCTGGTCGATCCAGCGACGTACGGCTCCCCACGGTTCCAGACTCGGACGTTCACCTACAACTCGCTCGGCAGGCTGACGAATGCACTCAACCCCGAAACTGGTCAGATTACGTACGACTATTACGCGAACGGTCTGTTGAAGACGCGAACGGACGGACGCGGAGCCGCTTTCGTTGCCGCTTACGCCTACGATCAACAGAATCGCATTGTCAGCACGAACTATGGTGAGCCAAGCATCACCCCCAACGTTCGGTATTGCTACGACCAGCGCACCTATCTAGCCGCCACGGGAGAGTGTGGCACGGCAGTGGACATTTCGATTCAAGCTGGGTACGGCCGGCTCACCAGTGTGGGCAGCGCGGTTTCTGAGACTCGCATGACCCGCTACGACTTCTTGGGTCGAATCCTCGGCAGCGAGCAGCGTACTGCCGGGACTCCGGCTCCCTTCGCATTCCAGTACGCATACAATCTCGCGGACTTTCAGACCAGTCTCCGCTACCCGTCGGGACGAACCATCACGTACACGCCCTCCGGCGCGAATCGACCCACGGGAGCGTCGGGTACCTTCGGCACGCCGACCACCTACGCTTCCGGCATCACCTATGCCCCGATGGGCGCTCCGGCGACGATGACTTATGGCTCAGTCACGACGCCCACCATGCTTCAAAGCTGGGAGTACAACACACGCCTCCAGCAGCGTGTGCTAACCGCGTCGCGAGAGGGAGTCACGTTGCTCCGTCTGACGCTCGACTACGGCAGCATCGACAACAACGGCAACGTGCGGACCCAATTCGTCGAGAACGGCACGAAGACCTATCAGCAAATCTACGGTTACAACGATGCCGCGAACCGGATTCGGACGTACTCCGAGGTGACGCTCGGGCTGCCAGGGGAAGCGACGCGAACGCAGAACTTTGACTACGACGGCTTTGGCAACCGATGGGTGAGTTCAACGGCCCCGCTGGGACTAGGCGGTGGACCGAACCTGCCCACCGGCGTTGGAGCCTACAACCTGGGTGGCGTCACCACAAATCGAATCAGCGGCTTGGCATACGACGTTGCGGGCAATCTCACCACCTTGTCGCCTTACACCGGCGAGTACGACGCGGAGAACCGGCTG
>CAYNDS010000204.1:0-8112 GCA_964395885.1 uncultured Solibacteraceae bacterium | reverse complement strand
CCGAGTTCATCAATCAGGCCGGTTTTCGACGTGTAGTAGCCGTCGGCGGTGAGGTTCTTGACGGCGCGGAAGAAGGGCGAACCGGCCGCCTGCCACTCGGCCAGGTGCTGTTCCGTGACGGGCGTCGGGACGGTGCGCAGGCCTTCGCGAACGGTGCGCGCCAACTCGGCATTGCGGGAGCAGACGAAGTCCATGTAAGCCGGGACACCGGCGCCGGAAGCGGCGGGCGTGTCGGTGGCGGGAATGATCAGGTCCGCGATGGCGGTGAGCGTGGCGAGTTCCGCGGCGGTGAAGAACGACGGCGCGGGCAGTGCCGCCTGAGCGGCAATGGAGTGCGAGTGGACGTGCTGACCGTAGAGTTCGCCGCTCGAAAACGGGAAGGCGCACGTGGTGGAGATGGCACCGAGGATGCGAAGGGTTTCGCGACGGTCCTGTTCCATTTCGGTTTCGTGATGCCGCGGGGGCTGCACTAGACTTCTCCTTTTCTGAGCCGTTCCGACAGATGGTCGGCCAGGCGCGCGGCCAACGCCATGATGGTGTGCGTCGGGTTTTTCTCCGAGGCGGAGGGAAAGACGCTGCCGTCGCAGACGAAGAGATTGGGCACGTCGTGCGTTTGGCAATCGGCGTTGACGACGCTGGTGCGCGGGTCTGTGCCCATGCGCGCTCCGCCGAGTTCGTGGTTGGTTTGGGGCTGCGGGGCGACGGCGAAGATTTCGGCACCGGCGGCTTCGAGGATGTCTTTCGACCACTGGGTCATGGAGCGGAAGACCGTCAGGTCGTGATCGGACCAGGTGACGACGCGGCGTGCCTGGGGCAGTCCGAACTTGTCTTTTCGATCCCAATCGAGATCGACGTAGGTCTTGGCGTGGGGCAGCATTTCGCCGTACGGGGAGAAGGTGAGCACGGCAGGGAACCGTTCCTTGACGGCCTGCTTGTACGCCTTGCCGAAGCCGGGGACTTCGCGCGTCCAACCCGTGGCGCGGCGGTTCTGATAGTTGAACTGGATGCCGAAGCTGCGGGCGTGATTGCGCTTCCGGTTGTGCTGAAAGCTGGGCACGTAGGCGTGATCGAGAAAGCCTTCGTCGTTGGAAGGGGGCTTGCCGATCAGGTCCTTCAGCCAGCACTGGACGCCTCCGGTGAAGTGCGGGATGAAGTGCTTGCCGAGGGTGCCGGAGGAGTTGGCGAGTCCGTTGGGATAGCGCGAGGAGCGCGACATGAGCAGCAGGGCGATCGATTGCGCGCAGGCGGCGGCGACGATGACGGAGCGGCCCCGCACTTCGCCTTCGGTGAGTGTCAGGCGGTCGAGGTACCGGACGCCGGTGGCGCGGTTGTCGCTGTTGACGAGGACTTCCCTGACGACGCTGTTGGGCTGGAGGGTCAGCTTGCCGGTGCGGAGCGCGGGACGCATGTGCACGTCGTAGCTGTTGTACTTGGCGACGACATCGCAGCCGGCCATGCAGTTGCCGCAGAAGTGACAGGAGGGGCGGCCGTTCATGGGTCGCGAGAGAGTCGACTTGCGGACATGAATGACCGGGACGCCGAGGCGGGCGGCGCCGCGCTTGACGATGAGGTCCGAGCACTTCATCGGAACGGGTGGCAGGAAGAGGCCGTCGGGGAGGTCTTCCAGGCCGTCGCGATTGCCGCAGACGCCGACCTCGCGTTCGATGCGGTCATAGAAGGGGGCGATGTCGCGGTAGTGGAAGGGCCAGTTTTCGCCGGCGCCGTCATGATCGCGGCCGCGGAAGTCGCGCTCGGAAAAGCGCCAGGCGACGGCGTTCCAGAGAAGGCTCTTGCCGCCGAGCCCGCGGCTGCGCTCGGAGTCGAAGCCCTGCTTGCCGGGCTTCATAGTGGGGATGTGGCGATTGGGAAATTCGTGGGGGAGGGCGTGGGTGTTGAAGTCGGTGCGGGTGTTGACGGAGGGACCGCCTTCGACGACACAGACGTCGGCGCCGGCGCGCGCGAGATGAGCGGCGAGCGTGCCGCCGCTCGCGCCGGAGCCGACAATGACGACATCAAAGAGTTTCCCTGGCATCGCAGGGAGGATCGTATCAGACGATCAGGCCCGTGTTGCGGGGCACCTCAGGCGGCGCTGCGGAGGCTGCGAATGAGCTGGGTGGTACGGGCAAAGAGGCGGTCGAGCGGTTCGGCGCGGCCGCGCTCAATGACGCCGACGGTGACGTGGAGCTTGGGCTCGAAGGTCTGGCCGTTGTGCTGGACGGAGTAGACGATGCTGAGGGCGGAGGCCAGTTCCTGGGCGGCTTTGGCGGCGGAGGCCTTGGGCTGGTCCGAGTAGAGGACGAAGCAGTCGTCTTCCCAGCGGGACCACAGCGGATTGCCCTTGAGAGCCTGCTCCAGCTTGGAGGCGGCCTGGGCCATCATCTCGATGACAGCTTCGGAGGGGAATTCGGTGAAGAGCTGGCCGAGGTTGCGGAGCCAGACGGTGGTGAGGGAGAAGACTTCGTCCTGGTCGACGCGGAGGCGCATCGCTTTTTCGAAGTCGGCGCGGCGCATGGAGTTGCCGGCCTCGCCGGTTTCGACGGGCATCTGGGGGGCGACGGGTTCCGGAGCGGCGGCGGGAATGTCGGTGGACTGCGATGGGGTGGCGTCTTCGGCTTCGACGGCGGGCTCCGGGGAGGCTGCCGGGCGGGAGCGGTCCTGCTCGAGTTCGCGCTGCAGGGTGCGGATCTCGTCGCGCAGCTGGGCGACGAGGAGTTCCGTTTCCTTCTTCATCTGCTCAATGTGAGCCGACATGCGTTCCGTGGACGCGGCAATGGTGGCGTGAATGACTTGCAGGTCCTGGACGTCCTGCAGAGCCTTGAGTTCCTGCAGGTCCCGTTCGAGCGCCTGATGGTGGTCCAGCCCCTGCCCGGAGACGCTGGTGAGGACTTCGCGGAGCATGCGGGTGGACTGCTGGACGGCGCCGCGGAGATCGGCCACTTCCTGGTCGCAGACGCTCTTGTAGCCGGCAAGGACCTGACGGAGGTCCGACGGGACACCCTCCACCGACGCGGCGTCGGCCTGCTCGACGCTGGAGGCGAGCGCCAGGATCGACTGTTCCGTGCGGAGAAGGCGCGCCGGATCGAGTTCCACCAAGCCCGCCGCCGAGGCACGAATTGCTTCGGCGAACGCTCCCACGGCGTCACGCCGCAGCGCCTCCAGACGGTCCAATTCATTGATGGTCTTCGACAGCGAAAGCAAAGCGGGATCTCCTTCGAGAGGCTTATCGGACGCAGGTACCAGGATGTTGATCTGGGATTTACCTTAGTTTTCTCCCTGCAGACGCAGAAAGCGCAACAGCGACGCCTCGGTCTCGTCCATCCCTTCGACGGGCGCCACGGGACCGGCGGCGAGGTAGCCTTCGAGCTTCCCTTCCGTGTACGCATCGACAATTCCGGGATGCACATAGCTTTTCCGGCAGACGGCGGGCGTGTTGCCGAGAATGGCGGCGACGCTCTTCATGACGCCGGCGATGGCTTTCCTGGCGGCGGTGTTGGAGGCGCAGGCGGGGCAGGCCAGGAGTTCGCGCCATGCGGCGACGGTTCCGGACCAGGTGCGGAAGTCCTTGGCGGTGAACTCTTCGCCGCTGACCTCCTTCAGGTACAGGTTGACGTCAGAGGAGTCGACGGTGGCCAAGGCGCCGTCGGCATCCAGGTACTTGAAGATCTGGTAGCCCGGCAGGTCCTGACACTGGCGGACAATCCGGGCCACGTGGCGGTCGCGGAGTTCGACATTCCAGTCCTTGCCGCCCTTGCCGGTGAACTCAAATCGCACGATGGAACCGGCCACCTTGGTGTGTTTGCGGCGGATGGTGGTGACGCCGTAGCTGCCGTTTTGGCGGGCATATTCGGCGTTGCCGACGCGGACGCTGGTGCGATCCATGAGGCGGACGATGGCGGCGAGCACGGCGCTGCGGGTGAGGTCCTGCCGGCTGAGGTGTCGGGCGACGGTGCGGCGGATGGCGGGCAGCGAGTCTCCGAAGCGCAGCATGCGGTCGAACTTGACGGCGTCTTTGAT
This sequence comes from uncultured Solibacteraceae bacterium, assembly GCA_964395885.1. GTDB lineage: Bacteria > Acidobacteriota > Terriglobia > Bryobacterales > Bryobacteraceae > JAPKYZ01. The sequence goes on along the minus strand of CAYNDS010000204.1, from coordinate 4,098 downwards.
CTCGTGCCAGCGCGGGTGATAGAGATACTGCTTGCGTCCGCGTTCATCGCGGCCGGTGGCCTGCAAATGGCCGCTGGAATCGCGGCAGATCCAGACGCCGGTGTAGGCGGGCGGGATGGCCAGGCGATCGAGACGCTGGCGGATGGCCTCGTCGGTGACGGGCTTGCCATCGGGGTCGAGGTATTGCCAGGAGTCGCCGGCCTTGCGGCGCGTGAAGCCCGGCTGCGTGTCGGTGACGTAGCGAAGGCCGAAGAAGCGGTCTCCGGGTGTGAGTTGCGAGAGCGCCTCGGTGATGGCGGCGGGATGGGCAGGGGAAGCCATCCCTGGCCGTGGAGCACGACAAAGGCCAAACGATTACGCTTTCCGCTGTTCGGCGAGGATCCTCTCACTGGTACGGAAGGCGAGCGCCTGAATGGTGAGCGACGGGTTGAAGCCGCCGTTGGTGACGTGCACGCTGCCGTCGGCGATGTAGACGTTGTCGACGTCGTGGATGCGGCCGTTGGGATCGACGACGCCGGTCTTGGGATCCTTCGACATGCGGCAGGTGCCGGCCTGGTGCTGTCCGCCGGAGAGTCCGCGGCCGGCGACGCTGGTCCAGACGCGGGTGGCACCGGCGGCGCGCAACCATTCGGCGGCCTTGGCGGCGATGAAGCGGCCGGTTTCGACGTCCTTCGGGTGACGTCCTCCGGAGAGTCGCGCGACGGGGATGCCCCAATGGTCGCGCGTGGAGGGATCGACTTCGACGCGGGCGTCCCAGCGGGGAAGTTCCTGCACGGGACCCTTGACGCCCATGGAGCGCTTGTAGAACTGGCGCTGGAAGTCCTTATGCGCCTTGCCCCATCGCGGCGCTTCCGGCGGGTGCTGGGAGCGGGCGAACAGATACGGCAGGCGGATGAACTCATTGGCGAGCATGGAGCCGCCGATGACGCCCGGGTTGCCGTGATTGAAATCACAGCAGGCGATGCGGGCTGCCGGGCCCAGGCCGTCCCAGACCTCGCCGTCAAACAGGCCGGCAGCGCCGGAATAGGCATGGCCTTGCAGATTTCGGCCCACCCAATCGTGATTGTTTCCGAGGCCCTGCGGATGGAGGCGATGGCGGGAGTTCAGCAGCAAGCGCGCGGTTTCGGTGGCCGATGCGGCGACGATGACGACGCGTGCGGGCTGCTCCAGCAGTTGGTCGTTGCGGAAGTAGGCGACGCCTGTCGCGCGGCCTTTCGCATCGAGGAGGATCTCCTTGGCGACGCATTCCGTGCGGAGGTCGCAGTTGCCGGTGGCGACGGCTTTCGGGATGACGGTGGTGGCGGTGGAGTTTTTGGCGCTGACCTCGCAGGCGAAGCCGACGCAGTGCGGGCAGCCGACGCAGCCGGGGCGGCCATCGCGTTCGACGGAGTTGATCGCCATGGGGATGGGGAAGGGGTGCCAGCCGAGGCGGCGGGCGGCGGGCGCCAGAATCGAGGCTTCGCGATTGAAGGGCAGCGGGGGCATCGGATAGTCCTTCGCGCGCGGGCCTTCATGCGGGTTGGATCCGCCCTTGCCCGACACGCCGATGGTCCATTCGGCCTTTTCGTAATAGGGAGCGAGGTCCTGATAGCGGATGGGCCAATCCTCAAGCGTGGAGCCGTCGACCGCTCCGTAGGTGGAGCGCATCGCAAAGTCCTTGGGGTGGAAGCGCCACGCCATGGCGCCGTAGCTGAACGTGCCGCCGCCGACACAGGAGGCGATGTTGTTGTAGGCGCCCTCACTGGGGAGGACGCGCTTCCAGTCCTCGCCGGACTTGACGATGCGGACGAAGCGTTGATCGTCGGGGCCGAACGCATTGCCGAGAACGGTGGTGCGCTGGCTGCGGAGTTCATCATGGCCGGTTTCGGCAAAGCGCTGGCGGCGGCCGCGTTCGAGCAGGGCCACTTTCCAGCCGGCGCGCGCGAGCTCATAGGCGACGACGCCGCCGCCACCGCCGGCGCCGACAATGACGGCGTCGACTTCAGGCAACTTCATGGGTGCGCCCTCCGTGCGGTCCGTCGCCCATGTGGGAGTCGATGCGGAGCATTTTCCAACTGGCCTGGTCGCGATTGCCGCCGTGCTGCGGGTGGCCGTAGAAGCCCTGCATGGTGTGGTCGATCAGGGCCTGGAAGAAGGGTTGCTGCTCGATGGTGTGGAGGAATTCGTCCTGTTCGGCGGGTGGCAGTTCGAGAAAGTGGGGGCATTGGGCCTGAATTTCGCGGAGCCCGGCGGTGTAGAGGGCGCGGAAGCGCTTGAGGGGACCGGCCAACTGGCGGTCAATGTAGTGGACGACGCCGGCCTCCTGCGCCCCGGGGTCCTGGTCCCGGGGGATGATGCGGCCGGTGATCGCGTCGACGAAGCGGGCTTCGATGGCGGTGAACACGGCGAAGCCCTGCGCGGGAGCGACCGCGGCACCGGCGGCGGCGGCGAAAGTGCGGCGCGTGAGTTTCGTCCTCATACTCAGGCGATTATATGGAGGTGCGGGACGTCGTCGCCATCGCGGACGAAGCGTTTGCCCTGGCGCGGCGCCGGAATCCGGAATGGATCGCCTGCCGGGCAGGCTGCGACACCTGTTGCCGCACGCCGTTTGCGATCACGCGCGAGGACGCGCTGCGGCTGCGGACGGGCTGGCGGGAACTGCCGTCCGGAGTGGCGGCGGCGGTGCAGGAGCGGGCCGATGCCGCGTGGCGGAGAATGGGCGAGACGTTTCCGGGCGAAGCGGCGACAGGGGAACTGACGGGCGAAGAGGCGTGGCGCGAGTGGTTCTTCCGGCGGCAGGAGGGGCTGGCCTGTCCGGCGCTGGAGGAATCGACGGGCGCGTGTCTGCTGTATGCGCATCGTCCGTTTGCCTGTCGGGTGTACGGGCCGCTGATCACGATCAACGGGCAGGCTTCCGGACCGTGTCCGCTGTGCTATGCGGGTGCAAGCGCGGCGGACGTGGAGCGATCGGCGGTGTCGATCACGGTGCCGGAGGAGGCGCCGGAAGCCGAGACGGTTATCGCGTTTGCGCTTTCTTCCAGCTTCGATCGCTGATGCGGCCGTCCTCTTCCGCGGTGAGCGTGACGGTGAGTTCTCCGTCGCGCATCTTGCGGCGCCAGACGTAGAGGCGGCGTCCGGAGGTGCCTTCGAACACCTCGCTGGGAAAGCCGAAGCGTTCCTCGGCCTGCGGGAAGCTGTCGACGCTGCTTAACGTGCGTTCCAGCCAGTGCTTGAAGCGGCGATGGCGCTGCCGCTTTCGCCACTCGCGCCAGAGCGACGCCAGCGAGAGCGCCAGCGCGAAGAGCACGAGGATGGTCGTTTCCAGAACAAACACATCGTTTCCCAACCAGACGGGATCACCGGGATGCGATGACCACTTTGCCGAAGTGCGCGCCGCTTTCCATGTATTGCAGGGCCTCGCGGGCCTCCTCGAAAGGAAACTCGCGATCGATCACAGGTTCCAGATGCGCCAGGGCGATGGCGCGGTTCATTGCTTCAAACATCTCACGGGAGCCGACGAAGATGCCCTGCACGGCGAGAAACTTGTGCAGGATGAGAGCCACATTGACGTCGCCGGTGAGTCCGGAGAGGTTGCCGATCACACTGACGCGTCCACCCGGGCGGGCGGCCGTGAGGGATTTGAGGAACGTACCGGCGCCGCCGACTTCGACGACGTGATCGACCCCGCCGCCAGTGGCCTGGCGGACGGCCTTTTCCCAATCGGGCGTGGTCTTGTAGTTGATGACGTGAGAGGCGCCCATGGCCTTCAGGCGTTCGGCCTTGGCATCGCTGCCGGTGGTGGCGAGAACGTTTGCGCCCATGAGCCGCGCAAACTGCAGGGCAAAGATGGAGACACCGCCGGTACCGAGGACGAGGATGGTATCGCCCGCCTTCAACCTGCCCTGGGTCACGATGGCGTCCCAGGCGGTGACGGCGGCACAGGGCAGCGTGGCGGCCTGTTCGAACGACAGATGATCGGGGATGCGCACGAGGCCCGCGGCAGGGAGCGTCACCTGTTCGCCGAGGACACCGGGAATGGCGCCGCCGAGCGCGGACTTGCCGTAGTCTTCGACATAGTCGCCGGTGAGCCAGGACTGCATGAAGCAGGCGGCGACACGG
>CAYNDS010000203.1:5088-8142 GCA_964395885.1 uncultured Solibacteraceae bacterium | reverse complement strand
TAGCCCAACTCCGCGATGCCCTTCGGTGACGTGTAGTAGGCGTCGAAGGTCATGCGGCGCGCCAGGTCGAAGAACCGGATCCCGGCGCTGAGTTCCGGGCTCATATTCTTTCGAAACGCAATCTTGTCCAGCACCGCCTTGCGCTGCTCCTCGTTGGATTCGGCGAACGCGGCGCCCGCTGCCTTGCGCGAGTAAGCGTCCAGCCACGCCAGACCGCCGCTCCAGGAGGCGGCCATCCGGGGATTGGCGCTGGCCAGAAGGTCGATGAACTCGCGCGCGCCGCCTTCGATGGCGCCGGGGCAGATCATCTCGCAGAGAACCTCCAGGCTCTTCCACTCGCCCGCTTGAAAGTACTTCGGCGCATACGTGCCGCCGCCAGCCTTCTTGTCGCCGGCGGCCATGGTGTGGACATGCTGGGCGGCAGCCGGTTCCAGACCACCGAGTGTCGCCGCCAACGCGACGTTCCGCAGCAGGTCGCGGCGCGATTGATCGAGAGTCTCAGACATTTCCCTTTTTCATCTCCTCAGCCAGATACTCGGCAGTGCGCCAGGCCAGGGCGCAGATGGTCAACGTGGGGTTCTTGTCGGGGTTGGACACGAACGGCGCCGCGTCGGCCACGAAAAGGTTTTTGGCGTCGTGCGCCTGACAGTACTTGTTCAGCGCGGACTTCTTCGGGTCGTTGCCCATCCGCACGGTCCCCAACTCGTGAATGATCTCGCCGCCGATGGAGATGCCCGGGCTGCCCGCCGGATTCCGCCGTTCCATCGGCGTGCCTCCCATCGCGGTGATGATCTCGCGGAAGGTATCGCGCATGTGGTCGGCCTGCTTGTACTCGTAGTCCTGCCAGCGCCAGTGGAAGCGCAGCACCGGAATGCCCCACTTGTCGACGACGGTCGGATCGATTTCGCAGAAGCTGTGTTCGTTCGGCACCATCTCGCCGCGTCCGGCGAAGCCGACATAGCAGCCGTATTCGTCGTTGATCTTCTGCTTCAACGCCGCGCCATAGCCTTCATGACGCGCGCACTGCCCGTGGAAGGACCCCACCATCGGCATGCCGAAGCCGCCGCCGATTTCGATGTGGTACCCGCGCGGAAAATCCTTGTTCTTCTTGTCCCACAGCCACCACGGCACATACAGGTGCATGCCGCCGATGCCGTCGGAATCATGCTTCGGCATGCCCGCGAAATACGGAATGTAGCCGCCCATCGCGTAGCCGACGGAGTCCGTCAGATACCGGCCCACCACGCCGGAGGAATTCGCCAGCCCGTTCGGATGGCGCGACGATTTCGAGTTCAGCAGCAGGCGCGCCGATTCGCAGGCCGATGCCGCCACCACCACGGACCGGCATCGGATCTGCTTCTCCGTCCGCGTCGCCTTGTCGATATAGCTGACCGCCACCACCTTGCCGGAGTCGTCCGTGATCAACTCTCGCGCCATCGCGTTGTTGATCAGCTTCACGCGCCCCGTCTTCATGGCGGGGAAGATCTGCACCTGGCTGGAAGAGTAGTTCGACGCCGTCACGCAGCCGCGCCCGCACTGTCCGCAGTAGTGGCACGCCGCTCTGCCGTTGTGGTTCTTCGTGATGATCGCCATCCGCGACGGAATGCAGGGGATCTTCAGCTTGTCGCACGCCTTCTTCACCACACGCTCATGGACGCGCGGTGCCGGCGGCTTCTGGAAGATGCCATCCGGCGCGGACCGGATTCCTTCCTTCGTTCCGGTCACGCCGATGAAGGCTTCCGTCTTGTCGTAGTACGGCGCGATCTCTTCGTAGGTGATCGGCCAGTCGTCGCCCAGCCCGTCGGTCGAATACGGCTTGAAATCGTAATCGGCAAACCGCAGCGAAATGCGCCCGTAGTGATTGGTCCGCCCGCCGGTGATGCGGGACCGGAACCACTTGAAGTCGGTGCCCGGCGCCGTGGTGTACGGCTCGCCCTCAATGTCCCAATAACCGTTCGGAGCCAGGAAGTAGCCGAACGCATACTCTTCCTGCCCGAAGTAGTTCTTCCCGGTGCCCGCGCCGCGATGCGGCACCTGATGCGCCCACAGGTGTTCCTTGTAGTCGCGCGCCGGGTTCAGCATCGGACCGGCCTCAATCAAGGTGACATTCACGCCGAGATTGGCCAGCACGTGGGTGACGGTACCGCCGCCCGCGCCCGAACCGATCACCACGACGTCCGCTACGGGTGCACTGCGTTGGATCTGGAGCATCGCCACGATCATATAGCGAAGTCGTACCGCGCGTCAGTCGCGACTTTCGTCACCTGACATTCTTGGGTACAAATGTTTTGGCGTGCTAAACTGGGTCTTCCACGAAGAACCACCGGCCCGAGTTGTTCCGCATTTCAGGATTGACCCAATGCCTACCAAACGAACCAAAACCGAACGTGTGTCCGAACCCGCAGCGCCGATCACGGAAGCGGCGCCAGTGAAGAAGACCCGCACCAAGGCGGCCCACGGCACGGCGCATCGTGCCGAAACTGCCGCGGCCCCGAAGCGGAGCCGTGCGAAAAAAGTGGAAACGGCAACGGCGAATGAAGCGGCGGAGGTTGCCACCGCACCGGCACTGCCCGCGGAGGTCGTTCCGGCAGTGCCCTCCCCGGAAGCGATTACCGAGGAGATCTCGCGCCTGGCCTATCAGCTTTGGCTCGAAGAAGGACAGCGGCCCGGCACCAATCTCGACGACTGGTATCGCGCCGAAGCGTTGGTGAAGCAGCGCTACGGCATTTCGAAGTAGCCGAGAAGTCGGTCGGAACGCGCGCGACGCGTGACTCCGGCTGCACCTAGCGGTACTTCCGCATCACGGCCAGCAGTTTGCCCTGGATGGCCAGATCGGACATCGGCACCCGGATCGGCTCCATCTCCCGGTTCGCGGGTTGGAGCCGCGCCATGCTGTCCGCCTCGCGGTAGAAGCGCTTCAGCGTCGTTTCCGCCCCGCGCACCAGGGCCACGACAATGTCGCCGTCCCGCACGCTGTCGGTCTTCTGGATCAGCACGTAATCGCCGTTGCAGATGTGGTCGTCGATCATCGAATCGCCCCGCACCTCCAACGCA
>CAYNDS010000203.1:0-5078 GCA_964395885.1 uncultured Solibacteraceae bacterium | reverse complement strand
CGATGCCTCTCCCGCCAGCGATTCCACCGGCGCGCCCGCCGCAATCCGCCCGATCAGCGGGACAGTGGCCGCTTGCGGCTCTCGCGCGGGCATCGTCGCCACCTTTTGCGAGTACAGCCGCTGCTCGTCGAAGTACTTCGTCGCCAGCTCAATGGAACGCGACTGATTGAAGCCCCGCTTCAGGTAGTGCTTGCTCTCCAAAGCCTCAATATGTTTGTGGACCGTGGCCAGCGACGCCAGTTGCAAGCCGGAAGCGATCTCTTCGTAGCTCGGGCTGAACCCGTTATCGCGTACGAAATCGGCTACGAAGTCCAGAACTTCTTTCTGTCGGCGGGTGAGAGCCATGACCTGAGTATGGGCGAAGAAAATGGAAAAATCAAGACCGGCAGGAACTCGGCGGGAAAGGAGAGGGGCGGAGAGGCCCGCCCCCTCCGAGTTAGCGAGCCAGACGAAGCCGACGCGCCAGAAGCAGCGAACCACACCCCAGCGCCGCCAGAAGCAGTCCGCTTGGTTCCGGAATCGCCGTAAAGGCGATCCGCGGCTGCTGGAACGCCCGGAAGCCGCCGCCCGTGGTGGTGACCTCCACCGAGGCGACCGTATGGCCCATCGCCGAAACCGTGAAGAAGTTCTGGCCCGGTCCCAGCGTCTCAACCAGCGTGGCGAGCACGGTGTCCGTCGGCGACAGCGCCCGGATCGTTGCGGTCGCCCCGCTGCTCACGCCGCCGCCCACCTGCAGGTTGAAGACCAGGTTGTCGATGTAGAATCCCGGCATCTGAATCGCGATGCTGGTCAGCGGATCTCCACCGGCGTCTTCGATTCGGGCATTGCCGCCCCCCTGAACCTCCAGGGTCTGCGAAGTCAGCGTCGAGAACTGCACGGTCTGCGCCGGGGTGCACTGCCCTCCCCCGACCGTTTGTCCCGTCTGTAAGGGTCCGGGTGACCCGCTGTCAAAGTTGATCACGCACTGGCCGGCAACTGGATTGTTGCCGAGCAGAATTGTGGTTGCGGAAAGCGGCAGGGTGAGTGCCGTCGCGACCAAGACAAGTAAGCGCATTTTTCCTCCGTAGCAGCCAGATGTGGCCTGCCCTACTTGCCAGGATGTGGGAGGAGGTACAGCGAAAAATGTAACTTTTTGACTGGCGGTGTGTCACCTCGCACACCGCCGCGCGAACCCGAACTTAGTTACGTCCGCAGAGGCCTGGCGTGGCGCACATGCCGCTGGCGCAGCCACCCATCTTCGGCGCGGCTTCGCGCATCATTCCGTTTGCCCGGGCGGCAAACGTCGAGTACTGCTGAGCGAGTTTCTGGCTTTGGCAGCTCGGGCACTCGACTTGCTCGTTCGAGCGCCGCACCAGCTTCTCAAACCGGTTCCCGCATCCTTCACAGGCGTATTCGTAGATCGGCATACCTACTCCGAGATTAACCCCTGCTGATGCTTCAGCGCCAGATTCACAATGTCGCCCATGGCGGGCTTCGCCTCGTCGGGACGTCCCGACTTAATCTGGTCCACCAACCGCTGGTGCGCCCCGGCGGACTCCAGAAACTCGGCCTTGTGGCTGCCCTTCCGCAGATTGATCACGATGAAGAACGTAAACAGCGGAACGACCACCTGCGTCAAGGCCTGCTCCAGGTACTCATTGCCCGTCTGCTGCCAAAGCGCCATGTGGAACCGAAGGTCAGCGTCGTAGAAGGCGATCCGGTCTTCCTGTTCGCCGGCAGCCCGCATCTCACCCAGCGCGACCTCGATTTCGGACAAGCTTGCCTGGCCCGCCGCGTAGCGCCGCGTCACGGTTTCCACCGCCAGACTTTCCAGCGCCTCCCGCACCTCGGACGCCTTGTGCGCCTCTTCAATCGTCAACTTGACGACGTAGGTGCCGCGGTTCGCATACCGCCGCACAAACCCCCGGTGCGACAAGTCGATCAGCGCCTCGCGGATCACGTTCTGTCCCACGCCCATCTGTTTGGCCAGTTGCTGCTCCACCAGCCGGTCACCCGGTTTCAAATCACCCCGGATGATCCGCTCCCGAATCAGGGTTGCGGCCTGCTCGCTTAAGGAGACGGGCTTCAGCTCAGAATACGGAACCATGGTTCAGGTATGGCACATCCGGAAAGCCATTGACAACCGCCGAATCGATAACAAATAATGACCCCACGCTTTTATGCACAGGAAGAGTATGGTTCTACAACGGTGGGCCGCGGTTCTCGCGCTTGCCGCATCTGCGTTCGCGCAGGTGGACACGGGTCGTCTACAAGGCACCGTGCGGGATAGCCAGGGAGGCTTGATCGCCGGTGGCAAGGTCACTCTCACCAACGAAGGGACCGGGATCAAGCTGAACGGAACCACGAATGAGGAGGGCGGCTACATCTTTACCCCCATCCGTCCGGGTTCCTATACCGTGGAAGTGGAGTTCGCCGGGTTCCAGCGCGCCCGCCGCGCCGGCGTCACGGTCAACATTCAGCAACAGACCGTCGTCGACTTCTCGCTCAGCCCCGGCGAGTTGACCACCACCGTCGACATCACCGACAGCCTTCCCGTCCTCCAGACGCAGAACGCCTCGGTGGGCGAAACCATCAACTCGCGCACCATCGTCAATCTGCCGCTGAGCGGACGCAACTATAACTTCCTGGCGCGCCTGACGGCCGGTGTGACCCACCCGCAGCCGGAAGGGCGCGGCCTGAACGCCACCGGCTGGTTCACCGCCGCCGCCAGCTGCTTCGTATTCGCCATCACCTGCGCCTCGAGCAGAACAACTTCCTGCTCGACGGCATCGACAACAACTCCAACAACGTCGACTTTCTCACCGGCGCCGCCTTCGTGCTGCGTCCCCCGGTGGATGCCGTCGGCGAGTTCAAGATCCAGACCAACGCCTTCAGCGCCGAGTTCGGACGCGCCGGCGGCGCCGTGCTCAACGCTTCTCTCAAGTCCGGCACCAACCAGATCAAGGGCACCCTGTGGGAGTTCCTGCGCAACAGCAATCTCGACGCGGCGGACTTCTTCCAGAACGCCAACCGGCAGCGCAAGGGCGCCTTCCGCCAGAATCAGTTCGGCGCAGCCGTCGGCGGCCCCATCGTCAAGAACAAGACCTTCTTCTTTGCCGACTTTGAAGGCACCCGCATCCGCCAGGCCATCCCCACCACGGCCACCGTGCCCACCGCGCTGCAGCGCTCCAGCGGCTACACCAACTTCACGGAACTGGTCTCCCAGCAGAGCGGCACCCGGACCGACCGCGATGGCCGCGTCTTCCCCTCCGGCACCGTCTTTGACCCGGCCACCACCCGGAATGCCCTGAACGGCACCTGCTGCGTGCGCGACCCGTTCCCCGGCAACATCGTTCCCGCCGGACGCCTGAACCGCAACGCCATCAACCTGATGAACCTCTACCCCGCGCCCACCGACGCGCGGCTGTTCAACAACTACAACGTCAACCGCAACAACATCGACGACACCAACAGCTTTGACGTCCGCCTCGATCACTACTTCAACGAGAAGTCGCAGATCTTCGGCCGCTACAGCTTCGCCGACGTGACGCGCTTCCGCCCGGGCCCGTTTGACGGCGTCGCCGACGGCGGCGGCTTTGCCAATGGCGACGAGACCGTGCGCACGCAGGGCGCCGCCATCAGCTACACGCGTACCTTCACGCCCACGCTCATCAACGAAACCCGCGTCGGCTTCAACCGTGAGGACTCCCTCCGCCAGCAGCCCTTCGGCAGCGACACGTCCAACATTCCGGGACGTTTCGGCATCCAAGGCATTCCGCAGGCCAACGGCAACGGCGGTCTGCCCGGCTTGAGCATCGGCGGCCTCAACAACCTCGGACCCAGCGACTGGCTCTACTCACAGCGCTACTCGAACACCTACCAGCTCACCAACAACCTGACGAAGGTCTACAAGAACCACACCTTCAAGGGCGGTTGGGAAGGCCAGTTGATTGACTTCCCGTGGGCCGCTCCGCCCACCTCCCGCGGCCGCTTCAACTTCGGCGGCACCTACTCGTCGATTCCGTTCAATGCAGACAGCTCCACGGGCCGCGTCCAGTTCCTGCTGGCGCCCACCAACGCCAACGGCGCCGGCGGCATCGGCCCCAACTCCGTCTCCGCCTCCAACTTCGGCGGCGTGGCGAATCGCAAGTACTACACGGGATTCTACTTCCAGGACGATTGGCGGGTCACCAGCAAGCTGACCCTGAACCTCGGCGTCCGCTGGGACCACTTCGGCCTCGTCGGCGAACGCTACAGCGCGCAGGCCAACTTCGTGCCGTCCTCCACGGACCCGACGTTCTTCATCCCGCGCTCTCGCGAGAACAACCCGGCGCTGTCGGCCACCTTCCAGCAGTTGCTCACCCGCAACGGCATCCGGCTGCGCTATACCGACGAGTTCGGCTCCGGACTCGGCCGCGCGCAGAAGCTGAACTTCGCCCCGCGCATCGGCTTCGCTTACTCGCTCAATGCCAAAACCGTCATCCGCGGCGGCTACGGCATCTACTACGGCGCCTTTGAAAACCGCGGCGGCGCACCGAACCTGGGCTACAACTATCCGTTCCAGTTCGACTTCAACTTCCAGCCCGCCGACGCCGTCAATCCCGTCCTGTTCCCGGACGGCAACTTCGCCACCCTCGAACGCGGCCTGTCGAGCGTGCCCTTCACGCCCAGCGCCGTCAACGGCCGCTTCCTCAACCTGCGCGGCATTGAGTTCAACTACCACACGCCCTACGTGCAGTCGTACAACTTCACCGTCCAGCGCGAAATTGTCCGCAATCTCGCGCTCGATATCGGCTACGTGGCCAGCCTCAGCCGCCAGTTGGAAGTCTTCCAGGGCAGCAACAACGTCATGCAGATTCTGCCCCCGGCGGCCAACCCGCAGCTCTATATCTCGTTCCCGGACTTCGGCCGTGGTTCGTCCTATGCTGCTACCGGCGCCAATGCCCACTACCACTCGCTGCAATCCAAGGTCACCAAGCGGTTCTCCGGCGGCCTGGACTTCCTGCTTGCCTATACCTGGGCCCGCACGATGACCAATGCCGGCGACCTGTTGAGCGGCGGCAACGTCGGCGGTTTCCGCGGCCCGCAGATCCCCGGCG
>CAYNDS010000202.1:0-8215 GCA_964395885.1 uncultured Solibacteraceae bacterium | reverse complement strand
TGGTCGGGCTGCCGGGATTTGAACCCGGGACCTCTTGCACCCCAAGCAAGCGCGCTAGCCAGGCTGCGCCACAGCCCGAAACGGAATGAGCCTTTATTGTAGCAACCTCTTGCCCTCTCGCTGTGGTCGAATAAGAGGGGAAACCTCCCCTCTCTGACTCGCGTCCGAGGGGGTGAAGAAAGGCGGTGCGGGCGATGACACGTGGCGTTCTCCTTGCCCTGGTCACCGTCGGCGCTCTTTGCGCTGGCGAGCAAGAGGTGGTGTTCCGCAGTGATGTCGCGCTGGTCCGGCTGGACGTGCAGGTGCTGGACTCCTCGCGCGGCGCCGTCCGGGGCCTCCAAAGAGAAGACTTCGAGCTGCGCGAAAACGGCCGCACTCTCCCCATTCGAAACTTCGCCGCCGAGAACATGCCGATCGACGTCCTGCTGCTGTTGGATGTCTCCGGCAGTATGCGCCCCCATGTCGAGACGATCGCGCGCGCTTCGCATCAGGCGCTCCGCGTCATGGGCCGCGAGGACCGTGTCGGCATCATGGTCTTCGACCGCATGACGCGGCTGCGGCTGCCGTTCAACGATTCGATTGAAGCCGTGACGATGGAGTTCGACCGCCTGCTGCGCCAGGAAAGCTTCCGGGGCGGCACCGACATCACCCGTGGCCTGCTGGACGCGGCCGAATATGTCCGCCGGAACGCCCGCCCGGAAGCGCGCCGCGCCATTGTGATCCTGACGGACGACCGGACGGAACGGGAGCGCGATGAGGGACGCGTCCTGCGCGCGCTCGACCGGGCCGAGGCCGTTCTCAGCCTGCTGCTGGCGCCGGATGCGATGGGACAGTACACCAGCATTCCCGGCGGCGGTTGGCCGGGTGGGGGTGGAGGCGGACGCCGCACCGGAGGTTGGCAGATTCCCGGGGCGGGCGGCGGTTGGCCTGGCGGCGTGATCCTGGGCCGGCGCATGCCCGGCGGCGGGGGAGGCCCCGTTGTCCTCGGCGGCGGCGGCGGATTACAGTCTGCCGGGACGCCGGAGATTGCGCGAGAGTCCGGCGGCGACGATTACGCCGTGAACGATGCGATGGCGCTGGAGCAGACCCTGTCGCGCTTGCGCCAGCGCTATGCGTTGTTCTTTCAGCTTCCCGCCGGAACGCGCGCCGGCGAGCAGCGCGGTGTCACCGTGAATCTCACCGCATCCGCCGCTCGGCGCTATCCGAGCGCCGATCTTCGCTACCGGCCGACTTACACTGCGGCGGGCAGCAGCGACGCCGACCCGAACGTGACCACCGTCAGCGAGGCTCCCCCGCCACCGGACTCCGGGCGCGGAGGAAGTCCGCGCGAAGTCCACGCACCTCAGCCGACCGACACCGCGACCATGCCCCGATCCACCACGCGCGACGACGCGCCTCCTTCGCTGCGCCGGCGACCGGCCGTCAATGAGCGGACCAGCGGTTCCAGCAGCGGACCTGCACCGGACAGTGCGCCCTCCTCCGGTGGCTTTCGCCGCCTCAAGCCGGGCGAACAACCGTGATGCAGACGGATCCGGTCTCCGGCGGCACATTCGGCCCCGTCGAGATTCGCCTGATGAACGAGGCGGACATCGAAGCCTTTGATCATGTTCTGCGGCGCGCGCACGCCAACGTGTTCTCCGGACATTTCTCCACCCTTTTGAGCCGCAACCTCGCTCTGACGCCAGAGGCATGGTGGATTGCCGAACAGCAGGGCAAGCTGATCGGCGGCGTCGGTGCGACGGACTTTGGCGACTTTGCCCATATCGGGCTGATGGCCATCGACCCGGAGGTGCAGTCGGCAGGTCTTGGCCGCCGCTTGCTGTCGCACGCCATGGAGACGCTGGAGGCGCGCGGGCATCGTACGATCACGCTGTTTTCCACCGACGCCGGCCTGCGCCTGTATCACGGACTCGGCTTTGCCTGGCGTGGTCTGGCGACGGAATGGAAGCTGCGGTCTCGCAAGCGGATGCCGCTGACGGCGAAGGTGCGGTTGGCGTCGGACTTTGCACGGCTGGAGGCGTTCGACCGCCCGCTGTTCGGCGGCCGCCGTCAAGCGTTGTTCCGGGCGTTGGAGCAGGAGATGCCGGGCCGTGCCTTGGAATGCGTCGGCGATTCCGGCGAGTGCCTCGGCTTCGTCTTCGCCCAGCGCTCCCAAATCGGCCCGTTCGCCGCCGCCACGCCGGAAGCGGCGCAGGCGCTGCTGGGCGCGGCGTTGGAATTTGACTATTCGGCTGGACCACATGTCGCGCTCGCCGACGCGCACCCGGCCGCTGAAACGCTCATGGTTGCCAACGGCTTCACTCCGGTGCGGACCAGCCGTTACATGGTCCGCGGTGAGGCGCTGACGGCTCGTCGGGATTGCCTGTACGGTATCGCCGCCTACTCTCTCGGATAAATTTGTCCGCTCTACAGTTCGCGAGCGTGACCTCCGATAGAATCTTCAGGTGATGCAAACCCCATTTCGCCTGGACGGGCGAGTTGCTCTCGTAACCGGCGGCGCCAGCGGCATTGGCGAACAGGTCAGCCGGATTTTCACCGCTGCCGGCGCTTCCGTCGTGATTCTCGACGTGGATCGCGCCAAGGCAGAAGCTCTTTCGAAGGAACTGGCCGGCTCGACCGTTGCCACCTGCGACATTACGGATGAGGCGGCGGTCTCCACCACGTTTGCCGCGCTCCCGAAGCTGGACATCCTGGTGAACAACGCCGGTATCGGGCTTGTCGGCGGCGTAACGGAGACGCAGTTGCCCGATTTTCAACGTCTGTTCCGAGTCAACGTCGAAGGGCTGTTCCTGGTCACCAAGTACGCGGTTCCGCTGCTGATTGCGTCGCACGGCGTGATGGTGAACATCGGTTCGGTCGCAGGACTCATTGGCGTCAAGAAGCGCTTTGCGTATTGCGCCACCAAAGGAGCGGTCGTTGCCATGACCCGCCAACTGGCAGTGGACTACCCCACCGAGTTCCGGGTGAACTGCATCTGCCCGGGCACAGTGGATACTCCTTTTGTCGAGGGATACCTCGAGAAGTATCACAAGCACGAAAAGGAAGCCGTTCGGGCGCAGTTGAATCAGCGCCAGCCGATTGGCCGGCTGGGAAAGCCGGACGAGATTGCCTATCTGGCGCTGTATCTGGCGAGCGCGGAATCCGGCTTCATGAATGGCGCGGTCCTGCCCATTGACGGCGGTTGGACTGCAGCGTGACAAAAATCTCTTGACCTTGACGAAAAGAAGATCGGACAATTAGATTTGGCGATGCAACGGCGAAACTCCGCACTCACTCTGTTGCTCTTAGCCCTGGCGTCCGCTCCCCCGTCCCTGGCGGTCGCACACTCCAAAACGAAGAAGAAGCCGGTCAAGCCGGCCACCACCGCAGCCAAGGCAGTAAAGAAACCCGTCACCGCCACACGCCGTGTCGCCGCGTCCCCGTTGCGTCCCACCCGCCGTCTGGTTCCCGCCCGTTACTGGGGCGAGCCAACGTTCGCCGACTCGACCATCGGCGACCGCATTGAGGGAGAAGACCTCGTTGTCCGGCGCGCCGCGATTGAGGCGCTCGGACCGTACAACGGCAGCGTCGTCGTCACCGACCCGCAGACGGGACGCGTGCTGACCATCGTGAATCAGCGCGTTGCGATGCAGAGCGGCTTCACGCCCTGCTCCACCATCAAGCTGGTGACCGCCATCGCCGGGCTGATTGAAGGCACCATCACCCCTTCGACGGTCATGCGCGTCGAAGGGCGGCAGTACATGGACCTTTCGATGGCGCTGGCACGATCAAGCAACGTTTACTTTGCGAACATCGGCCGTCAACTTGGCTTTGAGCGTGTCGCCTACTACTCGCGTCTGTTTGGACTGGGTGAAAAGGCGGGGCTCGAAATTGAGGGCGAGCAGGATGGTGCTCTCGCGCAGACGGAGCCGTTTGACCAGGGCGGCGTCGGCATGATGACCAGTTTCGGGAAAGGCATCAGCCTGACTCCGTTGCAGTTGGCTTCGCTCTTGTCGACCATCGCCAACAACGGAACGATGTACTGGCTACAGTATCCGAAGACGGCTGCCGAGATGGAAACGTTCGTGCCCCGCATCAAGCGGCAGTTGGACCTGGCGCGCTATGCGGACCAGATTCGGCCCGGTATGCAAGGGGCCGTCGAGTACGGTTCCGCCAAACGCGCGCGTCTGACCTCGGAGAGCGAAGACCCGATCTTCGGCAAGACGGGCACGTGCACGAACAGTGACCAACGCACGCACCTCGGCTGGTTCGGCTCCTACAACGAAGTGAATGGGCGCCGTCTGGTGGTGGTGGTTCTGCTCACGGGCGGACATCGCGTCAACGGTCCGGTCGCCTCCGGCATTGCCGGTTCCGTCTATCGGATTCTGGGTGGCCAGAACTACTACACGAAGGCCGCACCGCTTTCCGGACCCGCCGCCGAGCTTTCGATTCAGCCCTGCTGCGGCGCGCAACAGTAGCTGCTATTCCTCCGGGTCGATGTTGCTGAAGGCGATCGCGAACATGCGCGCCTTCAGTTCCGTCAGGCCTTCACCCGTCACGCCGGAGATGCGCAGGAACGGGTAGCCGTGCGCGGCGGCGGCTGCCTCGACACGTTCCACGCGCGAGGAGTCCTGGGCAACATCGATCTTGTTCGCCGCCACGATCATGGGCTTCGCCGCCAGTTCCTGGCTGAACCGGCCCAGTTCGCGCAGGACGGTGTCGAAGTCCTGCACCGGATCCCGCCCGGTTGCCTCCGAGACATCCACCAGATGAACCAGTACACGGGTCCGCTCGACGTGGCGGAGAAACTGGATTCCCAAGCCGTGGCCCTCGCTAGCGCCCTCGATCAGCCCGGGGATATCGGCGGCAACCAGGGTCCGCCCGTCGGATGGGTCATCGCTGGCGCGAATTACGCCGAGGTTGGGCACCAGAGTGGTAAACGGATAGTCGGCGATCTTCGGCTTGGCGGCGGAGAGCCGCGAGATCAACGTGGACTTGCCGGCATTCGGGAAACCGACGAGGCCAACATCAGCTAACAGTTTCAGTTCCAGCCGCAACTTTAACTTATCGCCAGGCTTACCCGGCTCATGCTCGGTCGGCGCCTGATGCGTCGGCGTAGCAAACCGGGCATTGCCCCGCCCGCCTCTTCCGCCCTTGGCAACAACGAAGACGTCCGGCAGCGTGGTGAAGTCGTGGAGTTTCGCGCCAGTGGCTGCGTCATAGACAACCGTACCGACGGGCACGGGCAGAGTGATGGAAGCCCCGTCGCGCCCCTTGCGGTTGGACCCCTCGCCGTGACGCCCACGCTCGGCCTTGTGTTCCGGATTGAAGCGGAAGTGGAGGAGGGTGTTGTGATGCGGGCTTGCCTGGAGAAGGACATCGCCGCCGCGACCGCCATCCCCGCCGGAAGGACCGCCACGCGGCACGAACTTCTCGCGGCGGAAGGCCATGCACCCATTGCCGCCGTCGCCGGCGGCGACATCGATCAGCGCTTCATCGATAAACATAAAAAAATGAGGGCTGCGCGGCGCTTGGCCGGCAGCCCCACTGCTTTGAGCGTCAGCGACTGAAAACCGTTACTGCGCGAGGGCGGAAACGCTGACCCACTTGCCCATGCGCCCGCGGTCACGGAAGCTCACGATGCCCGCAATCCGCGCATAGAGAGTGTCGTCCTTGCCGATGCCGACGTTGTCGCCCGGCTTGATTCGGGTGCCGCGCTGGCGGACTATGATGGAACCGCCCGTGACCACCTCACCGGCGAACACCTTCACGCCCAAGCGCTGTGACGCGGAGTCGCGTCCGTTTCGAGAACTGCCTACGCCTTTTTTACTTGCCATGGATGACCTGCTACTGAATCTCGCTAATTCGAACTGACGTCAGGTACTGACGGTGGCCGATGGTGCGCTTGTACTGCTTCTTGCGCTTGAACTTGAACACCAGAGTCTTGGGACCGCGGTCCTGCGCCGCGATGACCCCGGTGACCTTGGCCGCGGCTGCCGCTTCGCCGGTCACCAGTTCCCCGTCGCGGAAGACGGCCAGGGTCCGGCCGACCACGACCTCGGCGCCCGTCTCGCCTTCCAGCTTTTCAATCTGCACCACATCGCCCGGGGCGACCCGGTACTGTTTTCCGCCACTCTCAACGACTGCGTACATGGATTCCTCAGAAGTGCTGGCACACGTCGGTCGCATGCCGCAAAGATACAGGATAGCACGGGATGTCACTCGAATGCCATCTCCGGGTGGGCGAACTGAGAAGCGCCGATCGGCACCGGCACGGGCGCCACGGAAAGAGCTTTCTCGAAAGCGGGTGCCGCCCGCTCCCGGCTGCCCGCTAGCTTTCGGTTTTTTCGACCAGCTTCTCCACCGCCATCGTGTAGAGTGCCATCTTGCCGTTGCGGTCACTCTGAAAGTAGATCCGCTGGCTGGAGGGGGAGAAGGCGGGATGGACCAGCGACGGGTCAGAGCAGCGATGCTCGCAGATGGCCAACTCGCGCCGGGTGATGCGGAGCAGCAGCAGGATGTACGGACCGGCCTTGCTGCGGCTGGCGCCGACAAAGACGCTCGCGTCGCCGTTACGCCCGAAGCTGGCAAACGCGCTGGTTTTCGCCAGCGGCGCGTCGGCATTGGTGTCCGGCGTGTGCTCGCGGAGTTCGGTGCCGGACAGGTAGAGAATCGTGCGGCCGTCGGGCGACCATTGGACGCATTGGGGGTCGGGCGCTGTCTTGAGACGCCGGTTCTCGCCGGACCCGTCGAAACTGGCCAGCCACACCGCGCCTTCCGACTGATAGAGCACACTGGCGCGCTTGGGACGCACCAGAGGGGTGCGCGCCTGGGCTCCCGTTTCGGCAATCACCCGCGAATCCCCTTTTGCGGCGTTGGCCACCACCAGTTGGGGGCCGCGAAAGTAGGCGGCGAGAAGTCCTTCTTCGCTGACCGAAAGCCCACGCGACGCATCCCCTTCCCCCAGCGTCTTTTCGCGCAAACCGCTCAGCTGGACCGTCTTTGCGGTGCCGCCGTCGAAGAAAAAGACCGCGCGGTCATCAGCGGAAAGCACGACGGAGTCCGGTTGCAGGGCAGCCGCCTCGGTGATTTGCCGTGATTCCCCGCCCCGCACGTCCATGCGGAAGACCTGTAGGGAGCCGCCGCGGTCTGAACTGTAAATTAGGAATCCGCCGCGCGAGGAGGAACAGCGGTTCCAACTGGGCGGAAGGAAGCTGGCATAGCTGGGGTTGGTGAGGCGCACCACCTCAAACTCGGTTGCACTGTCGGAAAAGCGCGCCCGGTCCGGCGGATACACCTGTCCGCGGTTGGCGGCGAGAGCGGGAAGCGACAGGAAGAGGGCTCGGCGCGAGAGCGCCATATGACGTTATCGTAGCGCGGGCACGGAGGGACCCAAAAGCAAAAACGCCCAAACCGCGTTTCCGCAGCATGGGCGTTCCCGGCGAAGGCTTCCGCCGCGCTAGACGGCGGGAGCCCGATGAGAATGCATGATTTCGTTCATCCGGTCCTTCAACTGCAGTTTCAGCTTCTTCAAGCGCGCCTCTTCTTCCACTTCCGCATCCGACGGATGGGGATTGGCTTCGATATCCGCCACGCGCTGCTTGTACTCCGCGTGTTGGTGGGCCAGGCGGCGGAACTCTTCGTCCGTCGCCAAGAGGTGCGCCTTGAGCTCTTCTTGCTCTTGGATGCTCAGTTCCATAGCGTGATTCTCCTTGGGAAAGGTTGCCACGCCGAGTCTTTCGGGATTTCAGGATAGGCTCGGTGGGTGTTGTGGGGGATGCCCATGCTCAACTGCGGTCCGGTCACCGAGGGCCAGACCGACGTCCGTACTGTAGCACCGTTTCGAATCCATCACAATGGCATCTTCGATGGGGTCTAGGTAGTACCGCGAGCGTCGGGCCATCTGCCGGAAGCCGTGACGGGAATAGAAGGCGAGCGCAGCTTCATTGGAAGCGCGGACCTCGAGAAACCAATGCCCCGGCAGGAGCGCGGCGGCCAGCAGGCGGGACGCAATGCCCTGCCTTCGCGCCGAGGGAGCGACGGCCAGATTCAGAATCTCGTACTCATCGCCCGCCGCAGCGGCGGCCACCCTCCGCCAGACCAGGAATCCCCACTCTGGCGCCACCCAGAAGGGCTCACCATCGGGGAGCCAGCGCGCGGCCTCCGGCGCGTCGCGCAGGACCTCCGCCATCCAGACCAGGTCCTCCGGACGACCGTGCCGAATCTCGCTCACTCT
>CAYNDS010000201.1:0-8249 GCA_964395885.1 uncultured Solibacteraceae bacterium | reverse complement strand
CGACACCATAGCCGCGGAAGAAGTCTTCCTCGAACGGAAAAATGCAGAGCAGACGCCGGACATAGCGGCGCAGTTGGTGGACGCGGTTCCGCCGCCAGGCCCAGGCTTGGGGCGCCACCAGGTACAGGACTGGAATTCCCAACCGGTGAAGCGCCCGCGCGACACGCAGGTGGAAGCCGGAACTGTCGGTCAAAATCGCAAGCGCCGGCCGTTGCTCCGCCGCCGCGGCCACCAGTTTTCGATACTCGCCGTAGATGGCCGGCAGATGCCGCACGACTTCGGCCAGACCGACGACCGAGAGCTTTCGCTGGTCAATGACGGCCGCGACGCCCTCCTCTGCCATGCGCGGGCCGGGGCAGCCGAAGTAGCGCGCATCCGGCAGGCGGTGCTTCAAGGCGGCGACCAGGCCCGCGGCGTACAGGTCGCCCGAGGCCTCGCCGGCCGATACCAGAATCGATGCGCGCGCGTTCATCGCCCGCTCTCGCGGAGAGCCATTCGGCATTCACGCTACCATGGCTGAGACGATGGCTGCCGCCCAGAACGGGACCGCTCCGCCGCCGAATTCCAGCTTTCCAGCCGCAGACTTGGCCGCCCGAATTCGCGGGGAGCTCCTTCCGCACAATGAACGCTTTCACTATTTCTTCCTTTCGGGGATGCCCTCGGAGGAGGACACGCGGGAGTACCTGCAGGAGCCCATCGCAGCCCTGCCGCCCCGCGTCGCCTCCCTGTTGCCCCGCATCGCGCTGATCTTCGTGCCGTATCTTGAAAAGCGGCACGGCCGCAAAAACGCGGAACTGGTCAGCCTGGCGCGCCCGGCAAAGCCGGTGTACAGCGCCCGCGTCGACACGCCGGACCAGCAGTTTCTTCTGTTCCCATTTGAGGACCGCGACGTGGGCGAATACCACTACCGCTTCTACCAGGCCATCGCCGAGAATGTGGCCGATGCGATCCCGGCGGAGATCGACAAGTCCTACTTGGCCCTGATCAAGCAGGAGCTGAAGGCCAACGTCCACGGCGAGGTGGATGAGCCAAGCTGGGAGCGCAAGATTGATCTGCTGGAACGGCAAAGCCTCTGTCGCGGGACCAACAAGCAGGTGCGCGATTATGCCCGGCAGTCCTTCATCGACACGATGACGCTCTACCTGCACGGCATCTGCTGTGACCTGGATGTCGATACGGGTCCACGGCAGCTCGCCAGCCGCCACTTGCGCAAGCGCCTGGAGCTGCTGGAAGAAATGTTTGCTCCTCCCAAGGGCTACGCGGTGTTTCCGGAAGAGCTGAAGGACTAAGTCAGCGACCGTCTCCCCGCTTAGCCCTCGTCGGGCAGATCGAAGAAGGGATCCGCCTGTCTGCCCGTGGTCACCTGTGTCCGCTGCCCACGCCAACTGTTGAGGTCAATCTGCACGCCTTCGGAGTTCGCCACCCGCCCGAACGCGTCGCAGTCCAGTGTCTGCGAAGAAGACGAGCAGGGTATCTGCCTCACGTTGCCCGGCGGCGTCGTAGGCGAAGCCAGTCATCGTGACTCGATTCATCAGTCCGTCCACGTTCGGATTCATCATGGGTGCCTTTTCTCGTGAGCCGCGCGACGTTGGAGTGAAAGTTCCACCCATCGCAGAAGCTTCTCCGGGGATCAATCAGCCTTCCGTAGACCGTACGAGAAAAGAACGCGACGTTTCCGGATCAATCAATTGTGCTTGGTCGGAGTTACGACTAAGTGCTCGAGCAAACGGCACAGTACCGTACTTCACGCGTCGCTCGTGGAGCGCCGCAAAGATCGACGTGTTCGGTACGACCGACGAAAACAAAAGGCTCGCGGAGAAGCTGCTCCGGCAAGATACCTCGCTTGACATGCTCAAAAAAGAGACGAGACTCGACACGGCGTTCAATCGTCGAGGGGAAAGGCTTTCGCACTGCGTTCGCCGTCGCGATCTCCGCCGCGGTCCGACCGGCCAGGCTGTCATGCGGCCGCTGACGTAAGTGCTCCCATCGCCAACTACCTTACTTCCGCTCCGCATCCTCCTCGTTAAGAAAGCAATGCCATTCGTCGCGAAGTCGGCTGTTGAGGCGCTGTGCATGGCCGTCCTGCATCGGCTTGCTCGGCTCGATGAAGCCGCCTCGCGGTCCTCACTGCCATAAGCGCAACGTCAGCGCACAGATGCCCATCCTACGGTTACTTGTCTTGAACAAGTGACCGTCCAGTCCAAGCGAAGACGTATCGACGGTCCGGGAGTCGACGATCGCAGCATCGATACAACTACTGCCGCAGCTCCAACCGACAATGGAGTACCGTTGGGCAAAGTGCGGCCCCGCCCTTGCTGCGGTTCGAATGCGGGGATGGAATTCTCTGTGAGTGTCCAGCGCAGGGCGTCGCATGACGGATAGCGTGTCAAAAGTGGGCTGATTCTGCGGAAGAGCGAAAAGTGATGGAAGAGCCATCGAGATGAGAAGGCGCATGAGGCGAACGCTGCGGAATGGCGTTCGGGCGGCCTACAAACAGTTCTCCGTTGCTTTCCAAGAGTGATTGAGGCGGGTGTGTGCACTCGCTTACCGCCCCGGCAGCCGCCTAGCGCTTGACGCGGCGAAGTGTATACACCTCACTCGCCAACTGCTCTTCGCGCAGCAGGTAGTGCTGCCAGTCATCATTCACATGCACGGTCCGGCCAGAAACGTGGTTGGACTGCGGCGACGTCAGAAAGAACGCGAGTTCCAGTTGACGGTCCGGGTTCACGCCGCCGCTGGTGCGGATGTGGCGCGCGTCTTCCAAATCGCGCTGCCCGGCTCGTTCTCCGGCGCGGAGAATCTCGTCCGTCATGGCCGTATAGCTGCCGCCCGGTGACATGCAATTCACCTGGATGTTCTCGTGCTCCACTTCGGCGGCGACGCATTCCACCATCCGGGCAATTGCCGCCTTGGACGCGGCGTAGGCAGAGAAATTCGGCCGGGGCCGGTCCACCCCTCCACCGGTCAGGGCCAGAATCTTGCCCCTGCGATTGGCCGCCATGTTCGGCAGCACCGCGCGGATCGCCAGCGCTGTGCCTTGCAGGTTCACTTCCAGCGTCTCCCACCACGCCTTTGGATCAGAATCCGTCAGCGGACCAATTGGGCCTTGCACCCCTGCGGCGCAGATCAAGCCATCGACCGGGCGGCGGAAACGCACCATCGCGCGATCGACAGCCGTCGAGAGAAACTCACGGTCGCGCACGTCGCCGGCAAAACGTTCCGATGAGCCGCCGGAGTGTTCAATCTCCAGATGCGCCAGATCGAGCTGGGCGCGGCTGCGCGCCACGAGCGCCACCAGCGCGCCCGCATTCGCAAACCCGATCGCCAGGCGTTTGCCAATCCCGCGTCCGGCGCCTGTAATGAGGATGAGCTTATCTTTCAGAGAGGGCGCGAAGCGCGCGGCCAACGGCGATAGGGCAGTTTGCTCAGTCATCCGGACGAATTGCCAAGGGCGGCGCCGCCCCGCCTGAGTGTAGCGCAAGATATACTTGGGCGAGATGGCGAGCGCCGGGAAACACTCCCACGCCCGTTGTCATCGACACAAGTTGGAGGCGGATGAGCAAAGAAGATTCGATTGAAGTGACGGGAACCGTCGTTGAGAAGTTCCCCAGTGGTCTGTTCAGCGTGCAGCTCGATCAGGAGCGCACCGTCTTGGCCCACCTGGCAGGCAAGTTGCGACGCAATCGCATTCGCGTTCTGGCGGGTGACCGCGTCACGCTGGAAATGTCGCCCTACGACCTGACAAAAGGCCGCATCACCTACCGCCACAAGTAGTCACAACTTTAGAAAAATAGTTTTTGCGCTTCTGAAAACGATTTAGTCGTTTCGAATCAGCGTGCCCCGGATTCCGTGGCCGCGTCGTCCGGCTTTCGGATGCCCTTACCGTCCAGTCGCCTGGTTTACTCTCGTCTCGCGATTCCCGCACCACGGAAAGGAGCGTTCGAGTGAAAACCACCACGCGAATGCGGAAGCCCACACAGCCGGAAGCCGAAGGTTTGGCCGCCGCGCTGGAGCAGCGACTGGTCGGCCAACAGGGCGCCATTGACGCGATTGTCCCCTTTGTTGAGCTGTTTCAGGCGGGCCTTGCGCCGGAGGGGCGGCCCGCGG
This sequence comes from uncultured Solibacteraceae bacterium, assembly GCA_964395885.1. Lineage (GTDB taxonomy): Bacteria > Acidobacteriota > Terriglobia > Bryobacterales > Bryobacteraceae > JAPKYZ01. The sequence goes on along the minus strand of CAYNDS010000201.1, from coordinate 4,142 downwards.
GCGTCTTCCTCCTGCTCGGTCCCACCGGCACGGGCAAGACCCGCACGGTGGAAGCTTTAGCCGATGCTCTGCATGGGTCGGAGCGCTCCATGCTGAAGATCGACTGCGGCGAGTTCCAAATGGAACACGAAGTGGCGAAACTTGTCGGCTCGCCCCCCGGCTATCTGGGCCATCGAGAGACACCGCCGCTGCTGACGCAGGCGCGTCTGAATACGATGGCGAGCGACAAGTCCGGCATCTCCCTGCTGCTGTTTGACGAGATCGAGAAAGCCGCCCCGTCGATGTACCAACTTCTTCTGGGCATCCTCGATAAGGCCACGCTGCGGTTGGGCGACAACACCTCCGTGAACTTCGAACGTACGATGATCTTCCTCACCAGTAATCTCGGTGCGCGAGGGATGGCGCAGGCTCTGGACCCTTCGTTTGGTTTTGCGCGGATGGCGGGGCGGACGGAAACGGCCCCGGGACGCTTCCTGGAAAGGATCGCCATGACGGCGGTCCGCAAGAAGTTCTCGCCGGAGTTTGTCAACCGCATTGACCGTGTGGTCACCTATCAGCCGCTTGACCCGGCAGCGCTGGACCGCATTCTGGACCTGCAACTGGCCGAGTTGCAGGCGCATTTGGACCGCCGTTTGGCTGGCCGTTCGTTCTCCATTGAACTCACACCGGAGGCGCGTGCCAAGGTGCTGGAACAGGGGACGAGCATCGCCTTTGGCGCGCGAGAACTGAAGCGGACACTACAGCGGCAGCTGTTGCAGCCGATGGCGAGCCTGCTGGCAGCCGGCCGCGTCGCACCGCAATCGCGCCTTGTACTGGATGCGGACAGTGAGCAGTTCCGGCTCCTTGTCGAAGAGCCCCTGGCCGCCTGAACTTCGACAGCAGCACGGCGCGCGGGGGGGCGGTACGCGCGCTATTGTGGCCGATGACGCCCGATGGAACTTCTCACCTACTTGCTGCTGGCCGTTCTGATTTCGCGGTTAGGCGGAGGTGCGCTCGGCGCCGCGCTGCTGGCCGCCGTGGCGCCGGAAGTGGACCGCCTGGCAGTGCTGTTCGGAGACGAGGCTGGATTTGTCTGGCATCGTGGTCCGGCACACTCCCTGGTTGCTGTTACTTCCGTTGCGGCGCTGCTTGCGTTTGGCGCGCGCGGTGCGGAGGCTCGGCGGCGGACGGCGCTGGTCGCCTTTGCTTCCGGTCTTGCGCATGTCTTGCTGGACGCGACGCATGTGGCGGGCGCGGCGCTCGCCTGGCCGTTTCGCGATGCGAGATTTGCGGCGGACTGGCTGGCTCCGGACGATCCGTACCTGCCCGCTGTCCTGATTCTCTTCGTCGCGGGACCGCTATTGGGGCGATTGGTTTCGAGCGAGATCGGCGAAAAGGCAGGTCCCGGCAAAGCCTCTGCTGTTGTCGGGCTGGTGCTGGCGGCGGCGTACATCCTGGCGCGGCAACAACTGCACCAACAGGCGCTGGACGTGCTGGAGGCGCGGCTGTATCTGGGGCAGCCCGCAAATCGCGTTGCCGCACTTCCGTCTGCGTCGCAACCCCTGGAATGGCAAGGTCTCGTGCAGACCGGTGAGGCCATGCTCACGCCGTTGGTGTCGCTGGCCGATGGCTTTGATCCGGAGTCCGGGCGGGTGTACTATCCGCCGGAGCCGGGTCCGGCGTTGGACGGGGCACGACGGTCCAACCTGTTCCGGCGCCTGTCGCCCCGGTTGTACTTCGTCGTGGCGGAGGTGATTCCCCGCGACGAGCAGCGGGAGGTGCGTTTGGAAGACCTTCGACACAACGCGGTGTTGACGATTCTCGTCACCGCATCGGGAGAGGTGATCTCAGAGAAATTCCGCCTGGCCGACTAGTGCGGTGTGGGGCGCGCCTGCTGCCGCCCACTGCGATGGAGCCGCGCGAGCAACTTCTCGATGGGGCAGTTCCAGGCACCCTTCGGATTGGTCGCCAGCATCAGCACATAAACAAATCCGGCGAACAAGATGGCGGATAGAGCGATGTCCAGCATGGGTTGTTCCTCCCTTTGCTGAGATTCGGGACGCCGTTAAGCGCGCGCCCGTACCAGAACCTTGTCAGAGTACACCAAAATCGGGCGTCCGTGCTGGTTGGTCACGGTGGTTTCGAACTCAATCACTCCGCGATTTTCCGGTTTGGGATGCAGGGCTTTCACGGCCTTTGTCGTCTTAATGGTATCGCCAATGAAGGTCGGCGCGGTGAAGCGGAGCCGGTCGACCCCGTAGAAGGCAAGAACCGTCTCCTCCAGCAGATTGAGCTGCGTCATCAGCCCGACGGAGTAGGAAAAGATCATCGCGCCGTGGGCAATCCGGGCGCCGAACGGGGACTGCGCCGCCGCGGGCTCATCAACGTGGAGGTAGGTGTAGTCGCCCGTGAGTGCCGCGAACTGGACGATGTCGCTTTCCGTGATGGTGCGGCCGCGCGTGGTCCATTGCTGGCCGACGGCGAAGTCTTCAAAGTAGAGGCTGGGCATCGGCGTTAGTAGAGCAGCTTTTCTTTCGGCGAAGGGGCGGTCTTGCCCAGGGCGTCCAGCAGCGGGCGCGCGCCGGCACTCATCATCACCAGGTCGGCCGGACCTTGGATGAACTGGTAGCCCTCCGCCACGTACTGCTTGATTTGCGCGGCGGACCCGGCCGGGCGGCCCACAGGCACCTTGTGCTTCCGGCCGGCCGCGAGAATCTTATCGAGTGCCGCCTTTACGACGGGGTGCTCCAGTTGACCTCCATGGCCGAGCGATTGCGACAAATCGCTGGTGCCGATGAACAGAACGTCGAGCCCGGGCGTGGAGGCAATCTCGTCGATCTGCTCAAGAGCGCGGGCTTCTTCCACAATGGCAATCGTCATCACGTTGCGATTGGCGAACTCGGCGTAGCCTTCGGGCGCCGGCCATCGGAACTGTGCCAGAGAAGGTCCGAAGCCGCGGCGTCCGCCCCCGGACGGGTAATGCGTGGCCGCAACGGCCTGACGCGCGAGATCCGGCGTCGAGGTAAACGGAAAGATCACGCCGATCGCCCCGATGTCGAGGGCACGCTTGGCTGTCCATAGTTCATTGACGGGCACTCGGATGAAGGGCATGGCTTTCAGTCCGCGCGTGGCGAGAATCATGCTTCGGGCGGTCTCGAGCGTGATCGGGGAGTGTTCCATCTCGATCCAAAGAAAGTCGAAGCCGAGTTGCGCCGCCTGCGCCGCGGCATCGACGCTGGTGGAGGTGATGGTCGCACCGATGACGGGCTGACCGGCCTTCAACAGCTTGCGGACCGGGTTTTCCCAGGTCTCCTGGGCGACGCCGGACAGGGCGGCGAGTGCGAGAACAAGAGCCGAACGCATGGGCCAGATTCTATGCCAAGCGAGGCGAGAGCGGGAAGTTCTTCGTCAGGCCATAGCCGCGAGCGCCAAGCGGGCCTCACGGCTGCGATACTCGAGCGCTTCGTCCTCGACGCTCGTGCGAAGGACGTCGGTCCATCGCGAAGTGTCGAAGCATTCCTGCCATGGAAGCAGGTCGAGCGGGTAGGGCGAGGTGTCCTGACCCGTGTGTGCCGCCGCACTGGAGTACGCGTAGCTCTCCGCCCGATGCACAATGCCCGCGCGAACCGGGTTGTTCTCCACGTACGCAAGAGCGGTCCAGGAGTAGCGAGTGTCCATGGGTGCGGAGAAGTAACGGGCCTGCCACAGATGGCCGGAGCGCCCGTGAAGCGAGTTCCAGTACATCGAGTAAGCCGAGTGTGCCTGCCCGAGGGTCTTGGCCAAGCTGGTCTCCTGCTCTGGCACGGCGATGAGGTGGATGTGATTGGTCATGAGGCAATAGCCCCAAATGCGAAGCTGCTGCTTTTCGGCCGAGCGGAAGAGCAGGTCGAGGTAGATTTTCCGGTCGCGCGGGGAGTGGAAGATGTCCTGGCGATTGTTGCCTCGCTGCGTGACGTGATGCGGCAGGTTTGGAAGAACGACTCGAAGCTTCCGGGGCATGCCAACTAGTCCCGCTCGAGCCCAATTCCTCTCATGAACTCCCCTTCATGGTGCCTGGCACCCCATGCATGAGGTGCCAGGCACCATGAAGTAAACCCAATGTGACTTCTCCTGGCGAATCACGCGAGATGTGCCTGGAAAGACAGGTTGAGCCGACTGCACAC
>CAYNDS010000200.1:2681-8260 GCA_964395885.1 uncultured Solibacteraceae bacterium | reverse complement strand
GATCGAGTGCCGCAGCCTTGCCGAGTTCGTCTTCCGCTTCCTTGAACTTCTTGGCGCGCGCCAGCAGAAGGCCGAAGTTGTTGTGCACGGCGGCGTCATCCGGCTTCAGCTCGATCACCTTCGGGTACAGCTCCATCGCCTTGACCATCGCCTTCTCGCTCTCTTCGCCCTTGGTCGCCTTCGACCAGCCATCATACGCGCCGGCGAGGTTGGACCACACCGCCACCTGCGTCGGATCCAACTCAGAGGCCTTCGTCAACTGCTCGACGGCCACCGGCCACTGCTGCGCCTGCAGAGCCTGCATGCCGGCGTTGAAGGCGTCGTTCAACGCCTTGTTCTTCGCCATCTTGGCCTGCTGCTCTTTCATCTGCTTTTCGATCGCGGCGCGCTGCTCCGGAGACATGTCTCGCTTCATCTCTTCCGACATCTGTCCGGACTGCGCGGCGGCCTGCATGGCCTTCTGCCGCTCGATCATCGCCTTCAGGTCGAAGTCCACCGCGACAGGGTCACCCAGCCGCGTGCGCACGCCCGCCACCTTGTCCAGCACCTTGCCGTCCGGTCCCTGCACCGTCACGACATACTGGCCCAGCGGTAGACCGGCGTGAAAATAATGGCCCTTCTTGTCCGTCTTGGTCTTGTAGTTTCCCTTGATGTCAGTGCGCTCAATCAGGACGGGGTAGCCCACGACGCCCTTGCCGTCTTCGCCCTTTACATCTCCTTCAATGGCGCCTGTTTGCGCCCAAGCGCCGACTGCGCCGAACAGCAACGTAGCTGCTAACACGCTGAAACGCCGGATCATTCCCTACCCTCCCGCACTATGTGACGTATGCTTCCCTCTGAAAGTAACATACGCACGCGAGATTGTGGGGAGGGCGCGGCCGCTTTGACGGGTGAATCCAAAAGCGGTCCGGAGGCGTCCGTTAAACTGGAAGAGTCTCGTAATGAAGATCTTAACGATCCTGGCCGTGGCCGTCAGCGGCGTCTGGGCGGGTCAGGCGGAGCTGGACCGCGCAACAAAATCGTATCGGCGCACACAGTACGAGGAGGTGCTGCGCCTGCTTTCCCCGCTGCCGCAGAAGTCCGCGGCGGAATTGCTCTTGATCGGTAAGGCGCAGTTCATGACCCAGCAGTTCAAGCGCGCGACGGAAGCTCTGGAGCAGGCCGCCGCTGCCGAGCCCCGCAATGCCGAAGTCTGGCTCTGGCTCGGACGCTCTTACGGCCGCCGTGCGGAGACCGCGACCGTATTCACCGCGCCGGGCCTGGCCTCGAAGTGCCGCAGCGCCCTCGAACGCTCCGTGGAGTTGGACGGTGCCAACCGTGAGGCCCTGAACGATCTGTTCGAATACTACTTGCAGGCTCCCGGCTTCATGGGCGGCGGCGAGGCGAAAGCCCGCGGGCTGATTGCCCGCATCGCCGCGCTGGACCCGGCGGAGCGCTATTACGCCGAGGCTCGCCTGGCCTCCAACAAGAAAGAGTTTCAGACGGCCGAAGCGCAATTGCGGCGCGCCATTGATCTTGCCCCGCAGCAGATCGGGCGCGTGCTGGACCTGGCGAAGTTCCTAAACGACCGTGGGCGCATCCAGGAGAGCGAAGAGGCGTTTCGGCGTGCCGAGAAGCTCGATCCGCGCAGCCCGAAGCTGATCTTTGCCCGAGCCGAAGCCTACATTCAAGCCAAGCGCAATCTGCCGGAGGCGCGCCAACTGCTGCAGCGCTACCTGAATAGCGAGCTCTCGCCGGACGACCCGCCGCGTCACGAAGCCGAGAAGCTGCTGAAGCTTGCCAGCGGCGGCTGATCCGGTGACCCTCGCCGAAGTTTTTCGATCCAGCTGGCAGGCCTTGCGCGCGAATCGCCTGCGTACCTTCCTCACCGCCTTGGGACTGGTGATCGGAAATGCCAGCGTGATTCTGGTTGTCACGATCTCCACCACCTCCACCGACTACATCCTCGACCAGATCCGCGGCTTGGGCTCCAACGTCATCTGGGGCTACTACGAGGCCGGGACGCAGGACTCCGCCCAGGCTTCCGCGGACTTCGTCAAGATGGCCGACATTGCCGCGATCCGGGAGCAGTTGGGGGACCGCATCATTGCCGCCACCGGGGTCATCAACGGTACGGACCGCATGCTGATCCGCGGGCGCGAGGAGGATGTCCGTCTCATCGGCTCCGATCAGGACTATCCGCGAGTTCGTAACTTCGTTCTGATGGCGGGACGATTCATGGATGCCGGCGAAGTGCAGCAGCGGCAGAAGGTGGCGATGCTCGACCATCGCATGGCCACCAAGCTATTCGGCTCTCCGGCCGCCTCCATCGGGCGCATCCTCAAGGTTCGCGGCTTTGAGTTCACGGTGATCGGCGCTTTCCGCGAGAAGACCGAGAGTTTTGGCCTGTCGGAGTTGAATGACCGGACGATCCTGCTGCCGTTCACGCTGCTGCGCTACTTTGAACCGGTCGAGCGCATCGACCCCTTTTACGTTCAGGTCCGCCGCAGCGAAGATGTCGTGCCCCTCACCTCCACGGTGCGATCGATTCTGGAGAACCGGCACCGCCCCGGCGCCCGCTACTTTGTGGACAACCTGGCCGCCATTCTGGAGACCGCCAACAATATCGGCGCCATCCTCACCGTCGTCCTGATCCTGGTTTCGGCCATTGCGCTGATCATCTCTGGTATCGGCATCATGAACATCATGCTGGTCACGGTCACGGAGCGCACGCGGGAGATCGGATTGAGGATGTCGATTGGCGCCTCCAAGCGCGCCATCCTGATGCAGTTTCTCACCGAGAGTGTGCTGATCTCAATTGCCGGGGGCTTGGTGGGGATCCTCCTCGGCGTCGCCATGCCGCTCGCCGCGATGCTGGCGCTGGAAGGCGCCCTCGACATTCAGATTTCGCCCTGGAGCATCGGGATTGCCTTCAGTACGTCGTTTCTGGTCGGCTTACTCGCCGGGCTCCTGCCGGCACAGCGGGCGGCTCAGCTGTCGCCCACCGAAGCGCTCCGCTACGAGTGAGCTGAAAAAACTTCAATTCCATAATCCATATTCTGAAACTTTCTTCATCTTGAGATCGTCTGTGACGGGCAAGGAGACAGACCCTATGTTCTCGGCTCGAATGATTCAGATGATCGAATCCAATTGGGACCGCATCGCCACCCGCGCGGTGGAGGCAATTCGCCGCGACCCGCGCGCCCCGTCGTATGGCCGTTTGGATGAGGCCGAAATCCGCCAGCGTGCGTGGGAAATCCTGCGCAATCTGGGCTGGTGGCTGTCTGCCTCGAACCTCGATGAACTGCATCAGCGCTATGTGGTGCTGGGGCAGCTGCGGCACTCGGAAGGCGTGCCGGAGATGGAAGTGATTCGCAAGATCCAGATCATGAAACGCGCCGTGCTCGAGTTCTGCCGTGACCAGCGCCTATCTCATTCTGCGGTTGAGATTTACGCCGAGTATGAGGTGATGCACATGGTCGACAAGTTCTTCGACGAGGCCATTTACGCCGTCGTGCGGGGCTACGAGATGCAGCGGCAATGGGAGGCAAGCCGGCAGACGAAGAAGGCGGGCAGCAGCCCGTTTGTGGCCGCGGTGGCCTAAAGGCAGCAGCGGGGCGGCAGACGATGCCGCCCGGTCCGCCACTTGGCCTTAGCGAATTGGACTGGGCTACTTCGCCTTGGAAAGTGCCGTGCGCGAGGGCGTCCGGGGCAGGGGCGGGGCTTCCGGCAGTCCGGCTTCGAGAGCCCGCCGGTAGCACCGCCAGACATCCTCGAACACCCGTTCCCAGCTCCGTGACAACGCCCAGACGCGCGCCGCGCCGCCCATGGGTGCCAGCATCGCCGGACGCTTCACTGCGCCGACGGCTAGTTTGACGAAGTCCGCGTCGGACTCCGCGACGAGACCGGTCTCTCCGTCCCGCACCAGGAACTTCGGCCCGCCGCCTGCCGTCACCAGTGCCGGAACGCCCGACGCCAGCGCCTCCGCCACGACATTGCCGTAAGTGTCGGTCCAGGATGGGAACAGGAACAGGTCCATTGACGCGTAGGCCTCGGCAAGAGGCTTGCCCCGAAGTACGCCGGCGAATTCGGCCTTCGCCAGCGATTGCTTCAGAGAGTCGCGCTGACTGCCGTCGCCCACAATCAGGAACTGGTAGTTGGTCAGCCCTGCCGAACGGAGGCCCTTTTCCACTTCCAGCAGCAGTTCGACGTTCTTTTCCGGACGCAGCCTCCCGACGTAGCCCAATCGCAAGCAGCCGTCTCCGCGTGGACGAACGCGGCGCGAGGGCGAGAACAGCTCCGTGTCGATGCCCCGTTCCATCAGGTGGCACGGCCGCCGCGTCCCGTTCGTGACCAGGTTGCGCAACTCGTCGTTCGGCGCCAGGGTCTCCTGCGCCAGACCGTAAAACCACAGCAGACTCTTCAGTGAAACCCGCTCGGCCGAGGGCCGAAGACCGCGAATCGGCAGCCGACGCGCCGCATACTCATGCAGGTTGGTGTGCCAGGAGGCAACGATCGGCAGTCCGCGGCGCCAGGCGAGGGCGGCGCCGAGAATCCCGAGATCGCCCGGGCCGGTGACGTGAACGACGTTGGCCTGAAAGGCGTCCATCGCCTCCCAAGCCGTCCTCCAATGACGCAGGTAGAACGGGTCGAAAGCAAGGCCTTCGTCCAGGGCCACTGCGGCCGCCGACCGCTTCAGCTCCAGCCGGTGATAGAGGCCGTCCTTCTCGAACCGGTTTTCCGGTCCCGCATGGACGCTCAGAATCGGGAAGTTCCGCTGCCGCGCGAACTGGTCCAGATGTCGCGACGTGTGCGCGACACCGTTCACTTCGTGGAAGGAATCAGTAAAAAAGGCGACCCGAGGCGTCACAGCGCATATTCCGTCTTTTCCTGCAGTGCCCAACGCAGCGTCTTCTGCACGCGATGGCAGTCGGCGAAGCGCACCAGAGCGAGAAACTGCCCGATGACCCCCGGTGCGGGAGTGGGCAGGATGGCTGAAATCGGCTGGACCAGACCGTTCCGGTTACGCCAGAACACCCGGTCGCTCCAGGCCGACCCCGGCATATCCCGCACGGCGTCGGCGATCACGCGGAACATGCGCAGCTTGATCGGCTCCCGGTACTGCTCCAGAAACACGATATGGCTAACCTGATCCTTCCGGATCTCCTGGGCGAACTCTTCGAAGGTCTCCGCGTTGGTCAGATTCACGTTCGCGTTCGGCTCCAGCCCATGACGGTCACCACCAGAGACGGCGGGGAGGCCCAATTCGTTGCTCAATTTCAGCGCCTGCCGGTTTTCTTCGCACGGACGAAGACCGTTGATCTCCATGGCGTGAAAGTACCGTCCAAAGCGGGCCAGCAGCCGCTTGAGATGGGCCATGTGAACGTCCTTGCCGGCGCGGATCTCATCCCACATCGGATGATTCAGTACGATCAGGCTCTCCGGACGCGCATCCACCGCCTCCAGCACGCTGATGATGTTGTCGTCGGTGGGGTCGGCGGTTGCCGCCGCGAAAAACGGCATCCAATCGGCTGGAACATTGTGAAGACCGACGTGGAAGAAGACCGGACCCGACGGGACAGTCCACTCCACCGAGACCG
>CAYNDS010000200.1:924-2671 GCA_964395885.1 uncultured Solibacteraceae bacterium | reverse complement strand
GTTCAGCATCGCCGGAGCGCTCACCTCGTCGTGGTCTGTCAACGAAACGATGGGACGCGCGCCGAACTTCTCCTCGATCTGCGTAGCCTCCAGGTGAAAGGCCTCGTGCGGGGACAGCGGCGGGGTCCACCAAACCGACGAGTAGTCGATCTCATGACCGTGCGCTCGCCGATACCGCGCTTCCAGCTTCCGAATTCCGGATGCCAGCACGGGAACCTGCGCCGTGTGGCGCGGGACGAACGACATCGTCTCGCGCGATCTGCTGGTATGGCTGTGAAGACTCACTCCCGTCCGATACTGCGTCCGGTTGTCCCACCGCCACCGTACGGATACTGTTGTCACGCCTTCACCTTGGCACGATCTTCTTACAGTCCAATTCTGAGACTGTGAATCTTCAATGAAACATCGTAACCTGAAAATGTTTGGATTAAGACTCGCCTCGAAGAAAAATTGGCGGTTTGCCTTCCGCCCGCAACCGCTCGTCGAGCGCGATCCGAACCACTTCTTCCTCTTCCTCGGAAAGCGGCCCCGCTTCCTTCTTGATCCGGTCAAGGAGGCTGCGCAGAAACGCCGGCGAAGACTTGCCCGGCGACGCCATCGCGTAGGCGTATAGCGCGTCCTCCCGCACTTCCGGGTCGCGAAGCAGCTTTCGGACCTTGCCCAGCTCCGAGGTGATGCCGAGTCCGCCCACGCCGCGCAGCGCCACACGGCGAATGTCGAGGTCCGGATCGTTCAGGTGCTCCGGAAAGTATTCCGTGAAGTCCGGATCCAAGGAGCGCCACATCGCCTCCAGCGCCTTCAAGCGCGTTTCCGGCTTGCGATAGAAGGCTTCCAGATGCGGGCGGATCTCCGGGCGGTCGCTGATGGCGGACAGTCCGATCAGCAGCGCGGAACGCTCCTGGTCACTGCGGGAAGTGTCCTGAAGCCGCGCAATCATCTCGGTGGCGATCTCCTCGCGGTTGATCGCGTTGTCCAGCGCCTGCCAGCAGTGCGCGCGTACGGTCTCGCTTGAGTCCGTGCGGGCACGCGCAAACAGAATGTCCTCGTCGCGCTGGTCCAGGTCCTCGTGGAAGAGGCTCGCCGCGGCCAGGATCCGGTATTCCTCATCATCGGACGCAAGCATCTCGATCCGCTCGTCGACCGAGAGTGCCTCGACTTCCGGCACGCCCCGCTCGGCGTACTCGGCGAAGATGTCCCAGGCCTCCGGAGTCCGGTCGCCCCGGTCACGATACAGCTCCATTGCCGCCTCGTCCGGATCACGCGTCGCGAGAATTGCTTCGATGCGCGGATCCTCGATGCCAAGCGCCGCCAGCGCAAAGGCGATCTCGCGGCGGTGCGGCTCCGACGCTTTCTCGTAGGCGGCAAGCAACGGCTCAAGCGCCTTGGCGCCGATCGCCACGATTGCGTCCTAGCCCTCGCTCGGCGGGTCCTCGTCGTTCAACGTATCAATCAGGAAAGGAACAAGCCGGGCGTCGGCAAAGTAACGCGCCAGGTCCAGCAGTTCCGGCGTGAGGTCGAAGGTCCAGTCTTCCGTCGCTTCTTCCGTGAGTCCGGCGAGGAACTCGACCACGGCGTCCGGCCTTTCGATCAGCGACTTCAGCAAGAGCTGGTCAACGGGGACGCGCCCGCGCGCCGCCTCACCCAGCAGCACGCTGACGGGCGTAGCGGCGTATTGCGGCGGGAGAAGAAACACTTAGTAGGTAGCCCGGCCGCCCGAAGCGTCGTAGGTTTGGCCCGTCACGAAGCT
>CAYNDS010000200.1:0-914 GCA_964395885.1 uncultured Solibacteraceae bacterium | reverse complement strand
GAAGTGTACCACCGCCGCGATCTCATCGACGGTCCCGGTGCGCCGCATCGGGATCTTGGCCGTCATGTAGTCGACCTGCTCCGGCGTCAGCTGATCGAGGATCTTGGTGCGGATCACCGCCGGGGCCACCGCGTTGATGCAGATGCCCTCGGTGGCGACTTCCTTCGCCACGGATTTCGTAAAGCCGATCACCGCCGCCTTCGTCGCCGAATAGGCGGTCATGTTCGGATTGCCTTCCTTGCCGGCGATCGAAGCGATGTTCACCACACGCCCGTAGCGCCGCTCCCGCATGCCGGGCAGAACCGCGCGCGTCGTGTAGACGACGCCGAGGATGTTGATGTCGATGCAGCGACGCCAGTCCTCATCCGACTGCTCCCATAAAGGAGCCGCCTTGCCGCCGATGCCGGCGTTGTTCACCAGGATGTCGATCGGGCCGAAAGCGCGGAAAGCGGCATCGATCCCAGCCGAACTGGTGACGTCCAGCGGCATGGCGACGGCATTCGGAATCGCCGCCGCCGTCGCCGCCGCCAGTTTCGGATCGATATCGGCAATCGCCACGCGCGCCCCGGCCGCCGAGAGCCGCCGTGCAATCGCCTCGCCGATGCCTTGTCCGGCACCGGTCACCACCGCTGTCTGCCCGTTCAGGTCGAAGAAGCTCATCGATTGGTTCCCCGGCGCCGCAGCGCTTAGTCGGCCTCCCGCTCCACCTTCACCGTGATCTGGCCCGTCACCTCGCGGTGCAACTTCACGGGAACCTGGAACTCGCCCAGCGTCTTGATCGGCTCATCGAGCTGAATCTTCCGCCGGTCGATCTCGTACTTCTGCGCCGCCAGTGCGTCGGCGATGTCCTTGGAGGTCACCGATCCGAACAGGTGATCGTTCTCACCGGCCTTTTGGCGGAAGGTCAACACGAT
>CAYNDS010000199.1:0-8276 GCA_964395885.1 uncultured Solibacteraceae bacterium | reverse complement strand
ACAACTGATTCCGCGCAACTAAGGACTGCGCGTGGCGAGGATAAGTTGGGTTGCTCTCTGCAACGACATCCTAGATACAAAACAAAAAAAGCCCGCCTCCGAAGAGACGGGCTTTTGTACTGCGTTCGAGCTGAGACGACTGTTTAGTAGTCCATGTCCGGGCCGTGGCCGCCGGGGGCCGGGGCGGCCGGCTTCTTTTCCGGGATCTCGCAGATCATCGCTTCGGTCGTCAGCATCAGGGCGCTGATCGAAGAAGCATTCTGGAGAGCCGTACGAGTCACCTTGGCCGGGTCGATGACGCCCGCCGTCATGAGGTCCTCGTAGTTGCCGGTGGCGGCGTTGAAGCCATAGTTCTGGGCATTGTTCTCGCGAACCTTGCCGATCACGATGGCGCCTTCCCAGCCGGCGTTGTTGACGATGGCGCGGAGGGGCTCCTCGCAGGCGCGGCGGATGATGTCGATCCCGATCTGCTCATCGCCTTCGGCCTTGAGGTCCTTCAGAGCGGCCGAGGCGCGCAGCAGAGCCACGCCGCCGCCCGGAACGATACCCTCTTCGACGGCCGCGCGAGTGGCGTGCAACGCGTCCTCGACACGGGCCTTCTTCTCCTTCATCTCGGTCTCGGTGGCGGCACCAACCTTGATCACTGCCACGCCGCCGGCGAGCTTCGCGAGGCGCTCCTGCAGCTTCTCGCGGTCGTAGTCCGAGGTGGTCTCCTCGATCTGCGCGCGGAGCTGCTTGATGCGGCCCTCGATCTGCTTCTGCTGGCCGTTGCCGTCGATGATGGTGGTGTTGTCCTTGTCGATCTGGACGCGCTTGGCGCGGCCGAGGTCTTCCAGGCGAACACCCTCCAGCTTAATGCCGGTCTCTTCCATGATGGCCTTGCCGCCGGTGAGGATGCCGATGTCCTCGAGCATCGCCTTGCGGCGGTCGCCGAAGCCCGGAGCCTTCACAGCGCAGGCGTTCAGGGTGCCGCGCAGCTTGTTGACGACCAGGGTGGCCAGCGCTTCGCCTTCCACTTCCTCGGCGATGATGAGCAGCGGCTTGCCGGAACGGGCGATCTGCTCGAGCACGGGCAGCAGATCCTTCATGTTGGAGATCTTCTTCTCGTGGATCAGGATGTAGGGATCCTCGAGAACGGCCTCCATGCGGTCCGGATCGGTGATGAAGTAGGGCGACAGGTAGCCGCGGTCGAACTGCATGCCTTCCACGGTGTTGAGTTCCGTGTGCATGGTCTTGGACTCTTCGACGGTGATGACGCCGTCCTTGCCGACCTTCTTCATCGCTTCGGCGATGGTGTTGCCGATTTCGGCGTCGCCGTTGGCGGAGATGGTGCCGACCTGGGCGATCTTGGCGTCGTCGGTGACTTCCACCTTCATCTTGCGGACTTCTTCGACGACCACTTCGACGGCCTTTTCAATGCCGCGCTTCAGGGCCATCGGGTTCGCGCCGGCGGCGACGGACTTGACGCCCTCGCGGAAGATGGACTGGGCCAGGATGGTGGCGGTGGTGGTGCCGTCGCCGGCGACGTCGGAGGTCTTCGAAGCGACCTCGCGCACCATCTGCGCGCCCATGTTCTCCAGCGGATCCTTCAGCTCGACTTCCTTGGCGACGGTGACGCCGTCCTTGGTAATGGTCGGGCCGCCGAACTTCTTCTCGAGGACCACGTTGCGGCCCTTGGGGCCGAGGGTCACCTTTACGGCGTCGGCCAGCTGGTTGACACCGCGCAGGATCGCCTGGCGGCTATTTTCGCTATAAACAATCTGCTTTGCAGGCATGGTTCAGTCTCAGTGCCTCCCTTACTTTTTCTTGGAACCGTTGGAACCGTTCTCGAGCACGCCGAGGACTTCGTCCTCCCGCATGATCAGGTACTCGACGCCATCCAACTTGATGTCGGAGCCGGAGTACTTGCCGAACAGGATGCGGTCGCCGGCCTGAACGTCGAGGGCCAGGAGCTTGCCGTCATCGGAGCGCTTGCCCTTGCCGACGGCGACTACTTCACCCTGCTGCGGCTTTTCCTTGGCCGAGTCCGGGATGATGATGCCGTTGACGACATTCTCGGACTCCTCAATCCGTTTCACCACGATGCGATCGTGGAGCGGACGAATATTCATGTGATCCATACCTCCCAGTGAGAGTACTAGAACTTTGCGACTTGGCGAAGTCTCCGCGACCTGCGCCGGGTGAGGCGAGCGCGCTCAAGCGCAATCACCTCGAACGCTGTTTTATCACAGCTGGGCGGCGTTTGACAAGATTTCGCTTCAAGCTGTTGATTTAATGGCCTGAACTGTCAGATTGAGGATTCTTCACGAGAGGGTGCGGACGGAGCCGCTGAACGACGCGGGCCAAGTCGGGCGGGAGACCGGTTCGGGCGGCGCTCTGGTTGGCGGACTTGTTTTCGAGTACTTCCCGGCGGAGGATGCGGACTTCGACGGGGGCGCGGATGCCGAACTTGACCTGGCTGCCTTCAATGCCGAGGACGTGGACTTCGACGTCCTCGCCAATCAGGAAGCTTTCTCCGTGGCGGCGGCGGATTACGAGCATGCGCCGTCTCCTTCCGGGGTTCCGGAAAAGACCGGGTGGAGGGCCGAGTAGCGGGCGTCGTCGCGAACGGCCTGGATGCCGGTACGGGAGGCGGGGTCGATGACCACCGGTCCGAGGAGGTTGGCGGTGGGACCGCCCTGGTCCGGCATGCAGACAATTGCAAGACAGAGCAGGCTGGCGGCTTGGCCGGGTGCCACGCCGAGGGCTTCGAAGTGTTCCGGGAGCAGCTTCAGCTCGTATTCCGGGTCGATGGCGGAAACGGGCAGGGTGAGGAAGAAGAGGGCGGGGTTGTGGCGGCTTTGGAGGAAGATGATCGGGCGGGCGTCTTCGCGGTCGAGGGGCAGGAACTCGGTTTCGTGCTCAAAGCCGGGCAGGCCGAAGGGAAAACGCACCAGTTCCTCTTCCTGAAACTGGATTGGTCCGAATGATCGAGTGTCCAAGAGCGCCATCCGTTGCTAGCCCGCAAGTGTAGTGCGGGCTAGCACGAATTGTTCTCTGACCAATGCTACTGCTGGCCGGTGGGCGTGAGAGTGCCGGACTCGATGGCGGCGAGTTTCTGGGTCAGGATGGCTTGGGTCTCCCGGCTGGCGGAGGGAAGGTAGAGGCGGAGTTCGGCGGCAGCCTTGTCCATCTGGCCGGTCCGGAGGAGGGCTTCGGCGTAGAAGAGGCGGCAGTGCGGCATTTCGGCGCGGCAGCGGTCGAGGTAGCGGAGAGCTTCTTCGGCCTGGCCGGTGCGGAAGAGAATCGAGCGGCCGAGGAGATAGGCGGCGCGGATGTTGGTGGGCTCATGGCGCAGGGCCTCGCGGGCGGCGCGTTCACTGTCGGCATCGCGGCGGAGCATGGCGTATCCGGCGGCGAGGTTACCGTACAGGATTCCGGACGGGTTGTTGGTTGCAACGGCGCGTTCGAGAAATGTGATGCCTTCCTCGGCCTGATTGAGCCGGAGCAGTTTGGCTCCTAAGTTGACGAGCGCTTCGGTGTAGGCAGGGTGCAGTTCGACAGCTTCGCGAAGCTTCAGGATGGCTTGTTCGTGGCGGCCGTGTTCGGAATGACGCTGGGCGGCATCGAAGGCCTTTTGTGCTTTCTTTGGGGGGCGATTGTAGAGGCCCTGCAGCGAGACCTTGCCGCCGTGGGTGCGTGGCGTACCGGTGCTGAGGTCGATCTGGAGCGGGTCTCCGTTGCCGGGCACGTGGACGGCGACGGCGCGGACGAGTGAGCCATGCAGATCGGTGACGCGCAGCATGTAGGCGCCTGGTGGGACCTGGTCGATGCGGAAGCTGCCGTCCGGTTGGACCTGGGCGCGCTCGGTCCTGCCCTGTGCGGTAAGTTCCACCAGATAACTTCCGGCAAAAGGCGAGTCGATTACGCCGGTGACGGGATGGTGGTCCTGGTTGCGGCTTTGCGCGAACAGAAGACTGCTGAGAGCGAATAGACAGACGGGTAGCGCGTGACGCATAGAAGGTACTCCGGGGAAGGATTCGCTTTCTTGCGGTCAAAGAAAGAAAGCGTCGCGAGAAACATATGCAACTTCCCGGCCAGCAAAATTACCGGGCGTTCGCAACAAAGGACTAAGCGGAAAGGTCTAAGTCAGGTGGCTGTCCGTGGCGGGTGCCGACAGGATCCGGGGTAAGAGTGGGAGAAACCACGATCTTGGCGGGAAACAAACGCGTCGGCACAGTTGGGGGCGGCACGGGCGGCGGGGAACGAGAAGTTTCTGCCGATCCCTTTCAGCGCCTGCAGCGTGAACGGTGCCTGGTTCTGGTGGCGCATCCGGATGACGAGAGCATTGGGCTGGGCGCGCTGCTGTCGCGGATGCGGGATGTCGATGTCGTATGTGTGACCGACGGAGCGCCGGCGTCGGGGGATGATCCGGCACGGCAGGCTGTCCGGCGGCGGGCGGAGTGGCATCGCGCGCTGGACGTGGCGGAGATTCCGCGCCGGCGGCGACATCTGTGGAATGAGCCGGATCAATCGCTGGGCCGGGGGTTGAGGGGGCTGACGGAGCGGATCCGTGAGGCGCTGGCGAGGTTTCGGTCGCGCCTGGTGATCACACATCCGTATGAGGGCGGCCATCCGGATCATGACTCCCTGCACCTGGCGCTGTGGGCGGCGGTGCGCGACAGCAGTGTGGAGCGTTGGGAGTTTGCCGGCTATCACCGGCATCCGGAGAGCCTGGAGATGCGGACGGGCCGGTTTCTGCCGGCTGCCGGTCCGGAGTTCCGCCACGTGCTGCAGGCGGCGGAGCGGGAGCGAAAGCAGGCGATGTTTGCCTGCTACGAGTCGCAGCGCGACGTGCTGCGATACTTCGCGGTGGATGACGAGCGTGTTCGACCGTGTCCGGTGCATGACTTTCGACTGGCGCCGCACGAAGGGCTCCTGTTTTATGAACAGTTCTGCTGGGGCTGGTCGGGAGTGCAGTGGCGGCAGCGTGCCGCAGAGTTGCTAGACGCGATTGGCAAGCCCGAGCATGGCGACGCCGCAGAGGATCAGGGCGAGGCCGACGAACTTATTGCGGGTGAACTTCTCGCCGAAGAAGAAGCGTGACCAGAGCATGGTGTAGACGTAGCCGAGGGAACTGAGCGGATACAGCACGGTGAGTTCGCCCTGCCGAATGCCGGCGACCCATAAGACAGAAGAGGCCAAGTAGAGTGCGACTCCGGTGGCGAGGCGCCAGTTGGACAGCAGCGCGGCGAGGCGCAGTTCCAGACGCGTGGCGCCGGCCTTCAGAAACACGGCGCCAAACGAACCGACAAGCGCCGCCAGGCTGACGAGCAGCATGGAGGAGACCGGCGTCTTCATTCGGAGCGTCCCAGGATACCGACGCCGGCAACGATAGCGACGACGGCGGCAACCTTCCAGAGGCTGATGGCTTCGCGGAAGACGACAGCGGAGAGGATCAGGACCCAGACGTAGCCGAGCGAGATGATCGGGTACAAGACAGAGAGCTGTCCGCGACGAAGAGCGAGGATCAACAGCCCGGTCGTGATGCCGTAGAGCGAGTAGCCGGCGAGAAGCGGCCAGTTGGTGAGCAGCAGGGCGGGATTGGCGAGCAGCTGGGAAAACGGGACACCAGCCAGCGCGGAGCCGCAACGCTTCATCAGGATTTGACCAAAGGCTCCGATGAAGGTGCCGAGAAAGACGAGAAGGGGTCCGCGCCGGTCCGGGCCGGCCGATGAAGTCGGGGAAAGCAGAAGTTCTATTCTAGCCACGCGACTCAGCCAATTTTCGAGCCCAGATCGGGGCTTCGTTCGATGGCGCTTCCCCGCCATGCCGGGCAGGATGAAGCTACATGGCAAGCTGGGTGACAATCCGGCGAAGGCTTCGCGGCTTCCGAGGGGAGCGGCGGGGATCGGCGGTGATCGAGACCGCGCTGGTGCTGCTGCCGCTGTTTGCGATGTCGTTGGGCATTATGGATTTCGCGATGGCGCTGTTTTTGCGGGGCACCTTTCTGCACGCGGCGCGCGAGGGCGTTCGCTATGCGGTGACCTATCAGACGGTACAGGGCATGGGTCACGACGCGTCGATCCGGCAGGTGGTGCAGAACAATGCGATGGGATTTCTGGCCGGGACGGCGGGCGCAAACATGATCCGCATTCGCTATTACGATCCGATCACGTTTGCCGAAACCAGCTCGAACTCGCCGGGCAACCTGATTGAGATCTCAATCGAAGGCTTCCGCTATAGCTGGATGGCTCCGGTGATGCGGGGCAAGTCGGCGCTGAACATGACGGCGCGAGCGATGGACCGGATGGAGGGTTTGCCGGGCGGGTCCAATCCGCCGGTGCGGTAGTTATGCGAGATCGGCGAACACAACAACGGGGCGGGGCGATGGTGGAATTCGCGCTCTCGATGGCGTTTCTGACTCCGCTGCTGCTGGGCACCTTTAATGTCTCGATGAACCTGGGGCGGAACCTGCAGGTGACGCAGCTGGCGCGTAACGCGGGCCATATGTACGTCCGCTGGGTGGACTTCTCGCAGACCGCGAGTCAGGACCTGGTGGTGCGTCTGGCCACGGGTTTGAACATGACGCGGACGGGCGGTGACGCGACGGTGATCCTGAGCCAGATCACGGTGCCGACGGCTGCCGACTGTACGGCCAACAACCTGACCAGCGCGCAGTGTGTGAATCGCGACGTGCCGGTGATCATTCACCGGATCCAGTTTGGCAACACAGCGCTGCGGGGGAGCAACTTCGGGGCGGCAGCGGTGACGCGGGGCGCCGACGGTTCCATCGCGCCGCTGGTGTACCTGCAGCAGACGGGTGCGCGGGCCACGAACTGGACGGGCGTGATGACGCTGCAGCAAGGCGAGGTGGCGTTTGTCTCCGAGGTGTTTGCACGGTCGAGCTCGATCAATCTGGGCGGAGGCAACGCCGCGAACGGAGTGTATGCGCGTGCGATCTACTAGCTTGTCGAAGCGATGGCGGGAATGGAGCCGGAGCGAGCGCGGTGTCGCGGTGGCGATTATCTCCGGGATGATGGTCTTCACGGTGCCGGCGGTGGGCTTGGCGGTGGACGCGACGGTGCTGTACGGCGTGCGGGCGCGGCTTTCCGCATCCACGGACGCGGCGGCGCTGGCGGCGGCGCGGTCTCTGTCGCGCGGGTTGACGCTTTCCGAGCAGCAGAGCTCCGCGGTTGAAACGGCGAACCGTTTCTTCGACGCCAACTTTCCGAACGGGTACTTGCGGACCACCGGGCGAACGGTGACGGTCAACGTCGCCGAGACGGGAACGCGAACCCGGACGGTGACGGTAGACGCGACGGTGACGGCGCCGAGCTACTTCATGCGGTTCATCAACAAGACGTCGACGTCGATGCGGGCAGTGGGGCGGGCGTCGCGCCGGGACGTGAACGTGATGATGGTGCTCGACCGCTCGGGTTCACTAGCCGGAACGCCGTGCACGGCGATGCGCAGCGCCGCGGACGCGTTCGTGAAGAAGTTTGCCAATCACCGGGATCGCGTGGGTCTGCTGACGTTTGGGGGCGACCATCGCATCGACTTCGCCATGCAGACGACGCCGGGCAACTTTCTTTCCGGCAGCGGGAGCATCCCGGACCTGATCAGCCGCATCAACTGCACGGGGTCCACCAACTCGGCTCAAGCGTTGTGGCAGGGGTATGGAGAGCTGCGGCGGATCAATGAGGCGGGCTCACTGAACGTGATCCTGTTCTTTACCGATGGGCAGCCGAACACGCTGACGTTCGACTTCACGTCGGCCAACGCGCTGCGCACCGTGGCGCGCGGCTACACCGGCAATGCGCCGACCTCGGCCAGCACCAGCCAGATCACGGCGACCAGCCGCACGCCGTGCTCGACGACAACCAACAAGGTGGGCTGGGTGCAGAACCACTCCAACGGACGGGCACACGGCATCTACAACTACACCGCGACGGCATTGCCGGCTCCCAACTCCTCGTTGATTTCGGACCGGAGCGGGTGCGTGTTCAACATGTCGGGTGGTCCTCAACTGCTTTACGGGGACATGGGCTTCATGCCGCCTGCCGACATTTACGGCAACTCCATCACGGGTCACAAGACGTTGTCGACGATTACGACCACCACCAGTCCGGACCGGAACCGTGTCCGCATCGACCATGCGCAGACGATGGAGAACGCCGGCATCAACGCGGCGTCGCACGCCGCGCGGCGCATCCGCAATAACGAACTGGCGGCAACGCAGCTGGATACGGTGATCTATTCGATCGGTCTCGGGGGCGTGGGCGCGGCGGAGGACG
>CAYNDS010000198.1:0-8309 GCA_964395885.1 uncultured Solibacteraceae bacterium | reverse complement strand
GTGTTCAACTGCACGGTCTCGGGGAGTCCGAGCAGCAAGTCGGACATTGCGTCATTGGTGTAGCGGCCCTGGAAGCTGTAAGCCGGGGTGCGGCGGGTGACGTCGATGAAGGTGTTGTCCTTGAGACGAAGCTCGGCGCCGGCGCGAATGAAGTGGCGGCCCGCCTGAATCGAGGTGGTGTTGATGAACTGGTTCAGGATGGGACGCTGAAACTGCGGACGGAAGTTGCGCGTGCCGATTTCGCGATAGTTGGTGACGTTGATCAGCGGCAGACCGCCCACCTGCAGCAGTTCCGGCGGGATGCCGCGGAAGCCGAACTCGTCGGCCTTCGGGCCGTTGGCGGTGGCGTGGGCAAACTCGGCGAAGGTCTGGTTGTAGCCGTAACGGAAGGTGTTGACCACCTTCGGGGTGATGACGCGCGTCCACTGCATGGCGAGGGAGCGGTTCTCATTGAACTGTGGACCCTGGTTGCCGACGCCGTCGGCGATGCCGGGGAAGAGCTGTTCGCGATTCAGGCTCTGGCGCAGCCAGGAGAAGCGGCCCATGATCTGGTTCTTTTCGCTCTGGAAGAAGTCAAAGCGGGTGTCGAACTTGTGCGTGTTCTCGCGGCCGTCGCGCTGGGCGCTGAAGTTGTTCGCCGGACGGCCCTGCTGTACTTGGCCCTGCGTATTCGGTTCCGGATAGAGCCCGACCAGGCGGCGTCCGAGAGCATCGAAGCGGTCGGCGGGGATGGTGTTGTTCGGGAATGGAGCATTGGTGGACGGGTCAATGATGTTCAGGCCGAAGATGCCCTGGCGCTGGGTCAGCGTGGGAACGGTGACCAGGAAGGTCTCGGCAAAGCTCTGGCGGAAGCCTTCGTAGGCGCCGAAGTAGAACAGGCGGTTCTTCTTGATCGGACCGCCGACGGTGCCGCCGTACTGGTGCCAGCCGAGGTTCGGCTTGGGAAGATTCAGCAGGTTGTTGTTCCAGCCGCGGGCGGCAAGGGAAGCGTCGCGGTTGAAGTACCAGCCGGAGCCATGCACTTCATTGGAGCCGCTCTTGATGGAGACGTTGACGACGCCGCCGGCCGAGCGTCCGAACTCGGCGGAGTAGGAGTTCGTCTGGACCTTGAACTCGGCGATGGCATCGGGCGAGGGCTGCACCACTTGCGCGCTCAAGGCCTGCGCGTTGGTCGTGCCCTGATTGTTGTCGACGCCGTCGAGCAGGAAGTTGTTCTGCGTGTGGTAGTTGCCGTTGGAGACAAACCAGCCGGGACCGCGGGTGACGGGATTTAGGTTGGCATTGGCAACGCCGGGCGCCAGCAGTGCCAGTTCCGTGTAGCGGCGTCCGGCCAGCGGCAGTTCCACCGCAGTGCGTCCGCTGATCACCTGGCCGATGGAGCCCTGCTCGGTCTGCGTGACTTGAAGGCGGTCGACGACTTCGACGGTTTCGCTGACGGCGGCGACATCCAGGCGCACACGCACCAGGCGGCGCTCATCGACGTTCAGATTGACGGAGCTGAGCTTGACGGTCTTGAAGCCGGCTCGGCTGACGGTGAGCTGATATTCGCCGCGCGGAATCGGGCTGAAGACGGCATAGCCGTCCGAAGAGGTACGCGCCTCCGCCGGAACGCCGGTCGCTACGTTGAGCAGGCGAATCTGCGCCTCGGCAATCGAGGCATCAGACGAGTCCTGTACGAGGACGCGGAGGGAAGCCGAGTCCGTCTGCGCAAAGAGCGCAGAGGCACACGTGACCCACAACCAAAGTCGCTTTGGAGACATGAAACCAAGCTAATGAACGAATGTGAATTCTCGCTTGCAGGAGTGTGAATAAAGCTTGTCAGCGGTACTTCTCGCAGAAGGCGTCGGCCGAAAGAGTTCGGAAGTCGGCGAGGGCGTCTCGCAGGCGGTCCCGCTCCCAGTTCCACCAGGCGATCTCGAGAAGGGCATCGCGGACCGGTTCATCGAAGCGCCAGCGGAGCAGCTTGGCGGGAAAGCCGGAGACGACGGCAAACGGGGCGACATCGCGGCTGACCACGGCACCGGCGCCGACGGCGGCTCCCGTACCGATGGTGACGCCGGGCAGGATGACGGCGCCATGGCCGATCCAG
Source organism: uncultured Solibacteraceae bacterium (assembly GCA_964395885.1). Taxonomy (GTDB): domain Bacteria; phylum Acidobacteriota; class Terriglobia; order Bryobacterales; family Bryobacteraceae; genus JAPKYZ01. Next base: position 6,220 of record CAYNDS010000198.1, on the reverse strand, counting down.
ACGTCGTGCCCGAGAACAACCTTGTGGCGGCGGCGCCAATTGAAGAACTCCGCATCATCGTCCGCGCCGAGTTGGTAGGAGACGCTGCGGTAAGTGAAGTGATGCAGCGCAGCGCGGCCCAGCGGATGGTTGCCGGGGTTGAGGCGCGTGTGGGCGGCAATCGAGCAGAACTTGCCGATTTCCGAGTAGATGATGCTGGCGTCGTTGACGACATAGGAGTAGTCGCCCATGACGGTCTCCGCGATGGTGGTGCGGGCTCCGACGGCGGTCCAGGCGCCGAGGTGTGAGTCCTGCACCTTGGCGGTGGGATCGATCGAGGGCTGTTCGGAGAGAGTGCGGCTGGCCATGATCTGGTTACTGGAAGGCGGCGGCCGGAAACAGCGACGGATCGCCGGCGTAGACGCAGCGGCCCTTCGCCCAGGTGGCCAACACGCGGGGAAGCGCGGGGTCGCGGTCGTCGACGGCAAGGACATCGGCACGTTTGCCGGCGGTGAGTTGACCGCGGTCCTCCAGACGCAGCGCGCGGGCGGCGTTGGCCGTCACCAGCGCCCAAGCACCGGGCAGAGACAGGCCTCCGGTTTCGATCAGCCGGTAGACGCCGTGCAGCAGCGCCGGATAGTAGTAGTCGGAACTCATGACCGTGCCGAGGCCTTTGGCAAAGGCGGGCGCGGCGGCAAGGCGGCCGGTGTGACTCTTTCCGCGGACGACGTTGGGCCCTCCGAAGACTACTTCCGCACCGTCGCCGATGGCGGCGCGCGCGGTGAGTTCATCCACCGGGAACTCACAGATTCGTGCGCCGAGACGGGCGTAGCGGGCGCGCATCTCCGGCGTTTCGTCGTCATGCGAGGCAAGCGGGATCGCATGCCGGGCCGCCGCTTCGGCAATGCGCTCCACCGCGCTGGGAATCTCCGGGGCGCGACTCTGCGCCTGCCCCAGCAGCATCCGGAACTCGGCCAGACTCAGCCCGCTGCGTTCGGCATACTTGCCGGCCTTGCTTTCCACTTCCAGATGAGCGGCAATCTGGGCCAGGTGATCATTGAAGCCGATGAGGTCCACGGAGCCGGAGGCAATCCAGTCCAACAACTCCGGCACTTCATCGAGGGCGTAGACCTCAAAGCGAAGGTGGAGTCGGGTGTCGCAGCGCAGCCGGTCCTTCGCTGAGCGCAGCGCGTCCACCATCAACCGGCCGTGCTCAATGCCGCGCAGTCCCGGCTCCCAGGACACGGTCAGCCCGTGATACGCGGTGGTGATTCCGTTGGACAGCAATTGCCGGTCGGTCTCGGCAAGGGCGATGTCCAGCGGGAAGAAGACGCGGGCGCGCGGCATCCACTGGCGCTCAAAGGCGTCGCCGTGGACGTCGATGATCCCCGGGGCGAGCAAGGCATCGCCCCAATCGACACCGCCGGCCGGTGCGTAGCCTTCCACACTGGCAATGGTCCCGCCATGCAACTGGAGTGTCGCCGGTTGCACCTCTCCCTGGAGGAGCACGCGGCGGCTGGAGATCCGCACGTTGTCACGGTAGCGCTTCGGCGTGGCGAGTGCGTGAACAACGAGTGAATTTCATGTTGGCGTAACGCCCGTCCGATAGCTTGGTAGATTGCAAGAACTCCTGTTGACGAATGCCCGCGTCGTGACGCACGGCGACTGCTTTCCCGGAACGGTCCACGTGCGGGAGGGCCGCATTGCCGACGTTCAGCCGGGCGCTTCCGGACTGCCGCGGGCGATCGACTGCGCGGGACGGCTGCTGCTACCCGGCCTGGTGGAGATCCATACCGACAATCTGGAGCGGCACCTGCAACCGCGCAGCACGCGTTGGCCGGGCCGGATGGCGCTGGTGGCGCATGACGCTCAAGTGGCGGCGCTGGGCATCACCACGGTCCTGGATGCGATCTGCATCGGCATGGAGCATGACATCAACGGGCGCAGCCGCGACTTCATTGCCGACTCCATCGCCGCTTTGGACGCCGGGGGCGATGACCTGCGTGCCGAGCACTACCTGCACTATCGGTGCGAACTGCCGGAACCGACGCTGCTGGCGACGGTGGAAGCGATTGGACGGCATCCGAAGCTGCGCCTGTTGTCGCTGATGGATCACACGCCTGGTCAGCGGCAGACGGCGGACCTGGCGCGCCTGCGGCGTGATCTCGAAAAGATGGGGCCTGTCTCCGACGAGTGGTTCGCAAACATGGTGGCGATGGAGCAGGAGCGCCAGGCAAAGCACGCCGCGCCGAATCGGCGGAGGCTGGTGGACTACGCAAAGGCGCACGGCCTGCGGCTGGCCAGCCATGACGATTGCGATCTGGCGCAGGTGCAGCAGGCTGCCGCAGAGGGCATCGGCATTTCCGAATTCCCCACGACGCGGGAAGCGGCAGAGGCAGCGCAGCGGCTGGGCTTGCGAACGGTGATGGGGGCGCCGAACATCGTCCTCGGCGGGTCGCAGTCCGGCAACCTCTCGGCGCTGGAGGCGGCGGAGGCGGGGCTGCTGGATTCACTGTCCAGCGACTATGCCCCGGTGAGCCTGCTGGCGGCGGTCTTCGAGATTGAGCGTCGCGGCACGCCGTTGCCCCGCGCGGTGGCGATGGCGACGGCGGAACCGGCGCGGATGCTGGGATTCCCGGACCGCGGTGAGATCGCAGTGGGACTGCGGGCGGACCTGGTGGAGGTGGAGCGGGCGGATGGGCCGCCACGGGCACGACGGGTTTGGCGGGAGGGCACGCGCGTTGCCTGATCCCCGGTATGCCATCTACTTTGCCCCTCGTTCCGGGTCAAAGATGTGGCGCGTGGCCGCGTCGTGGCTGGGCTGGGACCCGGAGACGGGCCGGGAGAGCGGGCTGCGTCCGCCCGGGTTTGGCGAAGACGAGTGGCGGGCGAGCGTCGCGTCCCCGCGCGTTTACGGATTTCACGCCACGCTGAAGCCGCCGTTCCATCTGGCCGAAGGCACGTCGTTGGACGCGCTACACGACGAGTTGACGTGCTTTGCGGCTTCGCAGCGTTGTTTTGAGGCGGGTCCGCTGTTCCTCTCCGAGATCGGGCGCTTTCTCGCGCTGACGATCTCCCGGCAGGAGGGTCCGCTGCAGCGCCTGGCGGAGGAGTGCGTGCGCGAGTTTGACTTTTTCCGGCGCCCGCCGAGCGAAGCCGAACTGGCACGCCGCCGGCAAGCCGCACTTACGCAGCGGGAGCTGGAACTGCTCTCCGAATGGGGCTATCCGTACGTGCTCGACCGGTGGAGGTTTCACATGACGCTGACGGGCTCCATCACCGACGACGCGTTGCGGCAACGGCTGCGGCGTTATCTTGAAACGGACCTCGCCGACTTTGTGGGACAACATCTGACGTTCGACTCTCTGTGCTTGTTTGAGCAGCCGCAGGCGGGGCAGCCGTTTGTTCTTCGCCACCGTTTTCCCTTTGGGGGCAGCCGGTGACGGAACTGGCCGCGGCGGTGGCGGTGGCGCAGGAAGCCGGGCGTGTCCTGCTGCGGTACTTCGAACAGGGATGCACGCTATGGCAGAAATCCGGTGGCGATGTCGTCACCGACGCGGACCGCGCCGCCGAAGACGTTCTCCTGAACTGGATCGCCAGGGAGTATCGCGGGCATGCGGTGATCAGCGAAGAGGCGAGTCCCGATGGCGCCGGCGGAGAGGACTGCTGGTATGTCGACCCGCTGGACGGGACGAAGAACTTCGCGCACGGGCATCCGCTGTTCTGCACGATGATGGCGCGCGCGCGGCGCGGCGAGGTGGTGCTGGCCGTTGTCCACGATCCTGTCGCCGGCGACACGTACACGGCGGAACGGGGCGGCGGAGCATTTCGCAATGGCAGTCCGTTGCGAGCATCCGGTGTGACGCAACTGGCGCAGGCCATCCTGACGAGCGGCTATCCCAGCGCGCGCCGACACGGGGCGTCCGGCCTGGAAACGTTTTCGCGCGTGTTGAAGCACGCACAGGCGCTGCGGCGGACCGGGTGTACCGGGCTCGACCTGGCCTACCTGGCGGCGGGACGCTTTGACGGCGTCTTCGACAGCGATGTCCGTGTGTGGGACGTCGCGGCGGGCTCGCTTCTGGTGGAGGAAGCGGGTGCGCGGATGGTCAACTGGTCCGGGGAGCGGTACCGGCTGAGCGACCAGCAGTTTGCGGCGGCCAACCCCGCCCTGATCTCGGAGCTGACCGCGCTGCTGCGCTAGCCGTCCAACTGGAGTTCACGGCCGGAAGTGGAAGCTTTCGCCCCAAGCGAGAACGGCGAACGGGTACGTGGTGCCAAACAGGTGGTTGTACGTCTGGGTGTAATCCTCGCGATGGTCGACGGTGTGCGCCATCTCGTTCTCATGACCGGTGAGGACAAGGTCCGGGTGGATGCCGCGCAGCATGCGCTGAATGTCGGTGGTCCAGCAGTTCGGCAGTAGAACGTTGACGCGGTGCTGCGCGCCCACCTGGGCGATCCATTGAAAGTCGCTGAAGTCGTTGTCGTCGCTCGACTGATCGCCGGTGTGCATGACGGAGAAGTTCTCCGGCGTCATGACCAGATGCACGTTGTTGATCGGAGCCTTGCCCTGGTGGCCGGGGTAGGCGACGAAGCGAAGCTCCGGCCCTCCCTCTCGCACGGTGACGCGGTGGATCGCATCGGCGGAACGCTTGGGATAGATCAGGCGAGTGCGGAAGTACTCGTCGTTGCTCCACAGCCCTTCGGCGGCGATGACCTTCTTGCCGCGTTCCAGAAACATGCGGGCCACGTCTTTGTTGGCGTGATCGTAGTGAAGATGGCTGATGAACAGGATGTCGCTCTGCTGGACAAGGCGTTCGAGCAGCGGTTTCGGCATTTGCAGCCCTTCGATCCTCGGCGCGCCGGGCACCAGGTCAAAGGCGATCGTGACGCTGGGCGTGCGGACGATCCATGTCTGGTTATAGATCTTGAAGATGCGCGCTCCGCTGGTGACGCGAGTCCGCTCAATCTCTTCGGTGATGTGTTGAGTGCGGTCGGCGAAGTGGCGCTGGACGAGAGGCTTCTGCGGCGCGCTTTCGATGTGAAGGATGTCATCGAGGCGGATGAGGGCGGCGCGGCGGACCGGATGCTCCGGCACGGAGGGCGGGTAGTTGGCCAGGATGTCCTGCACCCACTCGAGAGACCGTCCGATCCACTCATCGGGCGCATCTTTCAGTTCCGGCGCGGTGAGCGCGCGGCGCGGCGAGGACAGATACGGCTTGGTGGTCTCTTGCGCCGAGGCGGCAAAGGTGATGACGAGAAGTGCGGAGAGGATCGCGTTCATGTTTATACTGCTATAGCAGTATGAAGCCTACAGGCGAAACATTGCAGCCGGATGTTGTGCAAGTGAACGGCTGGTTACGCCTTCCCGGAGTGCAGTGATGGCGAGGAAACGGGCCGCTGCTCCTGCCGACTTCACGAGGGATGCCTACCGGCATATCCGGAAGAGCATCCTCAGCGGCAAATACACCTTTGGCGCGGTTGTCTCTTCGCGCCGCGTGGCGGCGGAGTTGAACATGAGTCCGCTTCCGGTGTTGCGGGCGCTGCAATTGCTGGAAGGCGAGGGACTGGTGGAGTCCAGGAGCCGGGTGGGCAGCCGCGTGGTGGTTCCGTCGGAAGACGATGTTCGAGGGCTGTATGCGGTGCGCGAGGCGCTGGAGTGTCAGGCGGCGCGGCTGTGCGCGGAGCATGCGACGGCAGAGGAGCGCAAGCAACTCCGGCTGTTGGCGCGCTCCGTCGACGAGGCGTATGCGAAGTCAGCCGCCGTGGGCAAAGGCGCCCAGGCGCGCCGCCGCGCCAACCTGCTGCACGTCCAATTGCACGCGCGGATTGCCGAGGCGTCGCACTGTCCGAAGCTGATCCAGGAACTGGAGCGAAGCCAGGTTCTGGTATTCAAGGTGCAGTTGGACCATGCAGCGGAGAAGCGGACGCGTCCGGCGGACTGGCACAGCAGCCTGGTGGAACAGATCACCGGCACGGACCCCGAGGTGGCGGATCAAGCCATGCGCCGTCACATCCGGCACGGGCTGGAAGAGATCATCGAATCGATTGGTCTCGCCGCAAAAACAGAAGGGCGGTGGCGCCATAGCGTACCGCCCGTACCGCCGCAGGCTTCCGGCGCTTGATCCGGCGGCCTAGAACAGCAGCTTGAGCGCGAACTGCAATTGCCGCGGCGCGCGCGTGCCGGTGATGGTGCCGTAGGTGAGGTTGGACCGGTTGGTGTCCGGCACCAGGAAATTCGTGG
>CAYNDS010000197.1:0-8354 GCA_964395885.1 uncultured Solibacteraceae bacterium | reverse complement strand
CTCGCAGTGCAAGGATGTCGATCAGGGCGTTTGGGCGCTGGTGCAGGATCTCAAGCAGCGCGGCATGCTCGACGACACGCTCGTCATCTGGGCCGGTGAGTTCGGCCGCACCATCTACTCGCAGGGACGCCTGACCCCCACCGACTACGGACGCGACCACCATCCCCGCTGCTTCAGCCTCTGGATGGCCGGCGGCGGCATCAAGGGCGGCGTCGTCCACGGCGAAACCGACGAGTTCAGCTACAACATCGTCGCCGACCCGGTCCACGTCCGGGACTTCCAGGCCACGATCCTCCATTGCTTCGGCATCGACCACAGCCGCTTCAGCTACAAGTACCAGGGCCTCGACGTACGCCTCACCGGTGTGGAGCCGGCGCGTGTCGTCAAACCGCTGCTCGCCTAAACGCGAAACATCTTCCGCATGTAGGCGCGATTGATCTTCGCGCCTTCCAGCGGCGGACGCATCGGCGAGGAGTCCAACTCGCATGTCAGCCAGCCCTGCCATCCGGATTCCTTCAGGCAATCGCGCAGCCCGGCAAAATCGACGCCGCCCGCCGTGCCCAGCGCGAAAAACACCGGGTCCCGCATCGGATCATTCCGTTCGATGCGCTGCTTTGCTCCGCCCCGCGTCGCCGCCGCCGTGTCCTTCAAGTGAAACTCCACCACGCGTGAGCCGAGTTGCCGCGCCAACTTCACCGGATCCATTCCCGCCAGCGTGATGTGCCCCGTGTCGAGCACAAACCAGACATGCTTCGCATCGGTGTGGGACAGGATGTAGTCCACTTCGTTCGGCTGCTCAAACTGGCTCCACATATGGGCATGCGGCGCGAACTTCATGCCGAGATCCGTCAGCCGCCGTCCAATCTCGTTGTAGACGGCAGCCATATGCTTCAGATCCTCCGCCGTGGACCCCTGCGGCCGGCGCGGCCCCGCGTTGCACTTCAGATGCGTGCAGCCCAGCCGCTGAACAAATTTCGCCAGCCGCACATGCTCCTCGATGATCTGCGCGTGCCGCGCCGGATCCTCAAAGTGCATCACCATCGGCGCGCCGTTCGACACGGTGACAAACGACACCCCGATCGTCTTCATCTTCTCTGCAACCGCCGCCGGATCGTTCGCCTTCCAGGCCTCCGGAAAGTAGTGGATGAAGGTCTCGACGAAATCGAAGCCAGCCGCCTTCGCTTCCCGGAACGCCAGCCACGTGTCGTCTTCCCAGCCGCCGCGTGTATTTGTTGTGATCCCCAGCCGGTAGCGCGAGGAGTCCGCGAACAGCGCCGCCCCCGGCAAGGCGGCCAGAAGATGCCGGCGAAGAATCGTGTCGGACACGCCGCGATGCTATCACTCCCGCCTCAGGCGGGGATGACTTCATTCCGAATCGCCCAACGGATCAGTTCACTGATCGAATTCGCTCCCACTTTCTGCATGATGGCCGCCCGGTGGGACTCCGCCGTTCGCACGCTGATGTGCATCCGGTCGGCGATCTCCTTGTTGACCAGCCCCTCGCTCAGCAACTGAACGAGTTCCACCTCGCGCGACGTCAAGCCATGGGAATCGGCAGGCTCCTGCCCGCGCAGGATCGAGAACAGAAGCTCATGCAATTCCGGCGGCAGATACGGCTTGCCCTCGAGAATCGTTTGGATGGCGGGCACCAGGTGATCCGCGGCGACGCTCTTCGGTACCATGCCGCGCGCGCCGGCACGAAAAATCCGCCGTACCACCACTTCGGAATCGTGCATGGTGAGAAAAAGCACACGGGCCGCCGGCCACTGCTCGCACAACCGCCGCGCCGCCTCGATGCCGTTCAGCACCGGCATCGCAAAGTCGATCACCACCACATCCGGACGAAGCTCCAGCGCCAACCGCAACGCATCACTGCCGTTGTCCGCCTCCGCCGCCACGCGCCAGCCCGGAACATCATTGACAATCGCGCGCAACCCCCGCCGGACCACATCGTGATCATCGGCCAGCAAAACCGAGATCGGCTCCGAATTGCTCATTTACCGAATCGTTTCGTTCTCATCGTACATCCCACATGAAGCTTTGCGGACATTGCGGATGTTCATATTGACTTCAATCGACGACCCTGGGGACAGTGAATTTCCCAGTGGTCCTGGTCGCCGACGATGATCAGATTTTCCGTCACGTGATGCGCGCGATGCTCCAACGGCTGGGCTGCGAGGTCGAAGAAGTCGTCAACGGCGCGCAGGCGGTGCAAGCCGCGAGATACGTCACTTTCTCCTTGATTCTCATGGATTGCCTGATGCCTGTCATGAACGGTCTCGATGCGGCACGCGCCATCCGGCTGGACGGCATGAGCCGGGAATCCGCCATCGTCGCCGTCACCTCGCTCGACGATTGGCGCGCCTGCCACGCCGCCGGAATGAATGATTTTCTCCGCAAGCCGGTCCGCATCGGCGACCTGCGCAACGCGGTGACAACTTGGACAGGGTTTACAAGGAATGGGAATGGAGCGAACCGAAAATAAGCAGTCACGCCGTCTGCGGCGCAGTCGCAGAGCATTCGGCAGAGCCGCCGCGGGACTCCGGCGGGCATTGCGGGCCAACCGCCGCCGCCAGGCCTACACGCGTTGGGCACTTGCGCAGATGAATGCGCCTGTGCCGCAGGTGGCGAAAACCGACGGAACCGTCGATGCCGGGCTTGGCCTGCGCCTGGGACCCTTCATCTACTGCGCTTAGCGATACGCTGAAAGGCGCATGGCGATTCTCGACCGGCGCTTGCTTTCGCGCGTCTTCTGGCTGCAGTTGGCTCTGATTGCCGCCGGTGTCGGCGGATGGTGGTTCGCCCGCGGCCGCGTCGCCCTGATCAGCTTTCTCGCCGGGGCCACCGTCGCCGCCGTCAGCTTCTGGGTGCTCGCCCGCCTGGCCGCCTCCTTTCAGGGGCAGCGCTCCTCCCCCACCGGAACCCTGCTGGTCGCCTCCCGCTTAATGATCGCCGGGGGCGTGCTTTATGTTATTCTGCGAACATACGAGGTACATCAGGGGGCGATCGTCACAGGTCTCTTGACGCCCGTCTTCGCCATTTCCCTCGCCACGGCTTTCGAACTTTTCTATGCACGGACATCATGAGAGCTGGTTCACGCATCTTCTGAACCAGTACCTGGCCGCACCGGCCAATGCGGCGCTCGCCCTGGTGGGTCGCCACGCGCACGACGCCAATGCTCCCTGGTCGGACTATATGGCCACGCAGATTCTGGTGGCGTTGTTCCTGATGGTGCTTGCTGCCGTCATCCGCGCGGGCCTTTCCGTCCGCACGCCGGGGACGCTGCAGCTTGTCTCGGAAGGCTTCTACAACTTCATCAAGGGCCAAGCGCACGCCGTCATCGGGCACGACGGCTACAAGCACGTCACCTACCTGGGCACGATTTTTCTGTTCATCGTCTCGATGAACCTGATCGGCATCATCCCCGCGTTCGAATCGCCGACCATGTTCCCGGCCGTTCCCGCCGGTATCGCCGTCGCCACGTTCGTCTACTACAACTTCTGGGGCTTCAAAACGCAGGGGCCGCTGAAATATCTGGCGCATTTCGCCGGGCCGATCTGGTGGCTGATGCCCGCCATGTTCGTGCTGGAGTTGATCAGCCATTTCATTCGCCCGGTCTCGCTCACCATTCGTCTGTTCGCCAACATGCTGGCCGGAGAACAGGTGACGATCGGCTTTATCAACGTCCTCGGCGCCACCGGATTTGTCTTTATGGGTCTGCACACGTTCGTCTCGTTCCTGCAGGCCTTCATCTTCACCGTGCTGACGATGGCCTACGTGGCGGGCGCAACCGACCACGGCCACGGAGACGAGCACGCCCACTAGAACAAGCTTGCTCATCCCGCGTGAGCCTCGGGGCGCCCCACGCCACCGTCGGAACCACCTCCGGGAATGGGCCATTTCACCCGAAAGGAGCTTTTCAACAATGAAGAGCAAACTCACTCTGGCACTGGTCCTGATGTTCGTCGTGGCCATGCCGATCTTCGCCCAGGGCACCACCCAGGGCACGGCTTCCGGCTCGCTGCTGGTTCCCGCCTTCGCCATGGCGCTGGCCAGCGGTCTCTGCGGTCTCGGTCAGGGCAAGGCGATCGCCGCTGCCGCCGAGGGCGTGGCGCGCAACCCTGGCGCCGCAGGCTCCATCCAGACCCTGCTGCTGCTCGGTCTCGCCTTCATCGAGTCGCTGGCCCTGTTCACCTTCGTCAAGGTCGGTTAAACTCAGAACTCGAACATCGGGCGCGAGCATCGAAAAGATGTTCGCGCCTTTCGTCTTTATGAGCTCCTCTGGCATCCCCCCGGGCATCTACGTCCCGCTGCTGACCCCCTTCAACTGGGAAGGCGATCTCTACCCGGCCAAGGTCCGTCACAACGTCGCCAGCCTGAACCTGGTCGACGTTGCCGGCTACGTCGTCGCATCGGAAGCGGGCGAGGGCGATCGCCTGACGGAATCCGAACGCCTGCACCTCCTCGAACTGGTCGCCGAAGCCTCCCGCGAAGGCCGCCCCCGCATCGCCGCCACCCAGGCCGCCTCTCCGCACCAGGCGCTCTCCGTGGCCCAGCGCGCCGCCAGTCTTGGCTACGCCGCCCTGCTGCTGGAGCCGCCCGCCCATCTCACTCCCTCCGAGCGCGAACTCCTGATCGGCGCCATCGCCGACCGCTCCCCCTTGCCCGTCATCGCCGACGCCACCCACCCGAACATCACAACCCGCGTCACCCCTGGCCCCATCGAGCGTCTGGAAGCGTTCGCGCTGCCCGTGCTGGCGAATGCCGTGCCCTACGTCTACGTGACGATCTGGGAGGCGCTCCGCACGCGCGAATCCGAAGCCGCCGCCGATTGGCAGCGCCGTCTCCAGCCCGCCGAAGCCGCCTTCGCCGCCCATGGCATCGCCGGACTCAAGAGCGTCATGGACCACTTCCGCTTCTACGGCGGCCCGGTCCGGCTTCCCCGCGTCCCCGTCTCGCCCGCCACCGCCGAACAAGTCGCCGCCGCCTTCGCGGACCTCCGCGGATAGCTGCTGGGCGATCCATCGCCCGAAAAGAGAACCGTCGCCCGAGCAAGCGCAAATGGCACAGTGTTCCGCCCGCCTCCTGGCAGCAGCGTCCTCCGTCGTCAACCTCCGAATCGCCGACGATGCTGACACGATCCCTTACCACTCAGCGATTACTCAGGCGGAATGTGCTTGCGAAGGGAGAATCCAGGAGGTACAGGACGGTTCAGGGCGAAACGAGAGGCATTCAGCCAAAGTTGATCTCTTTCCTGCTGCAAGGATTGACGGGGAGCTTGCCAAGATCTTCCGCTCTACTACTTGCGCGCAGGTTCACCGGTGAATGTAACGTACGGAGGTTCGGAATAGTGTTTCAGACCATTGAGATCCTTGACATGCATTTCGCGCGTCCACTTTACGAATCCCGCCAATTGTACCGGGATCGGAAATGGCCTTTGGATCGTGTTGACGAAGTGCAGTTTGACCCTTGTCCGCTTTGGTCCCTCCGGGATCAACTGGAACCGCATGGTCGCTTTGTGAGGCGGGCCACCGCCTCCGAACAACTCAAAGTCAACGTACTCATTCTCCCTAGTGGACATCACCTCTTGGTAGCCGAAACGCTCACCTTTCTTGTTGAAAAAGACGGTTCGGGCTCCCACCTGACCATCGTTTCCTTCAACCGAACATGTGGAGCCCGTCGTGGATGGCCAGGCCGACCAGAGCATGAGATCACGTTGGAACCGAATGCGGTCATAAACCGCAGAGACCTCATCGTCCACGCTAATCTCCTCGGTATACTCAACTCGATTCGGAACTGCAAATGCAGCGAGAACAATAAGTGTTACGACTGAAGCGGCGATCAGCATAGCGAGCATTGTTTTTTTCTCCTGAATATGGGACAGTACAAAAGTGACTTTACCATGAAGCATCTTGATCGTCAAGCTATCATGAAAAGAATCGCTCCCATCATGGGCGCGGCGCGGGCAGTCCATTCCGCTGTAGATCAGTTGGACCAATTGATGCGTGACGGCTTTGTGCTCCAGCCAAACGAGCTGCGTTGCCTCAACGCTCTTGAATTCGGACCCCTCACACCAAGTGAGATCGGAGACCGGACCGGACTCACCAGTGGGGCTGTCACCGCTCTCATTGATCGGCTGGAAAGTAAGGGTTACGTCTTTCGTCAAAAGTCCGACCAGGACCGCCGATCCGTCCAGGTCTCAATAAGCCCCAAGATGCATCGGGAGTTGGGGAAACAGTATGGCCGTTGCGGAAGGGCGGTCGCAGATCAGTTCCAGTGGCACGATGAACGCGAGATCGAAGCGGCCGCAGAGGCGTTGCAGAATTTTGCAAAGGCGTTGAACCAGGCTATCCAGGAGATTCGTGCGGAAAACTCTGGAGACGGCCAGTGAAATGGGAGTATTCGTTCGAAGGCAGGATTGTCCATCACCTCGTTGGAACCTATCGTTATACGGTGGTGTTCTTACCTAGTTCGCTCGCCGACGAACTGCCATTCGTCCGATCACCCAGGTTGCGCTTTCGTGGTGTCATCGGCGGCGTGGCGTTTCACGGTGCCTGGCAGCCCGTTCGCGGTCGATGGTACTGCATGTTGTCGAAGAAGGTGGTTCAACGCAGTGGCTACCGAGTCTCCGAGCTCGCGCTTGTGCGATTCAACCTTGAAGACTCGGAGAAGGTAGAGCTTCCTGAGGTACTCGAAGAAGCCCTGGCCGAGAACCCGAAAGCGCTAGCCGCTTGGAAACTGTTATCAGTCGGAAAACGCCGTGGTCATGCGTATCACTTGGCGTCTGCGAAAAAAACCGAGACCATTTCGAGGCGCCTCCAAGAGTTGATCGCGCTACTGGAAGCAAGCCACTAAGCGACTGTAATTTATTGATCCCGCGTTTCCCGATTCAGCAACTGATCGAAATGGGTCTCGACGAATCGATGGGAACGACGAGTCGCGAAGTGTAGAGCGATTCCGCCCGGATCACGCGCTACTCGTCAGTTGACGAATCGCCGACAATCCGGGTGGGATTCGCTAGCGACCTTACGTGAACTGGTGGCTCTTGAAAATCAGGTGACGACGACCGTTCCACACATCGTATTGGACCGTTGCCATTCACCGCTCTTACGCCCCTCCGCAGAGTTTATGTTTGCGCATGCTGTCGTACACCTCGGGCGTACTCGATCAGCTACGACGCGATGGTGAGATATACCCCCACCCGCAGGTCACCGGGCACCTTACGGCTTCCCCGGAGACCCGAACTTCAATCTGCCACGACGGTCAGAGTTGGACTGGGACTCGAAATCTCAGTTCAGCCTACGCATTCGCTCTGACGGTTGCCACGCCTCACCATTCGCATTCATACTGCTGAGGCGCGTCGCTAATGTATCGCGAAGCGTTTGTGGGATTGCGTGTCCTAGGCGTACTTTCCAGGCATTTACCACATAGACGGGTTCGAGAACGCGAGATTGAAAAAGCACTGGCAGGAGCAATTCCGTGAAAGCGCACCAGTCATCGAAGGCTTGCCGGAGGGCGTCAGCGCTGACCACCCCGCCCAAACTAATCACCAAGGGCACTATGGTCTCTAACTCATCCCATCTCACGAGTACAGGCATGTAGCCTTGGCCAATGTGTATGAGCAAACCGTCAGGCCGCAACTCCTGCACTCTGCATAAGAGTCGACGATCACCCCGACAGAAGGCTTTTTTGAAGGAGCTTGAGCAGAAGTCATCGTCGCGATACCCGTCGTCCGATCTTCTCCCGGTTACCGTGTCGAAGACGCAGTCGTACGGCGGAGAGATGGAATGCAACAGAGCTGATTTGACAGGACCGTTTGACTGTATCGATTCTCGCGCTTGACTGCACAGATCCTCTGCAACAAGGCTGTCAACCAACCGCTCCACACAGTTGGGACCCACAAATGTGCCATCAACTTGCAGCTTGGTTCCGAACAACTGCGAATATCGCCCAGCAACCTCACTCCATGTGTCAACGACAGACACCTGCGCCTGTGAGCGCAACAGCGAAGTGTGTAACAAATAGCGTGCAGACAGATCGGTACTCGGAAGGCTGTAGCCGACACAATAAACGCGTGTGGCGGTTTCTAATGCCCGGCTTGCGCACTGCCACAGGTATCTCATATCCTCGTTTTCGAAGTATCCAGCTTTTTCTGATGCAGGCGGAACAATCAAAGGCACTCGGCCGCGGCTGTCTCGGCTCAACTGCTCACCAAAAAACGAGGGCCGTCCCGAGTAGTACCAACCCACTGACCCATGTAGCTTAAGTAATCTTGCGGTGGGTTTCGGCTCACCGCGGAGGTTCGTGTAACCTTCTTTCTGTAAATTCCTCGCGCGAGCGTCCGGCGCAAGCCG
>CAYNDS010000196.1:0-8358 GCA_964395885.1 uncultured Solibacteraceae bacterium | reverse complement strand
CGGTCTCGCACGACGGCATCGAGATCGGCCCGCGTCGGAAGCCGCCCATCCGGAAAGCACAGATACTCCCAGCCCCGGCCGCGCACCCAGGGTGAGGCGGGATTGGCCTTCGCCCACTGATAGATCCGCCGCTGGATCTCCTCGAGGGTGCAGGCCCCGGTGAGATCCACCTCCGTCAGACCCTGAGAGCCTCCGAGAAAGTGAATGTGCGAATCGTTGATGCCCGGCGTGAGCAGCCGCCCACCGGCGCGAACGATGCGGGTCTTCGGGCCCGCCAGCGGTGCGATTTCATCATTTGTGCCGACGCGCTCCAGCAGTCCATCGCGAATCGCCACAGCCTCCGCCCATGGCTGCGCGGCATTTCCCGTCCAGACGCGCGCGTCGCGAATGATCAAGGTCGGCTGCGCCATCGAAGCCGCCGCCGCAAACCAGATCCAGAAGCGGAACATAAACTCCCTACAATAGTGGATTCATGCCCACCGTTCTTGCCCCGGCCGACATCGTTGCTCTGTACGAGCCGGTGATCGGACTGGAAGTTCACGTCCAGCTGGCGACCGCCACCAAGATTTTCTGCAGCTGCCCGACGAGTTTCGGCGCGCCGCCGAACACCAACGTCTGCCCGGTGTGCCTGGGCTTGCCCGGCGCCCTTCCCGTCTTGAATCGGCGCGCGGTGGAGCTCGGCAGCCAGGCCGCCATGGCCTTGCACTGCACGGTCAACCCGTTTTCCCGCATGGCCCGCAAGAACTACTTCTACCCGGACCTGCCCAAGGGTTACCAGATCTCGCAGTACGATCAGCCTCTCGCCGAGCATGGCTGGCTGGATATCACCGTGACGCCGGAAGGCGCCGAGCCCTACAAGAAGCGCATCGGCATTACGCGTCTGCATCTCGAAGACGACGCCGGCAAGAGCCTGCACGAGGGCTTCAAGGACATCGACCGCTACAGCTACATCGATCTCAACCGCAGCGGCACGCCCCTGGCCGAGATCGTCAGTGAGCCGGACATGCGCAGTTCCGACGAAGCCGTGTCGTACCTGACGGAGCTCAAGCAGGTCATCCAGTACATTAACGCCTCCACGTGTGACATGGAAAAGGGCCATCTGCGGGCCGACGCCAATGTCAGTGTGCGGCGCCGCGGCGAGCGCACCTTTGGAACCCGCGCCGAGGTGAAGAATCTGAACTCGTTCCGGTTCCTCAAGCAGGCGATTGAGTTCGAAATTGCCCGCCAGGTGGCCATCATTGAAGACGGTGGCAAGATTGTGCAGGAGACGCGCCTGTTTTCGACCGATACCGGCGAGACCATCGGCATGCGCTCCAAAGAGCAGGCGCATGACTACCGCTACTTCCCGGAACCCGACCTGGTACCCGTCCGCGTCAGCATCAAGTGGCAGGGTGAGTTGCGCGGCCAACTGCCGGAGCTGCCCTTCGACCGCCGCGACCGCTTCGTCTCCGAGTACGGCTTGCGCGAAGATCAGGCGCACGTGCTCACGCTGACACGCGACCTGAGCGACTACTACGAGAAAGCCGCGCGGGCGAGCGAGGATCCGAAGACCGCCGCCAACTGGGTGATGGGTGACCTGCTGGGCGCGCTCAAGGAAGCCGGCAAGGACATCACCGAATCTCCCGTGCCGCCGCAGCACATGGGCGAACTCGCAACCCTGATTAAGCGCGGCGAGATCTCCGGCAAACTCGCGAAAGAGATCTTCCCCAAGATGTTTGCCGAGGGTCTGGCGCCTTCCGTCATCATGGAGCGGGACGGGCTGAAGCAAATCTCCGACGAGGGGGCCATCGACAGGATCCTCGACGAAGTCATCGCCGCGAACCCGAAGCAGGTGGAGCAGTATCGCAGCGGCAAAACCGCCGTCATGGGCTTCCTGGTCGGCCAGGTGATGAAGGTGTCCAAGGGACAGGCCAACCCGGCCAAGGTAAATGAACTGATGAAGGCGAAGCTCGGCTAAGCGCCTACAGCTTGCCGCTCAGCGTCTTCGAGATGTCGTTATAGAGAACGAAGACCACCAGCATCATCAGGAACACGAAGCCGAACTTCAGCACCGTCTCCTTGACGCGCAGGCTGAGGTCGCGCCGCATCACCATTTCGATCAGCAGCATCAGCATCATGCCGCCGTCCAGGATCGGAATCGGCAGCAGGTTGAAGACGGCCAGATTCAAGCTCACCGCAGCCATGAGTTGCGCAAAGGGCAGTAATCCTTCGCGAGCTGCCTCGCCCGACATCTGCCCGATCCGGATCGGGCCTTCCAGGCTCTTGGCCGAGAACCGCCGCTCCACCATGCCGCGCAGGAACGAGTAGATCATCCCGGCGCTCCGGTAGTTCTGCTTCACCGACTCCGAAACCGCATCACCGAAGGAGAGGGCGGCGAAGGTGACGCCCGGCTCCAGCCGCACACCGATCATCCAGCGTCCATCCGGCGTATCGTCCTTCGAAAAGCTAGGCTGAACGCTCAACTTGTTGCGCTCCCCTTGCCGGGAGTAGACGATCTCAATCGGCTTACCTTCACTCGCGCGCACCAGCTCATGCAGGCGCGCCGTGCTGCGCAGGGGAATGCCGTTCACGGCGACAATCACGTCACCCTTCTTCAGCCCTGCCTTTTCCGCACCCATGCCCGGCGATACCGCTGCCACCAGCGTCTCGTTCGTCGCGGACCAGCCCGCCTCGCCCACGCCCGTGCGATCGTCCAGCTTCGGCACGACGACGAAGCGCTCTGTGCCGGATACGCCTTGCCGCTCGACGAAGACCGGCAGTTCCCGATTCGCCGCCGCCATCTCCTTCAGCGCCACATCTTCCCAGGTGGGGTTGGCCTGATCGTCGATGCGCACGATCCGATCGCCTTCCTTCAGACCCGCCGCCGCCGCCGGAGAGTTCGCGGCAATATGTCCGATCACCGCCGGGCCGTCAGCGCCTTGCACCTTCGGGAACCGGAACATGAACACTCCCGCCAGCAGCCCTACCGCCAGTACGATGTTCATCGCCGGACCGGCAAACGCGATGATGAAGCGCTGCCACCGCGGCTTGTTCAGGAAGGAGCGCGGATCGTCAGTCGCCTCCGGTTGATCCGGCGTGTCCGACTGGCCCAGCATTTTCACGTAGCCACCCAACGGAATCAACGAGAACCGGAAGTCCGTTTCGCCCTTCCGGAACCCGAACAGGCGCGGTCCGAACCCGAAGCTGAAGGCGTCGACGCGGACGTCAAAGTAGCGAGCGGCCCAGTAGTGGCCCAGCTCGTGGATGATGACCATGACCCCGATCAGGACGAGCAGGGCGGCGAAACTTTCAAGAAATGCCATCGGCTGGGCGTGTCCCCTTCTAATTATTACGCGCGGGTCGCCAGAACGGTTGCTTTCGCCTGGACGACGGCTTGGGCGGCCCGGCGCGACTCTTCATCGATCGTCAGCAGTTCCTCGACTGAACCGGGCGTCCGGACGGCCACTCGCGACAGCGTTTCCTCCACCGTTTCGGCGATTCCGGGAAACGAAATCTCGCCCGCGAGAAACGCCGCCACCGCCACCTCATCGGCAGCATTCAGCGTGCACCCGGCGGAGCCCCCCGCCTCAATCGCGCCATACGCCAGCCGCAGCAGCGGAAACTTGTCCCAGTCCGGCGGCTCAAAGCGCCAGTCCCGCGCCACGCTCCAGTCCAGACGCGGCACCGGAGCGTCGGCGCGATCCGGCCAGGTCATCGCGTACTGGATCGGCATCCGCATATCGGTGGCCGAAATCTGGGCGATCACGCTGCCGTCGTTGTACTCCACCATGGCGTGGACGCTGGACTGCGGATGCACGACGACGTCCACCTGCCCCGGCGGGAAATCGAACAGCCAGCACGCCTCAATGACCTCGAACCCCTTATTCATCAACGTCGCGGAGTCAATCGTGATCCGCGGACCCATCTTCCAGGTCGGATGGTTCAAGGCCTGCGCCGGCGTGACCGAGGCCAGTTCCGTGGCGGGCGTCTTTCGGAATGGCCCCCCGGAAGCGGTCAGGATCAGGCGCGTGACCTCGTTGCGGCGTCCCGCGCGGAGGCCCTGATGCGCGCCGTTGTGTTCACTGTCGACGGGAATGATCTCCGCCCCGGACGCGGCAGCCGCCGCCATCACCAGACTTCCGCCCGCCACCAGCGTCTCCTTGTTGGCGAGACCGACGCGCGTGCCGCGCCGCACCGCTTCGTATGTCGCCGCCAAACCTGCGATGCCGACGATGGCCGACAGCACGAAGTCCACCGCCGGGTCCGTCGCTGCTTGGATGGACGCCTTCGGACCGCAGAGCAGTTCCGGCCAGCGGTCGCGGGGCCAGCCACAAGCAACTAGTTCCGCGCGAACGGCTTCGCGTTCCGGCTCCCCCGCCATGACGGCCACGGCAGGACGGAACTCCCGGATTTGGCTCACCATTTCCGCAACGTTGCGGCCCGCAACCAGAGAATAGACCTGGTATTCGCCCGCCAGCCGCCGGACAACGTCCAGCGTGGAAAGCCCAATCGAGCCCGTCGAGCCGAGCAGCGCCAGCTTCTTCATTGCGGAAACCGAATCCCGGAATTCAAGAAGCGGGGAGGAATCGGCGGGGCCATACCCCTATTCTAGCCAGCGCTACTTGATTTCCGGACTCTGCGCCGTCGCAGGCTCCGCGCCGTAGTTCTGCCGGATGACCAGCGTCTGGTCGCTGAAAAAGGTTCGGGTTCCCGTTGAGTTGAATGCCACCGGCTGCGCGTTGACGGTGTAGCCCGTCGGCGCTAGCGCAATCGTGTACCGGTAGCCCTGTTTTTCTCCCCCCGCCAGGTCAGCCGGCAGAAGATCCGCCCCACTCGGACCGGGTGCGCCGCCGCCGGGAGGTCCCAACTCCGACAGGTTGCCCGCAAACTTGCCGTAGGTCGAGTAGTACTGCGTCTGCGCCGTGTGAATGGCGACGATATGGCGGACGGCTGCCATCTCCTGCGCCTGCATGCGGGTCCGGTTCAGCTTCGGGACGGCAATCGCCGCGATGATCAGGATGATCGCGATCACGATCAGCAGTTCCACCAGCGAGAAGCCCAGACGGCGGCGGGTCCAACGGCGTTGTGACATAACTCTCCCTACTCTATGACGTGCGACCGAGCCACGGCGTGCAAGGCCCGTACGCGCGCCAGCAAGCCGGACAGACGGTCCAGGCGCAAGGCATTCGCTCCGTCGGACAAGGCCCGCGCCGGCTCCTCATGCACTTCGACGAACAGGCCGTCCACGCCCGCCGCCACCGCCGCAGAGGCAAGCGTCGGAATAAACTGCGGCTGCCCGCCGGAAGCCGCGCCCGCCGCGCCGGGCAACTGCACACTGTGCGTGGCGTCGAACACCACCGGATAGCCCGCCTCGCGCATGATCTTCAGCCCGCGCATGTCCACCACCAGGTTGTTGTAGCCGAAGCTGGTCCCCCGCTCCGTCAGCACCACGTGGGGATTGCCCGCCGCAGCCACCTTCTCGGCGGCATGCACGATGTCGTGCGGTGCGACAAATTGTCCCTTTTTGATGTTGACGACGCGCCCGGTCCGCGCCGCTTCGACCAAAAGATCCGTCTGGCGGCACAGAAAAGCCGGGATCTGCAAGATGTCGCAGACTTCCGCCGCCGGCGCCGCCTGTGCCGGTTCATGGATGTCCGTTAACACCGGAATGCCGAGTGCCCGCACCTTCGCCAGAATGCGGAGCCCTTCCGCCAAGCCGGGACCGCGATAGGATGACGCGCTCGAACGGTTGGCCTTGTCGAACGAAGCCTTAAAGATGAAATCGCCCGCCACGGAGCGAATGGCGCGCGCCAGCATCAGCGCGTGCTCCTCGCTCTCGATCACGCAAGGACCGGCAATCAGCCGGAGCTCTCCGCCGGGGGCAAACCACTCACTGTGCATCGGTGGCAAATAAAGGATTCTGGCTGCGCGCCAGCCGCTTCTGCCGGTTCTGGTAGGCGGCGTTCGTAAAGGCAACAAACAGCGGATGCGGCTCCAGCGGCTTCGACTTCAGTTCCGGATGGAACTGGCAGCCGAGAAACCACGGATGATCCGGCAGTTCGCAAATCTCGACATAGGTCCCGTCCGCCGACGCACCGGTGATCCGCAGCCCCTGCTCGGTCAGGATCTTCTCGTATTCCCGGTTGAACTCGTAGCGGTGACGATGCCGTTCGCTCACCTCCGCTTCGCCGTAAGCGGCGCGCGCGAAGCTGTTCACGGCCAGATGGCACTGGTACGCGCCCAGACGCATCGTTCCACCCAGTTCATCGACACCCTTCAGCTCCCGCAGCTTGTAGATGACGCGGTGCTTTGCGTCCGGCTCGAACTCGGTCGAATCCGCGCCCGCCAACCGGCAGACGTTCCGCGCAAACTCGATCACCATCGTCTGCATGCCCAGACAGATGCCGAAGTACGGCGTGCGGGACTCCCGGGCGTAGCGGATGGCGTCCAGCATGCCGGCAATCCCGCGCTTGCCGAATCCGCCCGGCACCAGGATCGCGTCAAACCGCTCCAGCGTGGTCCTGCACTCCGGCCAGACCATCTCCTCCGCTTCGATCCAGGTAATCTGGCAGCGCAGATTGTGGGCCAGCGCGCCGTGCAGCAGCGCTTCCTTCAGGCTTTTATACGAGTCCTCATACTCGACGTACTTGCCCACCACGCCAATCTCAACAACGTCAGCGGGATTCTTCAGCCGGTCCAGCATGGCTGACCAGCGCGTCAGGTCGCGTTCGCCTGCCTCCAGGCGCAGCTGGCGCAGCACGATTTCATCGACACCCTGCTCGGCAAACACCAGTGGCACTTCATAGACGCTCGAAACGTCCTGAGCCGTGATGACACTGTCCGGCTCCACATCGCAGAACAGCGCGATCTTCCGCTTCACGTCGTCCGCCAGCGGCTTCTCGCTGCGGCACATCAAGATGTCCGGCTGTATGCCGATCGCCCGCAGTTCCTTGACGGAATGCTGCGTCGGCTTCGTCTTCAGTTCCTGCGCGGCGGCAATCCACGGCACCAGCGTCACGTGGACGAAGATTGCGTTCTCGCGCCCCACTTCGTGCCGCATCTGCCGAATGGCTTCCAGAAACGGAAGCGATTCAATGTCGCCCACCGTTCCGCCGATTTCCGCAATCACGACGTCGACCCCGCCGGCGACCTTCCGCAGCGCTGACTTGATCTCATCGGTGACGTGCGGAATCACCTGCACGGTCTTTCCCAGATAGTCGCCTCGCCGCTCCCGCGTGATGATCGACTCGTAGATCCGCCCGCTGGTGAGATTGTTCGCCTGGCTGAGTGGCGAGTGCGTGAAGCGCTCATAGTGGCCCAGGTCGAGATCGGTCTCCGCGCCGTCATCGGTGACGAACACCTCGCCGTGCTCAAACGGGCTCATCGTGCCCGGGTCAACGTTCAGGTACGGATCGAACTTCTGCAGGCACACCGAAAGCCCGCGGCTTTCCAGCAGACAGCCGATGCTTGCGGCGGCGATGCCCTTCCCCAAGCTGGACACCACGCCGCCTGTGACAAAGATGAATTTAGCCATCGGCCCGTGTTAGTTGTGGGGCTGCCGAAAACAGGGCAGCCACGCGCTCCAGATCTTCCGGCGTATCGACGCCCAACGATTCATATTCCGTTTCCGTCACGCGGATGCGGTACCCATTTTCCAATGCGCGCAATTGCTCCAATTTCTCGGCCTGCTCCAGCGGTCCCACCGGCAGATCGGAGTAGCGCAGAAGAAACTCGCGCCGATAGACGTAAAGCCCAATGTGCTTGAAGTATTGCTCCGGTCCGCTGCGATAGTACGGAATCGGGGACCGGGAAAAGTAGATCGCGTCGCCGTTGCGCGCGCTGACCACCTTCACCACGTTCGGGTTCAGGATCTCCTCGTCATGCTCGATGCGCTTTTTGAGGGTCGCCATCGGCACGTCCGGCGCGTCCAGCAGCGCAAGCACGGCGGTATCAATTGCCCCCGGGTCAATCAGCGGCTCATCGCCTTGGATATTGACGATCACCGAAGCGTCGCTCGATGCCGCTACTTCCGCGGCGCGGTCCGTGCCGGAGGCATGGTCTTCGCGCGTCATCCGCACCGGCGCGCCGAAACTGCGGCAGGCGCGAGCGATCCGCTCATCGTCGGTGGCGATCACGACTTCCGTCAGGTAGCGAGCCTGCGACGCGCGGGAGTAGACATGTTCCAACAGGGGGCGACCGGCGACTGTGGCGAGAGCTTTGCCGGGGAAGCGGGAGGAAGCGAACCGGGCAGGAATAACGCCCAGGATCTTCTGCGGCACAGTCGAGTGTAGCATGAGGGTTGCCCGCTGTCGATTGGGGTTTCGCCATCACGCCGGAGGAGTTCGCCTCCTGGATCATCACCGAGACGCCCCTCTATAC
>CAYNDS010000195.1:2681-8411 GCA_964395885.1 uncultured Solibacteraceae bacterium | reverse complement strand
GGGTGAAGGTGGGCGGGAAAACCCTCTTCGACGGGATGACGGTGGAGCCGGGGTCCTTTCCGCCGATGGGCATGCGCGAGGTGACGTTGCCGCGCAGGTCGACGGTGACGTTGCCGGAAATGTCGCCGGCGCTGGCGTTGGCAAAGGCGGCGACGAAGGGGGCTCCGCCGGCGGTCTGCGGGTTCAGCTTGTCCTCCATCAGCTTCGATGCCCAGCCCTTGTTGTCGCCCGAGATCTGGTCATTGAACATGCCCAGGCTGGTGGGATGGATGGCGTACCAGTTCAGACAGCCGAGCGGGCGCTTGGTGCCGAGGTTGTCGACATCTTCGATGAACTTGAGCAACGTCATCCAGCGGTCGGTCCAATCGGCCTGCGTCGCGCCGCGCTGAAACTCGATGTTGTTCTTGTAGGCATCAAACGAACGGTTGCCGCCGCAATCCTTCACTTCGCCGCGGGTGACGTAGAGCCGCCCGGGGACGGCGCGGAGAGCAGCAGCATCGACGGCCTGCGCAATTCCGGCGGCCATGGTGTCGAGCACCTGCTCGTCATAGCCGCCACAGGTGAGGTTGTAGAGCGGGTAGTGAAAGTATCCGCCCGGACCGGCGTGCGTGTGCGTGCCGCAGATCATCAGGTTGTCCTGCGTGAAGACCGTCGCGCGGCGGCTTCCGTTCAGGCGCGCCAGTACGGCGTTCTTCAGGGGTTCACTGCAACTCCAGATGTCGGCGACGACGATGACGAGGAACTTCCGGTCTGGCGCCGCCGAGTTCTCACCGATGTAGAAGGCGCGCGCGAACTGCGGCAAGTGCACCTTACCGGAGGTGCGCTGATTCTGGTAGGCGAAGCCTTGCATGCCGAGACCGGGGCGGCGGTCGGTGATGTCGGCCATGCCGCAGCCCAGGCGATAGTGGCTGAAGCCGCTGCGCACGCGGATGGTGGCCGTGACGGGATTGGGCCCGCAGCCGTTGCCGTTGGAGGCGCGGATTTCGTATTCCGCCTCCCAGCGGCGCGTACAGGGGATTTGCAGGACGACGCGTCCCATGGGGCCGATGGGTCCGGGAATGGGCGGAAGCTCATGCGCGGACTCCGACCCGGGAACGGCCTTCGGCACGATGGAAACACTGGTGGCGTTGTAGACCGACCAGGTGATGGTGAGCGTGTTGCGCGGGAAGATGGGGCCGATCTCGATTGCGCGGAAGGCGTCGATGACGGCCGGGCCGGCCTCCATGTGGTTCAGCCTGTCGGCCTGACAGGCGGCGCAGGGCAAGGGACGGTGGCGTCCGGCTTCCGCCGCTGCCGCCGCGTCCAGAATCGTCTGCGTGTGCAAGACGCCGTAGGCCGGGCCGAACTCGCGGACGAGCACTTCGCGGAGTTCTCCGGCGGCGCCCACCAGGCTTCCCGCCTCGCACGGTCCGCTGCCGCTGACGGGCGGCGGGAGCGTGAAGAATCCGATGCAGCCGGCGCTGACCTCCGCCGGAAGGGTGACAGTGAGCGTGCCGGAGTCGCGCCAGCCACGGGGATCGAAGAAGTGCGGAGCGATCTGGCGGAGGCGCACATGCTCACAGCCGCTGCGCGTCGGAAGGCTGACGACGATGTCGGCGACACGCGACGGGTCCGGCGGCTGCGCGCCAAAGCCGGCAAACCCGATCGTCAGTGCGCCGCCGCCGCAGCGGGACGAGGCCGTCAACTGCGTGACGCGGCCGAAGGGCTGCACGGCATTGATCCAATCGCGCTCCAACTGCGCGGCATAGCCGCACTCCCCGAAACGGCGGATCAGATCACGGATGACACCTTCCCGCACCAGGCGGGAGATTTCGGGCAGTTCCTTCAGGCCGGGCAGGAACTCCGGCTCCGGACCGAGCGGCGGGATGCCGGGGAACTTCCGGTCGAGCAGCGGGCGGCGCAAGGCAAGAGAAGCCGCATCATCGCCAAAGGCCACGCGGAGCAGGCGCGCGGCGTAATCCTTACTGACCGGTTTGGGCGAAAGCAGCGCCGCACGAATGCCCGCGCTCAACACCTGCAAGCCGTCGGCGAGCGCGAGATGGGCGTCTTGAAGGTCCAACTTTTCCAGTTGCAGCCACCCGGAATCTTCCACTTCGAGAAGCTCCTGCGGCAACCGCAGCAGCCACTCGTTGAGGGCTAGCGGAGTCTGCTCCAGGTCCGACCGCGTACGCCCGCCCGCGCGGCTGAAGCGCTGCAATCCCGCGACAAGCTCTCGCCCGGCGGCATCCTTCTGAAACCCTCGCAGCTCTCGCGAGAAGCGGGTGACGGCGGAACGAACTTCCTTCGGCAACGGGTGCGGCATCAGGTCTTCTCCAGTGATCGAGTCCAACTCTCGGGTCCAACGCTCGGGCCGCGCGGGGACCTCGGCGCTCGGCGACGGACTCGGATATAGAATACGCGGGAACCATGGTGCGCTCTCTTTACCTCCTCTCCGCGGCGCTTCCGCTGCTTGCCGCAAACTCCGTTCAGCCCGGCCGGTTCATCGTCGAACCGCCGACGCTCGAAAACATGGGCTTTGAATGGGACATCGCCGGCGATGACAATCGGAACGCGACGGTCGAAGTGCGTTTCCGGGAAGCCGGCGCATCAGCGTGGCGGCCCGCATTGCCGCTGTTGCGCATCGGCGGAGAGATGGTCTACCGCCGCCGCGAAAACCTGGAGTACATCGTGCCGCACGGATTTGCCGGGAGCATTCTAAACGTCAAGCCGGGCACCGAGTACGAGTGCGAGTTCACGATGAAGGATCCGGACGGTGTGGAAGGGCAGGCCGTGCAAGTCCACCGCGTCCGCACCCGCGTAGAACCGCAGCCCTACACCGGCGGCCGCACTCTCCACGTGTATCCGCCCGACTACAAGGGCACGCGGCTGGAGCCTTCCTTCACCGGGATCATGCAGGCCTACTATGGCGCCGGACTCGGCGACTGGAACATGGTCTGGGAACGGAAGGTGCAGCCCGGCGACGTGATCCTGGTGCACGCCGGAATGTACAAGTCCGACCGCTGGAACTATGTTGATCCGCTGATGGCTCCGTTTGACGGCACCTACTTACTCACGCTGAAGGGCACGGCCGAGCGCCCGATCACGATCAAGGCCGCCGGGGATGGTGAGGTGATTTTCGACGGCGCGGGAACCAGCCGCCTGTTCGACATTATGGCGACGGAGCACCACATTTTTGATGGGCTTGCGATTCGCAATGCCGACATCGCATTTTTCGCCGGCCAGAAGAACGTGATCGGGGCGAAGGGGCTGACGATCCGGAACTGCCGCATGGAGAACGTCGGGATGGGCATCTATACGGAATTCGCGGGCTCGACGAATTTCTTCCTCTCCGATAACGTCATCCTGGGTCGCGATGATCGCACGCGGCTGATCGGCTGGAGCAATCCCGGCATCTATGGCGCCCATGAGCTGCGCAGCTACTACGGCATTAAGGTTTACGGCTCCGGCCACGTCATCCAACACAATTCGGTCGCGTACTTCCATGACGCGATCGGAGTCTCCACTTACGGCACACCGGAGGCGGATCGTCTCCTTCGCGGCGTCTCGATCGACATCCTCGAAAACGACATGCACGTGCTGGGCGACGATTACGTGGAGACCGACGGCGGCGTCCATAACATTCGCGTGATGCGGAATCGCGGCGTGAACGCGGCGCACGGCGGGTACAGTTCCCAGCCGGTCTTCGGCGGACCGGCGTACTTTGTCCGGAACCTGCTCTATCACGTCTGGAGCGGCGTCGCGTTTAAGTTATCGGCGAAGCCTGCCGGAATTTACCTGTTCCATAACACGATCGTCGGCGAACATATCATTCGCGACCCGTACTCCAATTCGCATTTCCGGAACAATTTATTCCTGGGTACGGACCGTACGGACCGTGGCGTGGCGACCTTTGCCCATGCGACGAGTTATTCGTCGAATGACTATAACGGCTTCCGTCCGAACCGCGGTGTCACGGAGCAGTACTCCTGGCTGTGGCCGAAGGCGGGACAGCGGCTCTATGAGCCGGAAGCGTCGGACTGGAAGACGTTCCCCACTCTGGCGGCATTGCGCGAGGCGACCGGACAGGAACGGCACGGCATCGAAGTGGACTTCGACATCTTCGAGCGGATGAAGGCGCCGGACCCGGCCGCGCGCCATGCGATCTATCACGCAATGGATCTGAACTTCCGGCTGAATCCGAAGGGAAAGGCCGTGGACGCCGGCGTCGCGCTTGCGACCGTGAACGACGGTTTCGCGGGCAAGGCGCCGGACTTGGGAGCGCTGGAAGCCGGCCAGCCGGAGCCGCACTACGGCGCGCGCTGGATCAAGCAGCCGTTTTATCGCTAGCCAGGGCAATGGCGCCCAGCACGCCGGCCCGATCGCCCAGCGCCGGGCGCACCAGTTTCGGCATCGGCGCGTACGTCTCCTTGCGCAGCAGCGCCCGCACGCTGGTCAGCAGCCCGGGCGTCTTCATCACGCCTCCGCCGAGAATGATCAATTCCGGCGATAGAACGGAAGCGACGTTGACGATGCCCAGCGCCAGGTATCGCGCTGTGTTCGCGCTGCCCAGTTGCGCGATGGCCGGGCCGCACGCGTAGCCCTCCCAGCAGTCTTCATGCGACGGGCAGATGCCGCGGCCCTCACCCGGGATCCGCAGGTGGCCCATCTCCGGATGGAGCAAACCGTGCACCAGCTTGCCGTCCACCATCGCCCCGCCGCCGATGCCGGTTCCCACGGTGAGATAGACAAAGTTGCGGACACCTTTCGCCGCGCCCCAGCGATGCTCCGCCAAGGCTGCCGCATTCACATCGGTATCCAGTGCCACGGGAACGTCGAGGGCGTTTTGCAGGATGCGGCGCAGCGGAACGCCGCGCCATTCGATCTTTGGCGTGGTCGCCGCAATTCGCCCCTGCTTCAGATCGACCGGCCCGAAGGAGCCCACGCCCAGCCGCTTCAGCCGGTGCCCGGCAAAGAAGCTGATCACGTCGCGCAGCGTCTCTTCCGGAGAACGCGTCGCAATGCGCGGCGCGAGCAACAGGTCATCCGGTCCGGTGCCGACCGCGCAGATGAACTTCGTCCCGCCGGCTTCAATTGCGCCGAACACCTCCCGCTTCCGGCTCACCGCGTGCGGCCCACCGTCTTCAGCGCCTTGCGGACACCGCCCATGACACGCTCCTCCACATCGGGAGCAAACGCACCAGGCATTCCGTAGTAGGCCATGCTGTCGACAGCCTCGTATCCGCCCTCCTCGACGATCTTCTTCGTCGGGATGTAGCACATCACGTCGTTCGAATACCCGGCGACAATCGTGTCCTCGCCGGGAAACTCGGCCTTTGTGCGCAGACTATAGCCCACGACCAACTCGCCACCCAATCCGACGTAGGTGACACCCTTGCCGAGCCGTATCGCCTGGATCGGATACTGCACGGTTCGGACGGGGCGACGCTCGTCGTAGGCTTTCAGCATTTCCTTCGCCCGCCGGACGCGCGCCGCTACGGGCGATTGCAGTTCCTTCTCGAAGTCTTCCCGCGAGTGGGGTGCGAACGCCAGTTCCGTGGTCTGAAAAGTCGCGCGCACGGGACCTCGGACAGGGCGCAGTGCACCCTTCAGCACTGTCGTCACGGCCGCCGCAAGTGTCTCGCCGTGCTGCACGGCCAGTTCCGCTTTGCTGCGCGGGTTGGGGTTCTGATCGCCTCCGGCCAGCATGACGAACATGCCCACGGCGCCGGGGTTGGCGCGCTCGAAGGCGAT